>CAZSUH010000017.1:0-30621 GCA_964609905.1 uncultured Verrucomicrobiota bacterium
AACGGCAAGGTCAAGCACTGCGCCGTGGCCATCTGGCAGGGCAACTACGGCGACGCCGCGGGCAAGGCCGCCGGCATCGACTATCTGCAAGCCCTCGCGAAGCGGCAGGAAATCCAGGGCGCCACCTATCTCGACATCAACGTGGACGAGTTCAGCACGGACATCGCGGAACGCGTCCGCCTCATGAAGTGGACCGTGGGCGTCGTGCAGAAAGCCGTCCATATCCCGGTGAGCATCGACTCATCCAACCTGGAAATCCTGGCCGCCGGCCTCTCGGCGTGCGATCCCGCGCGCGGCCGGCCGATGGTCAACTCGGTCTCGCTCGAGCGCGTGGATGCCATCCAGACGGCCGCCCGCCACAAGGCGGTGGTGATCGCCTCGGCCGCCGGCGAAAAAGGCATGCCGTCCGACACCGCGGAACGCCTGGCCAATGTCGCCAAACTCATGCCCATCCTGAAACAGGCGGGCTTCGATCTCCCCGCCATTCACATCGACCCGCTCGTGTTCCCCATCTCCGTGGACGCCGAAAATGGAAACCGGTTCCTGAACGCGGTGGAGGCCATCCGCGCGACCTACGGCCCGGCCATCCACATCATCGCCGGACTGAGCAACGTCTCCTTTGGCATGCCCAACCGCAAGCTGATCAACCAGGTGTTTGCCTGGATGGCCGTTCAGAAAGGCGCGGACGGCGGCATCGTGGATCCCGCGCAGATCGGCAAGGAGATCCTGAACGGGCTCGATCCAACGACCAGGGAATTCAAACTGGCCGTGGACCTGCTCACCGGCCGGGATGAATTCGGCATGGCCTACATCGAGGCTTTCCGGGGCGGCGAAGGCTGAGGCTTCACGAGCGCGTGGGCCAGCATGAATTCGCGGTAGAGCCGCGCGTAGAGCCCGTTCGCGGCCATGAGCTGGCGATGATTGCCACGCTCCACGATGCGCCCCTTGTCCAGCACCAGCACCTGGTTGGCATTCCGAATGGTGCTGAGCCGGTGGGCCACGACAAAACTGGTCCGATTGGCCAGCAGCTTTTCCAGCGCCGCCTGCAGGCGGGCCTCCGTCAGCGCGTCCACGGAACTGGTCGCCTCGTCGAGGATCACGATGCGCGGGTCCGCCAGCATGGAGCGGGTGAAGCAGATCAACTGCCGCTCGCCCAGCGAGATGCCGGAACCCTGTTCCCCCACCAGCGTGTGAAGTCCGTCCGGCAGCGTCTCCAGAACATCCAGGCAATCGAGCCGCCGCGCCGCTTCCCGCACGTCCTCCTCGCTCGCCTCGGGCTTGCTCAGGCGGATGTTGTCCAACACCGTACCGGTGAACAGGAAATTCTGCTGCAGCACAATGCCGAACTGACGGCGCAAGGCGGCGCCGTTGATTTCCCGGATATTTTGTCCGTCGATCCGCACCGTGCCTGAGCGGGGAACGTAAAACTTGGCGACCAGATTGATCAGCGTCGTCTTGCCGCTGCCGGTGGGCCCCACAAGGGCCACGGTCTGGCCCGCTTCCGCCGTGAAGGACGCCTCGTCCAGCACGGGCCGTTCGGGGACATACGAAAAACCGACCCGGTCGAATTCGATCCGCCCCTGGAGGCGGGGCAACGGATCGGACGCGGACGGATCTTCCCATTCCGGCCGGGTGTCCAGGAACCGGAACACCCGCTCCGCGCTGGCCATGGCCGTAAGCGCATTGTTATAATGGTTGGCCAGGCCGTTGAGCGGTCCGAAAAAGCTGCCGGACAGGAAGAAAAACTGGATCAGGTCGCCCACGTCCGTGCCGCTTCCGTGAAACACCCGAAGCCCCCCGATCATCAACAGGGCGGCCAGGAAAAACTGGCTGTTGATGTCCAGCAGCGGCAGGAACAACGACTCGGTCTTGGTGACCCGGACATTGAAAAAGGAATGATCGTACACCAGCTCGTGGAACAGGTCGGCGTTCTTTTCCCACCGGTTGAATCCCTGGGTGACGCGGATGCCGCGCACAGACTCCACCACGGTGGCGGTGACGCGGCTGAAGCTCTCCTGCACGGCCCGGTAGGCACGGCTCAACCGGGTTCGGAAAATCCGGTTCAGCCCGAACAGCACGGGCGCCATGGCCAGGATGACCATGAACAACCCCCAATCGTAATAGAGCATGAAGGCGGCCGACATCAGCATGTTGAGCACGAGCACCAGTCCCGCGAACACCACGTTCTGCACGCCGACGCGCACCGCCTCCGAATCGGAGGTGAATCGGTTGATCAGCATGCCGGGCCGGGTGCGGTGATAATAGCCCATCGGCAGTTCGAGCATGTGGCGGTACAGGTCGCGCCGCAGGTCGCGCACGACCGTTTCGCCCAGCTCCAATCCCAGCCGCTGGCGGAAATGCAGCGTGACCTGCATGGACAACGCCACCGCCGTCAACGCCACCAGCCAAAGGATCAGCCCCGGCCAGTCTCCGCTCCGGATGGGGCCGCCGATGATGGACGCCATCATCCAGGGAACCACCGTCATCTGGATGGCCCGGAGGATGACGCACACGAACAGCCAGTTCCGCTTGGCGCCGCAGCCGCGCGTGTACGCGAACAGGCGCGTGAAAAGCGACAGCGACAGGGGCCGGGTGTCCATCCGCGATTCCTGCGATCGATCCACGTAGGTCAGCCCGAGCGGCTTGGGGACGTCCGGTTTGGCGCTCATGGGGCGCCTCCCCCAAGCGGCGGGGCCACGGCCGCGAACTCCTCGCCCAACTGGATGCGCGCGGCGCGCCGGTACGGCCCGCGCACGGCCAGGAGCTGCTCGTGCGTGCCGATCTGCTCGATCCGGCCCCGGTGCATGACCAGGATCACATCCATCCGCCGCAACGCGCTGAGCCGGTGTGTGACCAGAAACGTGGTGCGCCCCTGCTTGGCCCCGTCGATGGCCCTCAAAATCTCGCCCTCCGTCTCCGCGTCCACCGACGCCGTGGGATCGTCGAGCAGCAGGATTGGCGGATCGGGCAGGATCGCCCGGGCAATGGCCAGCCGCTGCCGCTGCCCGCCCGACAGGTTGACGCCCCCCTCGCTCAGCACCGACTCGTATCCCTTGGGAAGGGACATGATGAACTCATGGGCCGCGGCCAACCGGGCCGCCCGTTCGACCGCGTCGCGGGACGCGTCAGGTCGGCCGAACGCAATGTTGGAGGCGACGGTGTTGCTGAACAGGAAACTTTCCTGGAACACGATTCCCACCTGCCGGCGCAGTTCCTCCAAGTCCAGGCGGCGCACATCCACGCCGTCGATGAAAAGCGCGCCGCCGGTCACGTCGTAGAAACGCGGAATCAGGTGGAGCAGCGTGCTCTTGCCCGCCCCCGTGGTGCCCAGGATGCCGATGCTCTGGCCCGGCCGGATCTCCACCTGAATGTCGTTCAGAACCGTCCCGCCCCCCGGGTAGGCAAACGCGACATGCTCGAACCGGACATGCCCGCGAATCGAAGGCAGCGCCACCGGCCGCTCCGGGCTCTTCACCTCGGGCTCCAGATCCAGCACCTCGAACACCCGCCGCGCCGCCGCCAGGCTCTGCTGGGCGGAATCCGTAATATTCGTCAACACGTTCACCTGGTCGGTCAGCCGCTGCAAGAGGCCGAGAAACACGATCAGCCCCTCGCCCAGGGGCAGGCGGCCATGAAAGCAGAGCCAGCCGCCATACGCCAGCACGGTCACGGTGATCACCCGCGTCACCATTTCGACGGACGGCCCATAGAGGCAGACCATCCAGAAAATCTTGTTCTTCTGCTCCCAAACCGCGCGGTTATTCGCATCGAACCGGGCCTGAGCCTCGGCTTCCCGCGAAAAGCCCTTGATCACGTGCATCCCCTGGATCGATTCGTTCAGCCCCATCACCAGCTTGTCCACCAGGTCGCGGTCCCGGCGGTACGCGGGCTTGACCTTCCGGGAAAAAAGAATGGCCGACACGGCGATGAGCGGGAGCGCGGCCAGGCTGACCAGGGTGAGCCCCACATGGATGCGGATCATGTACAGAAAATAGGTGGTTGCGGAGACCACCAGGATCACCGTTTGAATCGCCACGCCGTCCACAAAACTTCGAACCTGCTGGCAATCGCTGGTGATGCGGGTAATCAGTGTGCCGCTGGACTGTTCGTCGAAATAATGGAAGCTGAGCCGCTGGAGCTTGTCATACACCTTCGCGCGCAGGTTCACCACCAACCCCTGCTGAATGATCTTCACGCTGGAGAGGTTGTTATAAAAAGTCAACAGGGCGCGGACCATCGCGAAGATCAGAATCAGCCCCCCGATGCCGGCCAGAATCGCCATGGGCGGCCAGGACGCCGGCGGCGTCCACCCCCGGGGCCAGGTCGGCAGATTGACCGACGGATCGATCGAAGCGCGAATATAATCGATCCCGCGGCCGGTCAACCCCAGGCTGGCCACCGTGATGCCCAGCAGGCAGAACTGCAGAAGAATGATCCGGATGCAACCGAGCCGGTACTGCCACGCCAACGCCAGGAGCCGTCGAATGACCGGCACCTGGCCCGCTTCATCGGTCGCATCGTTATCCTCGGATTTCACAACATGCCTCAATGAAAGAATGAACATAGGGAAAACGAAAGAAGAGGTCGAGTTTTTTTGGGGGGTCTGCTACGGTTACCCCATGGGAAAAACGCTCCTCACCGCACTGGCGGCGCTCCTTCTGGCGCTTCCGGCCCGGGCCGAATACCGGGTGTCCACCGAATGGCAGGCGCCCGCGCACCTGGAAGGAGGCGGATCCCTGGCGGTTTCGGAAGCCGCGGCCGAGTTTCTGCCAACCTGGAGCCCCTCCCCCGAGTCCCGCGCTGAATTCGGGCTCGGCGCCGGCTTTCAGTATACCGTTCTCGACCTGTCGGAAACCCGCCTGCCCGATTACCGGCTCCACACGTTCCGGATCCCGCTCCAGGCCACCGTGGCCACCACGTCCCGAGTGCGCATCCTGGCCCGGCTTGCGCCCGCCCTCCATTCCGACTTGAAGGACGTGGACGATCAGGACTTCCACCTGGGCGGCTTCGTTCTCGCGTTCTATCCCTGGAAACCCCGCCTGCAAGTCGGGGCAGGCGCGGCGTTGACCGACTGGGCCGGTTTTTACGGGCTTATACCCGTGGCCGGCCTGCGCTGGCAGGCCACGGACCGGCTCGACCTGGACCTGTTCATGCCGCGCCCCCGCCTGATTTACAAACCGAGCGACCGGTGGTCCGTTTACGCCGGCGCCGCGCCGTCAGGCGGCCAATGGAACATCGGCCGGGGCGTGCCCGGCGACCCGCAACGGGATCTGCACCTGAAAGGCTTTCAGGCGCTCGCCGGCGCCGCGTGGCGCCCCCGGGCCGGCGTTGAACTCAGCCTGACCGCGGGCGGGCTCTTCGCCCGTTCCCTGAAGATCGACGGTCCCCGGGATACGGAGTTCCGCGAGACGCTCGACCTGGAGAATGCCCCGTTTGTCGCGCTGGCCGTGCAGGTCAAAAAGCCCGGGCGGCCGCCTCGATAGCCGGTCCGGCTGCGCCTGATCGCGCCGGGTTCGGGTTATTCCCCGATGATTTTCACCAGCACGCGCTTGCGGCGTTTGCCGTCGAATTCGCCGTAGAAGATCTGCTCCCAGGGTCCGAAATCCAGCTCGCCGCCCGTCACGGCCGCCACCACCTCGCGGCCCATGATCGTCCGTTTGAGATGGGCGTCCGCGTTGTCCTCGCCCCCGTTGTGGGCGTATTGGGAATGGGGCTTTTCCGGAGCCAGCCGCTCCAGCCAGGTTTCGAAATCGGCGTGCAGCCCGCCCTCGTCGTCGTTGACGAAAACGCTGGCGGTGATATGCATCGCGTTGACCAGACACAGTCCCTCGCGAATTCCACTTTCGCGCAGGCACGCCTTCACCTGGGGCGTGATGTTGACGAAGCCCCGTCGCGTCGGAATCTGGAACCACAGCTCTTTTCGATACGTTTTCATGGCGTGTTCTCCTCGACAAAACCGGTTCAACCCCCTACGCTGTTGGCATGACAGAGGCGCTCCGCATTCGCAAGCTGCTCCTGGCGCTGGCCGTGATGGGATCGCTGGCTCTGGCGCTGGCCGGCTGGCGTCTCTACGACCGGCACCGCGAACACCGCTACGACCCCCTGATCCGGAACGCCGCCGTCCTGTACGGCGTGGACCCCGGGTTGGTGTCGGCCGTGATCTGGCGCGAGAGCGGCTACCGCGCCGATCGGGTCGGCCGGGCCGGCGAGATCGGGCTCATGCAGGTGCGCGGCCCGGCGGCCAGGGAATGGGCGCGCGCGGCGGCCGTGCCGGATTTCCAGGAATCGCACCTGTTCGATCCCGGCACGAACATCCTGGCGGGGGCCTGGTACCTGTCGCGCGCGCTTCGCCGGTGGAGCGGCCGGGATATCCCGGCCGCGTTCGCGCTGGCCGAATACAACGCCGGCCTGACTCATGCCCGCCGGTGGGCGGCCGAGCCCGGCGCCGACACGGCCGCGGGCTTCCAGGCGGCCGTCACCTTCCCGTCCACCCGCGCCTACATCCGCGACATCCTCAACCGGCATCGGGAGACACGCTGAACTGCAGGTCGTAGAGCTTGCGGTAATGGCCGTTTTTCTCCAGCAACTCCGCGTGCGTCCCCGATTCCACAATCCGCCCGGCCTCCAGCACCAGGATCCGGTCGCAGTTGACGATGGTGGACAGCCGGTGCGCGATCACGAACACGGTGCGTCCCTGCATGAGGATGTCGAGCGCCGCCTGGACCTGCCGCTCCGAGCTCGTGTCCAGGGCGCTGGTCGCCTCGTCCAGCAACATGATGGGCGGATTGCGCAGAATGGCCCGGGCAATGGCCAGCCGCTGCTTCTGGCCGCCGGACAGGCGCAGGCCCCGCTCGCCGATCATCGTGTCGTAGCCCCTCGGCATGGCCTCGATAAACTCATGGGCGTAAGCCTTGCGGGCCGCCTCCTCAATGGCGGCCTGCGGGGCGTCCGTGGTGCCGTACCGGATGTTGTTGGCCACGGTGTCGTTGAACAGGATCGTCTCCTGGGTGACCACGCCCATGGCCTTGCGCAGGGACTTCAGGGAATAGTCGCGGATGTCCGCGCCGTTGATCCGGATGGCGCCCGACGTGACATCCGTGAACCGGGGGATCAGATTGAGGAGCGTGGTCTTGCCGGAGCCGGAATTGCCCACAATCGCCAGGCGCATGCCCGACGGCACGGTGAGGTGAATGTCCCTCAAAACGGGCCTCTCGGGCTCGTAGGCAAACGCCACCCGGTCAAACTCCACTTCGCGCACGACGCCTTCAAAGGAGCGCGCGCCCGGCCGTTCGAGCACCGTGAGCGGCGTGTCGATCAGTTCGAAAATGCGCTCCGCCGCGGCCACGCTCTGCTGGATCTGCAGATGAATGCCGCTCAGTTTTTTGACCGGGTCGTACATCATCGCCAGCGCCACGGAAAACGCGATGATCTGGCTGAACGTCATGCCGGCCCAGCGGGCATACAGCAACACAAAGGATATCCCCACGGCGGAAATGAAGACAATGATCGGCTCCACGGAGGCGCGCGCCTTCGCCATCCGCATGACTTTCCCAAAAAAGATCCGGTTCTGATCCCGGAACCGGCCGTCTTCCACCGGTTCCATGCCATAGGCCTTCACGATGCGGGCGCCAATGATCGTTTCCTGGAGGATCGACATCAGATCCGCGATCCTCTCCTGGGCGAGCCGCGAGTTTTTCCGCATCTTCTTCCCGAAAATGGCAATCGGAAGCACGCACAAGGGGAAAAGCACCAGGCTGGCCAGCGCCAGTTTCGCATCCAGATAGACGAGCGCGCCCACCATCGTCAGCAGCGTCAGCGGCTCCTTGACGATGTCGCCCAACACCGCGGAAACGGATTGCTCCACGAGCAGCGGATCGTTGGTGACTCGGGAGATCAGTTCGCCGGTCCGCCGCTCCGAAAAAAACAGGACCGACAGGTCCATCAGGTGCCTGAACATGGCGTTGCGCAAGTCCATGATGACCCGGTTGCCAACCCACTTGATCAGGAACTTGCTGCCGAAATCGCCCAGGCCGCTCAACAGCGCCAGGATGGGAAAGGCGGCCATCGCGAGGGCCAGGCGGCGCGGATCGGCCTCCGCCGCGGAGCCATCCGTTCCGAAAAACAGCGGAAGCCCCTTGTTGATCGCCCAGACCAGCGCGCCGCGGGTGAGCGCAAACAGGACCCCGAAAAGAACGCCCAACGCCAGGCGTCCGGCATAGGGGCGGGCGTGCGTCAGCAGCCGCCGATACACGTCGAATCGGCGTTTTCCGTTGCCGGCCGGATGACTCATAAACCAACCCCTTCCAGAAACCGGGTGGCTTCCAGGGCGGCCATGCACCCGGTGCCGGCCGCCGTCACCGCCTGCCGGTAGACAGGGTCCTGCGCGTCGCCGCACGCGAAAACGCCGGCCGCGCTGGTGCGCGCGCCGCGGGTGACGATGTAGCCCGTGCCGTCGAGTTCCACCTGCCCCTTGAACGCGGCGGTATTGGGCTCATGCCCGATCGCCACGAACAGGCCGGAGACGGGCAGCACACGCGTTTCTCCGGTTCCCGCCTGTTTCAAACGCAAACCCGTGACCGCCCCCCGCGCCGGATCAAGCACCTCCTCGACCGTCGACTCGAGCACCGTTTCGATTTTGGGATGAGCCAGCACGCGCTCGGCCATGATGCGCGAGGCGCGGAACTCCTTGCGCCGGTGCACGAGGAACACCCGCGAGGCAAAGCGCGCCAGGAACAGGGCTTCCTCCATGGCCGTGTCGCCGCCGCCCAGCACGGCCACGGGCACATTCTTGAAAAAGGCGGCGTCGCAGGTGGCGCAGGCCGAGACGCCCTTCCCCCGAAGCGCCTGCTCCGACTCCAGTCCGAGCCACCGGGCCGTCGCGCCGGTCGCCAGAATGACGGTCCGTCCTTCCACCGCCCGTCCGCTCTCCAGGCTGAGCCGGAGGGGCTGGCCCGAAAAATCGACGGCCTGGACGCTTTCGGCCTCGAACCGCGCGCCGAACCGTTCCGCCTGGCGCTTCATCAGTTCCATGAGCGCCGGACCGGTCACCCCGTCGGGGAAGCCGGGATAGTTTTCGACCTCCGTGGTGACGGTCAACTGGCCGCCGGGGGCGGACCCCTCCAGCACCAGGGGGGCCAGGCCGGCCCGGGCCGTGTACAGGGCAGCCGTGCAGCCGGCGGGGCCGGAGCCGGCGATAATGACGTTCTCGATCATGGGCTCAGGTGTATTTGATCACTTCCTCGACGGTGGTATACCCGTCGAGAATGTTGCGGATGCCGTCTTCGCGAAGCGTGCGCATGCCCAGCTCAATGGCCTTGTTGCGGAGCAGCAGCGTGGGCTTGCGCTCGTTGATCATGTCGCGGATGGGGTCGGTGATGGGCAGATATTCGAACACACCCTGCCGACCCCGGTAGCCCATGTTATGGCACTGATCGCATCCCTTGCCGCGGTAGAAGGTGCGCGTGCCCACATCCTGCGCCGTCACGCCCAGGCGTTCCAGGAGGTCGGGCTCGGGGGCGAACTCCATCTTGCACTTGCCGCAAACCCGGCGCAGCAGGCGCTGGGCGATCACCGCTTCCATCGTGGAGGAGATCAGGTAGGGCTCCACGTCCATGTCGATCAGGCGGGTGATGGCGCCGGCGGAATCGTTCGTGTGCAGGGTGCTGAACACGAGATGGCCCGTGAGCGAGGCGCGGATGCCGATATGGGCGGTTTCGATGTCGCGGATTTCCCCGATCATCAGGATGTCGGGGTCCTGGCGGAGGAACGCCCGGAGCACCAGTTGAAAGGTGTTGCCCGATGCCTCGTTGATCGGCACCTGCACGATCCCGTCGATCTCGTATTCCACGGGCTCCTCGGCCGTGAGAATCTTGGTGTCCACCGTGTTGATCTTGCGCAGCGCGGAGTAGAGCGTGGTGGTCTTGCCGGAGCCCGTCGGGCCCGTGACCACGATGATGCCGTTCGGTTTCACGATGTCGAGCAGGATCGCCTGGTACACGTCGTCTGGCATGCCCAGGTTCTCGATGTCCAGGGAGACCTGGCCCCGGTCCAGCACGCGCAGCACCACGCTTTCGCCGTGGGCGGTGGGGAGGGAGGAGACGCGGAAGTCCACCTGGCGGCCCGCGATCGTGAGCTGAATGCGGCCGTCCTGCGGCAGACGCCGCTCGGCGATGTTCAGGTTGGACATGACCTTGAGGCGGGAGATCACGGGAAGCGCCAGGCGCTTGGGCGGGGGCGCCATTTCGTACAGGGTGCCGTCCACGCGGTAGCGGATCTTGAACTCGTTCTCGAACGGCTCGAAATGGATGTCCGAGGCCCGCCCCTGCACGGCCTGGTACAGCACCAGGTTCACGAAACGGATCACGGGCGTGGAGCCCGCCGCCGCTTCCAGCCCCTTCAGGTCGTCCTCGCTCTGGACCTCCAGCGCGGTCGAGTCCTCCTCGATGTCGTCCTCGAGCGCGGACAGCAGTTCGTTGACGGAGGCGCTGTCGTCGCCGTAAAACTGGTTGACGCAGGTCCGGACGTCGTCCTCCCGGGCCAGGACGAAGCTGATATCCCGCGACAGCACGAACGCCAGCTCGTCGTTCAACTGGGGCGTGATCATCTCGTGAGTGGCCAGGACCACGGAATCGGCGCGTTTCTCGACCGGCACGACGGTATACATCCGGGCCACGCTGGCGGGAATGGCATGCACCACATCGGGGGGAATGTCCGTGGCCGGGAGGTTGATGACCTTGACGCCCATGTAAGCGGCGATGACCTCGAGCAGCTCGTCCTCCTTGAGCATTTCCAGGTTCAGCAGCACGGCCCGGATCGGTTTGCCGGAGACCTTCTGTTCCTCCTCGACGTCCGCAATCTGCTCCGCCGTGAGCCGGCCCTGCTCCTTGAGCACCTGCAACAGGGGGTCGATATCGTGATCGAGCGGCATGGCTACTTTCTCCTCTTTCCCGCCACTTCCTGCAGCTTCTGCACCACGCTGTCGGGGTCCTGGGACTTGGTGACCAGGTCCTCATAGGTGATCAGCCCGTTTTCGTAAAGGGTCATCAGGTGCGCGTCGAGCGTGATCATGCCCCATTTGGCGCCGGTCTGGATTTCCGAGGTGATCCGGAAGGTCTTGTTGTCGCGGATCAGCGCCTGGATGGCGGGCGTCGTGATCATGATCTCGAAGGCGGCCACGCGGCCGGGCTTGTCCGCGCGCACGAGCAGGAGCTGGGAGATGACGGCGACCAGGCCGGAGGCCAACTGCGTGCGGACCTGCGCCTGCTGGGTCGTCGGAAAGGCGTCCACGATGCGGTCCACCGTCCGGGTGGCCCCGGTGGTGTGCAGGGTGGCAAAGACGAGATGGCCGGTTTCCGCCGCGGTGATGGCCGCCTGCATGGTCTCCAAATCGCGCATCTCCCCCACCAGGATCACGTCCGGATCCATGCGCAGGGCGCGTTTCAACGCCTCGCCGAAACTGGGCACGTCCACCCCCACCTCGCGCTGGGTAACCAGCGACTTCTGGTGCTTGTGGTAATATTCGACGGGGTCCTCGATCGTGATGATGTGGCAGTCCCGCTCCCGGTTGATCACGTCGATCATGCTGGCCAGGGTCGTGGTTTTTCCCGAGCCCGTCGGGCCCGTGACCAGGATCATGCCGCGGGGGCGGAACAGCATTTCCTTGACCTGGGGCGGCAGGCCGATCTGTTCCAGGGACAGGAGCTTGGAGGGAATCTGGCGCAGCACGACGCCGATGCTGCCGCGCTGGCGGAAGACGCTGACGCGGAACCGGGCCGCTTCCCCGAAACCGAACCCGAAATCGACGCCGCCGTTTTCCGCCACCTTCTGCTGGTCGGATTCGGAGGTGATGCTCTTCATCAGCCGCAGGGTGTCCTCGGCATTCAACACGGGCAGGTCCAGGGCCACCAGGCCGCCGTGAAGGCGGAAGACGGGTGGCGAGGCAACGGCCAGATGAACGTCGGAAACTCCTTCATCGACGGCCGCCTGCAGCAGTTCGTTCATTTCGATTTGCGACATAGCGTTACTCCAGATCTCCCATGGTGACCCGCAACACTTCGTCCAGCGAGGACAGGCCGGACATCACCTTGCGCAGGCCGTCCTCGCGAAGCGTGCGCATGCCCAACTCCCGGGCCCGGCCCCGCAGCTCGTTCGCCGGTTTCTTGTCGAAGATCATCTTTTGGATTTCGTCGTTGAGTATGAAAATCTCGAAAATGCCGGCCCGGCCCGAATAGCCCGTGAGCGAACAGCGGGCGCAGCCGTGGCCCCGGAAAAACTCCAGGTCCTTGGTCTTGGCCGCCAGCGGCCCCAACAGCCGCAGCTCGCTCTGGGGCGGACGGTAGGGCTCCTTGCAGTTCGGGCAGATGGTCCGCACCAGGCGCTGGGCGATGACCGCGCGCAGGGCGGAGGCCACGAGGAACGGCTTGATCCCGATGTCGAGCAGACGGGTGATCGCGCTGGGCGCGTCGTTCGTGTGCAGGGTACTGAACACGAGATGGCCGGTCAGCGCGGCTTCGGTCGCGATGCGCGCCGTTTCCAGGTCGCGGATTTCGCCGATCATCACCACGTTCGGCGCCTGGCGCAGGATGGAGCGCAGCGCGGCGGCGAATGACAGGCCGATATCCTCCCGCACGTGGACCTGGTTGACGCCGGGCATCTGGTATTCCACCGGATCTTCCACGGTGATGATCTTGCGGTCGGGCCGGTTGATGTAGTTGAGGCAGGCGTAGAGCGTGGTGGTCTTGCCCGAGCCCGTGGGGCCCGTCACGAGCAGGATGCCGTCCGGCAGGGTGATCAGCCGCTCGAACTTCTCCTGGTCGTCCGCGAAGAAGCCCAGCTTCGGAAGGCCCAGGGCCAGGTTCTGCTTGTCGAGAATACGCATGACGATGCTCTCGCCGTGCACGGAGGGAACCGTGCTCACGCGCAGGTCGAGCTCGCGGCCGCGCACGTTCACCTGGATGCGGCCGTCCTGCGGCGTCCGCTTTTCGGCGATTTTCATGTTGGCCATGATCTTGACGCGGCTCAGAATGGCCGACTGCAGACGCTTCGGAGGGCTGTCCACCTCGTGCAGCACGCCGTCGATGCGATAGCGGACGCGGAACCGTTTTTCCATCGGCTCCAGATGAATATCCGAGGCCCGGTTGCGGTGCGCCTCGAAAATGATCAGGCTGACCAGCTTGATGATCGGCACGTCCGATTCGGTCACGTCGGCGGCATCGATGATCGCGCCCTGCGCGCCCGCGCTCACCACGTCGATATTGGTGCCGTCAATGTCGGAAATCAGTTTCTCCATGGACGCCTCGGCGGTGTAATACCGCTCCATGGCCACCTGGATCTCCTCGGGAAGGGCCGCCACGCCCTCGATGTTGCATTTCAGCACGTAGCGCAGCTTGTCGAGCGTCTCGACGTCCAGCGGATCGCCGATCGCGACCGTCAGGGTGTTGTCGCTCTTGTGAACCGGAATGACCTTGTATTGCCGGGCAATCTCCGGGGTCACGGCGGAGGTCACCTCCGCCGGAATCGCCATGCCCGCCAGGGTGATCATCTCCATCCCGAACCGGGCGGCCACGGCGGACAGGGCGTCCCGCTTGGACAGGACGCGATTCTCCACCAGGATGTCCAGCGCGCTGGCTTTGCCATCGGTCGCGGCGGTGCGCGACTCCTCGATCTGCTCGCGGGTGACCAGGCCCTCCTCCTCGAGGATCTCCAGCACGAATTCGTCATTGGATGTCACTGCGCACTTCCTCCCGGCCGGACCAGACGCCGCATCAGTTTCTCGTTGACGATCTGGGGGTTGGCCTTGCCCTTGCTCAGGCGCATGACCTGCCCGATCAAAAATTTCAGCGCGGCCTCCTTGCCCTTGCGGTAATCCTCCGCGGACTTGGCGTTTTCCGCGAGCACCCGGTCGACCAGGGCGGCGATCGAGTCCTCGTCGCTCACCTGCCCCCACCCCCGCTCCCGGACGATGGCCGCCGGATCCCCGCCGCTCTCGAACAGGATCGCGAACACCTCCTTGGCCGTGTTGGAGTTGATCGCCTGGCGTTCCGCCAGGGCCGCCAGTTCGCGCAGCGCCGAGGGGGTCACCTTGACGTCCCGGATATCCATCTCCCGTTCCGCCAGCCGCCTCAGCATTTCGGTCATCACCCAGTTGGAGACCAGCTTGGGCGATGCGGAACCCCGGGCCGCCTCGTCGAAATAATCGGCCACGTCCTTTTGGGCCGCCAGCACCCGTGCGTCGTATTCCGGGATCCCGTACTCGGCCATGAACCGCTCCCGTTTCTGGCGGGGCAGTTCCGGGAGGGTCGCGCGCCAGGCCTCGACCTGCGCCTCCGTCAACACCACCGGCATCAGGTCCGGCTCCGGGAAATAGCGGTAATCGTGCGCCTGTTCCTTCGTGCGCATAGACTCGGTGACACCGGTGTCGGAATCCCACCGCCGCGTCTCCTGCACGAGCCGACCGCCGCCGGAAACGACCTCCACCTGCCGGTCCAGTTCATAGCGCAGCGCCTGGTGGACGCCCTTGAAGGTGTTGAGGTTCTTGATCTCCACCTTCGTGCCCAGGGCTTCCTGCCCCTCGGGCCGCACGCTGCAGTTGATGTCGCACCGCAGATTGCCCTGCTCCAGATTGCAGTCGCTCACCCCCAGGTACAGCAGCATCTGCTTGAGCGTGAGCAGAAACGCGAAAGCTTCGTCCGGCGTCTCCATGTCGGGTTCCGTGACGATCTCCATCAGCGGCACGCCCGCCCGGTTGAAATCCAACCCGCTGTGCCGCGCCTGGTGAATGCACTTCCCCACATCCTCCTCCAGGTGGATGCGGGTCAGGTGGACGGTCTTGAGCGCGCCGCCGCAATCGACCTCCACCGCGCCGCCCAGGCAGAGCGGTTTGTCATACTGGGAAATCTGGTAGTTCTTGGGCATGTCCGGATAAAAGTAGTTCTTCCGGTCGAACTTGCTCGCGCGCCCGATCTCGCAGCCCAGCATCAGCCCGGTCAGGACGGTCAGCCGGACCGCTTCGCCGTTGATGACCGGCATCACGCCCGGATACCCCAGGCAGACGGGACACACCTGGCTGTTGGGCGGGGCGCCCGCCCCCGTGGGGCAGCCGCAGAACATCTTCGTCCGCGTTTTCAACTGAACGTGCACCTCGAGCCCGATGGTGGTGCGATAGTTCACGCGCGCCCCCCCCCCACGGCCGGCCGCCGGCGGTGCCAGTCCGTCGCCCGCTGAAAGGCGCCGCCAATCCGCATCAAGCGGGATTCCCCGAATGCCGGCCCCAGCGCCTGCAGGCCCACCGGCAGCCCCGCCGGAGTGAATCCGCACGGCACGGAAAGCCCGCAGATGCCCGCCAGGTTGGCCGGCACGGTGAAGATGTCGCCCAAATACATCTGGAGCGGATCGTCCGATTTCTCCCCGAGCCGGTAAGCCGCGGTCGGCGCCACCGGCGTCAGGAGCGCGTCGCACGTCTCGAACGCCGCCTCAAAATCCCGCCGGATCAGCGTGCGCACCTGCTGGGCGCGGACGTAATAGGCCTCGTAATAGCCGCTGCTCAACACGTAGGTGCCCAGAATGATCCGCCGTTTCACCTCCGGGCCAAACCCCTGTTCCCGGCTCTTCCCATACAAATCCATGACGTCGCCGGTCGCTTCCGCGCGGAAGCCGTACCGCACGCCGTCGAACCGGGCCAGATTGGCCGAGGCTTCGGCCGTCGCCACGATGTAATAGGTGGGAATCGCAAACCGCGTGTGCGGGAGGGAAACCTCGACAAACTCCGCGCCCAGGCTCCGGCAGGTGTCCAGGGCCGCCCGGATGGCGGCCTCCACCGCGGGCTCCAGCCCGCCCACGAAATACTCCTTGGGCAGGCCGAGTTTCATGCCCTTCAGCCCCATTCGGCAGGCTGCCGCATAATCGTCCACCGGCGCCTCCAGCGAACTGGAGTCCCGGGGATCGCGCCCCGCCATCACGCTCAGCAGCAGCGCCGCATCCTCCACGTCCTTGGTCAGCGGCCCGATCTGATCCAGCGAGGAGGCGTAGGCCACCAACCCATAGCGGGATATCCGGCCGTAGGACGGCTTCAAGCCGGTGCAGCCGCAAAAGGAGGCGGGCTGGCGGACCGAGCCGCCCGTATCCGAGCCGAGCGCCGCCAACGCCAGATCGGCCGCCACCACCGCGGCCGAGCCGCCGCTGGAACCGCCCGGCACACAGGCCGGGTTCCAGGGATTGCGGGTGGGCCCGAACGCCGAGTTTTCCGTGGTGGAGCCCATGGCAAACTCGTCCATGTTGGTGCGGCCGAGAAAAATCGCGCCTTCCCCGCGCAGCCGCGCAATGGCCGTGGCGTCATAGGGCGACCGGTACCCCTCGAGCATTTTGGAGCCGCAGCGGCAGCGCTGACCCTGGACGTTCAGCACATCCTTGACCGCGAGCGGCACGCCCAGCAGGCGCCCCTGGCCGCCCCGCGCGCGGAGGGCATCCGCCTGCCGGGCCTCGGCCAGCGCCGCTTCCGCGTCCATTTCCAGATAGCCGCCGATCCGGCCGTTCCCGGCCTCTGCCGCGGCCAGCACGTCGCGCACCAGTTCCTCGGAACTGCAGACGCCCCGTTCCAGCCGGTCCGCGGCTTCCCGGACCGTCAGCGTGTTCAGCGAACCCATATAATCCCCGGCTTATTCCACGATTCTTGGCACTAAAAACTGGTTGTCCGCATGCTGGGGCGCATTGGCCAGAATCGTTTCCATCGGGAGCCCGCCGACCGGCGTGTCCTCGCGAAAGACATTCTGCACGCGGATGGCATGGGCGGTCGGCTCGACACCGGTCACATCCACGCCGCGGATGGTCTGGACATAGTCCAGAATCTGCCCGAGTTGGGACTGAAACGCCGCGATCTCTTCCGCTGACAGATACAGCCGGGCGAGACGCGCAACGTAGGTGACGTCAATCGTGTCCGATGCCATGCAAAACCTGATCCTTCTCTCGTCGCGAGTATCCGGAAGCGGGGGGTAAAAGTCAACCCCTTACTTGACCAGAAACCGCGCCACCACGATGAGCAAAAACGCCGCCAACACCGCCATCAGGATGGCCTTGTTGCGCTGGGCCCGTCGCTCCTTCCGCAACTGAGTACCCGACCGTCCCAGATTGCCGCTCATGAAGTAGCTGGCGAACCGTTCCCGCTCCTCCCCGGATTCCCCCGGAATCGACCCGTCAGCCCCTTCCCGATCCCGGCCCGCCAGCGGGATGCCGGGGGCGGACGGGCTGACCGGCACGGCCGGCGGTTTCGAAAGCCCGGCCGGTTCCGCTGCCTCGACTTCCCGGAAAGGCGCCTCGGCCGCCTCCACGTCCCGGCTTCGCTCGAGGGCGCGTTTCTTTTTTTTCAACAACTCCAGCTCCCGCTCAATTTCCAGGAGCCGGGCCCGCCGTTTCTTCGTTCGCACATGCACATTCACGGTGGAGTTCCTGTCCGCCGGCAATACTTAAGGACGCAGCACCTGCCAGCCGGCGGCGACCAGGGCCAGCGCCAGCAGGAAAGCCATGACCGGCAGGAAAAAGGCGAAGCCGGTCTTGACCCAGTAGCGGAAATCGTGCGGCTCGGCCGGACCCACGCCGCCGGCCGCCACCACGCCCAGCTCGCCTCCCCCGGGAGCGCCCGACTCGGCCGCCTCGATCCGGGCCATCGCCTTGCCGTATTCCTTGCGCGCGTCGTCGATCACCACCAGCGCGCGATTGACCTCTTCGCGAATCCGGGCGTCTTCCCAGTCGCCGTCCTTGATGGCGGCGATCTCGTCCCGCAACTCCTTGAACCGGTGCTTGGTGCCCGCGTACAACTCGGCCAGCCGGATCGCCTGCAGCTCGTGCTTTTCCAGCATGACCAGGGCCTGGGCCAGCCGCTCGGACACCTCCCGGCGGCTCTGCTCGAACCGGTCGAGCTGCCGGGTATCCTCCTCCACCCCGCGCCGCTCCCGTTCAAGCTCCTCCGCCCGGCGCCGGATGCTCTCCATCTCCTTGACCGCCTCGGCCTGCTGGGCGTTCCGCTGTTCGCGGTATTTGGCCATGCGGGTCAGGTTCAAATCGGAGATGGAACGGGCAGCCAGCTCGTCCGTACCGCCGCCCTCGGGGGCGGTCGGGGGCGGCGCCGTTCGCACGGCCCGCGCCTCCACCAGATCCTGGTCAAAAAAGTCCTTCGCCATGACTGACGCGCCTCCTGTTATGGATGTCCGAACCTGTCCCTGTTTCCGTTACGGTGGAATCACCAGGGCTTGCCCGACCTGCAGCGCGTTCACGCTTTTCAGGCGGCTCCGATTGGCCTCGAAGATGCCCCGCGCCTTCGAGCCGTCTCCGTAAACCTTCAACGCGATGCGGATCAAGGTGTCGCCCGGCTGGACCACATAGGCGCGCGGGAGGGAAGAAGCCGCAGGTCCGGCCGGTTGGGCGGACGGTTTCCCCTGTCGAATCGCCTGGATTTCCGCCTCCGCGGCGGCCAACTTCTGCTGGAGGAGCGCGATGCGGGACTGCGACGCCTTGCTGCTGATCAGGCCGGTGAGGTACCAGATCTGCCGGACGATCAGCTCCCGCTTCTCGGAATCCGGGCGGAGTTCCTGGAACCGCATGAAGTGGTAGATGGCCTTGACGGGTTTCTCCTCGGCTGCCAGCAACAGCATGGCCAGGTCGAGATGCGCGCGGGCCAGGTCGGGCCGTTCCCGGAGAATCGCCTCGTATTGGGACACGGCGCCAGCGCGGTCTCCGGCTTCCGCGGCGCGCCAGGCCGCCTGGATGGCGGGATCCTGGCGTTCCTGCTCGTCACGCTCCGCGACGGTGGGCCGCCGGCAGCCGACCGACACGGCCAGCAGCGCCAACAACCCCAGCATCCATGCCTTTCCGCTGATCATCACCGACTTCCCTTCGACTCGGGTCCATGCGATCGAACGGCAATAAAATAGCACGGCCGGCAAGGCGTTACAAGCATTTGCATGGCGCCATCACCCCAGCATCTGGAGCGCGCGGGCGGCCACTTCGTCCGGCGTGATGGCGGCCAGGCAGTCCGGAACATCGGTCGCGCTGGAACAACGCCGGCGCAGACAGGGGCGGCAGGCAATGCCGTCCGCGGTGACCACCTCGTGGCCGGGCCCGTAGGGCCCCGTCCGCACGGGATCGGTGGGACCGAACACGGCCAGCACGGGAATCTTCAACGCGGCCGCCAGGTGGATCGGTCCGGTGTCGTTGGCCAGCACCAGATCCATCGCCTTCAACGCGCCGCCCAGCTCGGGCAGCGATACCCGGCCGGCCAGGTTGAACACCGGTCCCTGGAGTTGCGCGGCCATGCCTTCGCACAGGTAGCGTTCCAGAACCCCGCCCAGCAGATACACCGCCGCCCCCCGCTCCGCCTGCAGCCGCTGGAGCACCTCCACAAACCGGGAGGCCGGCCAGTTCTTGGCGCCCCAGCGCGAGAGCGGCACGCAGGCCACCCGGGGCGCGGGCGCCGTGGGCTTGAATTCGGGAAAATTCAGGGGATATTCAACCGGCCCGGCCGGCGCGCCCAGGGCGTCCGCCAGCTCCTGGTTTTCCTCCACCGCATGCCGGTTCTTGTCCCGCGCGCCGGCCGTCCGGCTGTAAAACAGGCGCGCCCCCTCGCGGTGAAAGGAGGGGCCAAGCCTGTCCCCGCTCCGGGCCAGCCGCCCGATCAACGCGCTCTTCAGCAAGCCCTGGAAATCGATCACGTGATCATAGCGCTCCATCCGTAGTTCGCGGAAAAATCCGGGAAACAGACGGATCGTGCCGCGGCGGGGAAAGGGAATCACCCGGTCCACCGCGCCAAAGCAACGGACCAGCTCGACATACTCCCGCTGAGTCACCCAGTCCACCCGGGCGCCCAGCGCGGCCTTGATGCGGTGGACGGCCGGCAGCGCGTGAAAAAGATCGCCCAGCGAACTGAGCTTGATCACCAGCACACGCGGCCGGCCCGGCGCCGGTTCGGAGGGATCGGACATGCGGGTCTCCTAGTGCTTCACAAAGGGCGACATGGCGCGCAACTTGTCGACAATGCCGGGCAACTGGCGCAACACGAAGTCCACCTCCGCCTCCGTGGTGAACCGGCTCAGGCTGAACCGGATGGAGCCATGCACGGCGGTGAACGGAATACCCATGGCCCGGAGCACATGCGAGGGCTCCAGCGAGCCGGAGGAGCAGGCCGACCCCGAGGAGGCGGCCACCCCCAGATCGCTCAGGTGGTAGAGGATGGATTCGCCCTCGATATACTCGAAACTGATGTTGGTCGTGTTGGGCATCCGGTTGTGCCGATCGCCGTTCACCCGGCTGTCCGGACAGGTCGCCAGGAGGCCCTCCTCCAGGCGGTCCCGCAACGCGGCCATGCGGCGGTTGTCCGCCTCCATGCTCCGCGACGCCAGCTCGCACGCCTTGCCCAGTGCCACGATGCCCGGCACATTCTCCGTGCCGGAGCGCCGGTTGTGCTCCTGGTGTCCCCCCAGCAGCAACGGTTTCAACCGCGTGCCGCGGCGGACGTATAAGGCGCCCACGCCCTTGGGCGCGTGCAGCTTGTGGCCCGACAGGGAGAGCAGATCCACGGGAACCGTTTTGAGGTCGATCGGCACTTTTCCCACCGCCTGAACGGCGTCGGTGTGAAACGTCCCGCCCGCTTCCTTGACCAGGGGCGCCAGCGTTTCGACCGGAAAGAGCACGCCGGTTTCGTTGTTGGCCCACATCAGGGTCGCCAGGGCCGGTCCGTTTTCAAGTGCCGCGCGAAACTCGTCCAGGTTCAGCCGGCCCTGGGCGTCCACCCCGATCTCCGTCACCGCATACCCCTGCTCCTTCAACTGACGGCAGGGCTCCAGAACGGCGGGATGCTCCACCCGGCTCGTGACGAGCGGCGGGCGCGCCGGGGCCGCCTCCAGCGCGCCCCGGATCGCCATGTTGTCGCTCTCCGTGCCGCCGCTCGTGAACACGATTTCCGAGGGATCCGCCCGCAGCAGCGCCGCCACCTGCTCCCGCGCGCTTTCGACCGCGCGCCGCACGTTGCCGCCGAAGGCATGCATGCTGGAAGGATTGCCCCACTGCTCCCGCAAAAACGGCAGCATGGCGTCCAGCACCTCGGGGTCCGGCCGGGTCGTCGCGTTGCTGTCCAGATAGATGGCGCTCACGGCTCCCCCTCCCGCACCACAAGGTCGGGGGAAACGAATTCGCGCAGCGGTTTTTCGATGACGTCCCGCAGGGTGAACCGCGCCATCTGGCAGTTGGCGCACATGCCGCGCAGGGCCACATACACCGTGTTGCCGTCCACGTCCAGCAGCTCGACGTCGCCCCCGTCTTTCTTCAGCCGGGGCCGGATCTCGCGGTCAATCGTCTCCCGGATCAGCTCGATCTTCCGGATCATGGTCAACCGGGGCGGGGCCTTGACCTCGGGCGCGGCGCCGGCGTCGAGTTGGCGGACTTCCCGGATCAACCGGGCGATGTCCTCCTTGCACTTGCCGCAGCCCCCGCCGGCCTTGGTGTAATGGGTCACATCCTCCACCGTTGACAGCCGGTTTTCGGCGATCACGCGGCGGATCTCCTCCTCGGTGACCCCGAAACAGGTGCAAATCACCTTGCCCTGCAGCAGGCGTTTTCCGGTGCCGCCGGTGCGGTGATTTTCGATTGCCGCTTCCAGGGCCTCGCGGCCCATGACCGAACAATGCATTTTCTGTTCCGGCAAGCCGCCGAGATAGGCGGCGATGTCCTGGTTCGTCACCCGGGCCGCCTCATCCAGCGTCATGCCCTTGATCAGCTCGGTGAGGGCGGACGAGGAGGCGATGGCGCTGGCGCAGCCGAACGTCTGGAACTTGGCGTCCGCGATCCGGCCGTCAGGGCCCAGCTTGAACGTCAGTTTCAGGGCGTCGCCGCAGGCCAGGGAGCCGACCTCGCCCACGCCGTCGGGCGTTTCGATCGTTCCCACGTTCCGCGGATTCCGGAAATGATCCAGCACCTTGTCCGTATAGTCCCACATCGAAAAGCCTCCCGTCGCCGGCCGGCGCGCCGTTATTTCCCGGCCGGCCCCTGGTCCAGTTCGGCCAGCGCGACCGTGATCGTCTTGTGTTCCGGATCGGCCGGCGAGAACGCTTTGAGCGCCTCGCCGTAATCCGCCTTCGCCTCGGCATACGCCTTGGCCGCCTCGTCCGCCCGGCCAGCCTTGGCCAGGATGTCGCCGATCCGCTTGGCGTTCAAGCCCAGGATCATCGGCTTGGTCACCCGTTCGTCCGTGACGGGATCGCGGTAGTCCTGATCCTCCTGCGCGCCGATCGCGTCCATGAACTCCCGGAACCGTTTGACGGCCTCGTCCGTGTTCCCTTCCTTGAGCGCCTGGTGGGCCTTGACCTTGTTGATCATGAGCGTCTGCCAAGCCGCGTCGCGGCCCGGCACGCCGGCCTCCAGCAACGTGACCAGGAACGGAAAACTCTCGGTGCGGAAGCCGCAGTCCAGTTGAACGCCCGTCAGCAGGGACTGCTCCCACTCCTCGGTGACGCGGAGTTTCAGGGAGCCCACGAACTCCATCATCCGCGTGACCTCGGCAACCGGGGAATCCGGCGAGAGGACCTGCTGGGACACCAGGCCGACGCCTCCCGCCAGCACCGTGGGCGGCAGCCCCATGCCGTCCAGTTTCAGAAGCCGGTCCAGGGCCAGTTCCAGGCTGCCCGCATCCCGCGCGCGCGTCAGCCAGGCGCGCGCGGCCTGTTCGCGGGTGACGGGCCGGTCGGCGAAGGCGGCCAGCGCTTTTTCGCACGCCGCATCCGACTCCTCCGGCTTGCCGCCGGTCATCGCGGCGCGCGTCACGCGGGCCACGAGCGAGGCCGAGGTCCCGTCATCGAACAGGGCGGCATGCTGAATCAGCCGATCCATGGCGGCCGCAAACTGCCCCTGGGCCAGGGCGAGGTCGATCCGGCTGCTGGCGGCCAGTTTATCCATGCCGACCCGCTTCGCGCCCTTGTTTTCGACAAGCGCGATGCCGGCTGACGCGTCGTCGAAACGGCCCTGGCCGATGGCCGCCTGGATGAACCGGGCGCAGAGTGCCGCGGCCTGGTCGTCGTCCAGCGCCCAGCCGCGGGTTTCGATCAGGGCGAGAGCGTCCTTCTGCCGGGCCAGCGCCAGCAGCGCGGACAGGCGATTCTGGATCACGGCGGCCGTCATCGACTCCGGAATGCCCGCCGTTTCGAGCCGGTCGCACCACTCCAGGACGGCGACATGCCCCTCGGGTTGTTGCGCCAGGAAATCTTCGATGAAGCCCAGCGTGTGGCGGGCCAGTTCCGCATCGTCGGGCGCGGAGAGGGCTTTCAGGTAACGGGTTTGCGCCTCCTCCAGACGCCCCTGATTGAGCAGGAAACTCAGCTCAAAGGCGAACAGCCGGGCCCGCTCGGAGGGGTCTTTGACCTCGGCGAGTCCCTTGTCGAGTTGCGCCAGCGCGCCGTCCACATTCCCGGTTTCGGCCATCATAATGGCCTCGTTCACCAAGCCGTCCACCACCGACACCGCGGTTTCCCCGCCCGGCTTGGCCTTGCCGCAGCCCGCCATGAACACCGCCGTCACGCCCACCAGCATCAGTCGACCCATGAACTTCATTCCGACCTCCTTGGGTTTGATTCTGTGCCGCGGTTCGCTCCGCAAACACGGGTGAAAAACAGTCTGTCTGGAACGAGGCCGCTTGTCAATTCCCAAGTTCTTTCATCGCCGTTGTCCGGGATGGTGCGGGTGCCCTTGCACACCGGATAACCGGAACATCCCCAAAAGGGCTGCCCTTCATGCGCGCCTTGCCGGGCCACGCGCCGCCTCATCCCCCTGCCGCACAACGGGCAGGTTGGATTGTCCGATCGGTCTGACTTGTCGGACTTGTCGGACCGGTCCGACTTCCCCTCTTCTCTCGCCTTCACCCGTGACGCATACAACTGTTCGGGAAACCCGCCGTGTTCCGCAAAATCCCGGCTCTGGCTTTCGATCTGCCGGCGCAACAGGTAGGCGGCCTGGTTGACGGCGCACAGCATGGCGTTGGCCGCCCGTTCGGGTTCGGCCTTGGCCACAAATTCCGCGAGCCCGGCCAACCCGGTCAGGCGAACCTTTCCTTCCGGCGCTGGCGGCAGTCCCGGCGTCACATCGTGTTTGAGTCGCTCGCGCATGGCCAGCGCCTCGGGCGCCTCCTTGTGCCAGACGCGCAACCCCGCTTGGATCAGGAAGCTTTTGTAGTCCTTGGCCAATTCGTCGGAAAGGCTGGCCCGCGCCACATTGGTGAGTTTCATCTCGGACTTGCGCGAGGTTGCCGCCGCACCGCTGCCTTCGCTGATATTGCGGACGCCGCTGCGAGCGGCCTGCACCATCTGGTCGTGGGTGCGCGAGCGCTTTTCGTTGAACCGGTTGCAAAAAACGACAGTGGCGTCATAGACGGCCTCGGCCACCTTGTAGCTGCGCAGTTTCTCATAGCCCCCGTGCGGCAGCAGCACGCCCTCGGATCCGCTCATCGCTCATTCTCCTGCGCGTTTTTCTTCCGACCAGTCCGACTTGTCAGACTTGTCTGACCGGTCCGACCTGTCTGACCGGTCCGGATCTGTTTTTTCAACACCATCCGCAGAAATTCGCCGGTGTGGGAGCCTTTGGTTCTGGCGACCGCTTCCGGAGCGCCCTGCGCCACGATCCGCCCGCCGCCGGCGCCCCCTTCCGGGCCCAGGTCGATCACCCAGTCCGCCTCGGCGATTACATCAAGCTGATGCTCGATCACCACCACCGTGTGGCCCGCATCGACCAACCGGTGCAGGACGCGCATCAGCATGGCAATGTCCGCCAGGTGCAGCCCCACGGTCGGCTCGTCCAGCACATACACCGTCCCGCCGGGCTTGCGTCGCGGATTCCGCGCCGTCCCGCCGGCCAGTTCGGCGACCAGCTTGATCCGCTGGGCCTCACCGCCGCTGAGTGTGGGGCTTTGCTGGCCCAGGGTGAGATAGCCCAGCCCGACATCCTGCATCAGCCGGAGCGGCCGCTGAATGGCAGGATGCGCCTCGAAGAACGGAACCGCCTCATCCACGCTCATGGCCAACGTCTCGGCCACGGTTTTGCCCTTCCACTTGACGGCCAGCGTCTCGGCGTTGAACCGGGCGCCGCCGCAAGCCTCGCAGGGCACGGCCACGTCGGGCAGAAAACTCATCTCGATGGTTTTGCGCCCCTGCCCCTCGCAGGCCTCGCATCGGCCGCCCGTCACGTTGAACGAAAACCGGCCCGGCCCATAGCCGCGCAACCGCGCCTCGGGCAACCCCGCGAACAGGCGCCGGATGTCGTCCCAGAATCCCACATAGGTGGCGGGACACGACCGCGGCGTCTTGCCGATCGGGGTCTGATCCACCTCCAGGACGCGGCGGACCCCATCCGTTCCGCCGATCGCCTCGCAGCCCAGCAGGGGGGCCTTTTTTGCGCGGTCCTTCGACAACAGCCGGCGTAAATTGTCGTGCAGCACATGCCGCACCAGCGTGCTTTTGCCGCTGCCGCTCACGCCCGTCACCGCCACCAGCCGTTCCAGCGGAATGCGGACGGTCAGCTTTTTCAGGTTGTGCAGAACCGCGCCGCGAACGATCAGCGCCTGCCGGCCGCGCGGCGCGACAACCCGCCGCTTGCCGGACATCGGATGCGCCATGGGCTCGCGCAAGGCGCGGCCGGTGACGGAGTCCGGATGCTTCATCAGCTCGTCCAACGTGCCGGCGGCCATCACGCGCCCCCCCGCCCGGCCCGCCCCGGGCCCCAGGTCGATGATGTGGTCGGCCTGCCGGATGGTCTCCTCGTCATGCTCCACCACCACGATCGTATTGCCCTTGCGCTCCAGCCGCCGGAGCGTGTCGATCAACATCCGGTTGTCCCGGGCATGCAGGCCGATGGTGGGCTCGTCGAGAATGTAGCAGACCCCGCGCAGGTTGGACCCGAGCTGCGCGGCCAGCCGGATGCGCTGGGCTTCGCCGCCGCTCAGCGTCGGCGCCGCGCGGTCGAGGGTCAGGTAGGGCAAGCCCACCTCCCGCAGAAAACCGAGCCGCGCTCCGATCTCGGCCACCAGGTCGCGGGCAATGTCGGCTTCGCGCCGGTCCAGCTTCAACCGGCCGAACCAGCCGGCCGCCTCCTCCACCGTCCGGGCGGCCAGTGCGGCGATATTCAACCCGCGGAACCGGACGGCCAGCGCCTCGGGCTTGAGCCGGTTTCCCCGGCAGGCGGGACAGGGCCGCTCCGCGCCCTCGTACCAGGCGTTCCACCAGATCTCCTCGCCCGTCTGCTCGGCATCGAAGCCCTCCATCTGGAGGCCGGTGCCGAAACAGGCCGGGCACCAGCCGTGGCGGGAGTTGTAGGAAAAGAGGCGCGGATCGGGCTCCTCGAAACTACGGCCGCAGGAGGGGCACGCCCGCTTGCTCGAATAGAGCGTTTCGCCCTTGCCGCCGCGGTCCAGGGGCGCGGCGCGCACGATGCCCTTGCCCAGCTCCAGCGCCGCCGCGAGCAGCGCGCGCAGGTCGCGCTCGCGGCCGGGCTCCACCCGCGCCTCGCCCACGGGCAGGTCAATGGAGTGTTCCTTAAATCGGTCCAGCCGCGGCCAGGGCGCCACGGGCGTCAGCCGGCCGTCCACACGCAGGGTCGTGAACCCGCGCCCGGCCGCCCACGCCGCCAGGTCGGTGTAGTAGCCCTTGCGCGCGACCACCAGCGGGGCCAGCAGGCTCAGGCGGCGGCCCCGGTACGCGGTCATCAGCGAGGCCAGGATCATGTCCGCCGTCTGGGGCCGGATCGGGTCCCCGCAGTCCGGGCAGTGCGGCGTGCCGAGCTTGACGTACAGCAGGCGCAGGAAGTGGTAGATCTCGGTGACCGTGGCCACGGTGCTTTTGCGCCCGCCCCGGCTGGTGCGCTGCTCGATCGCCACGGTGGGCGGAATGCCGTAGATGGCGTCCACGTCCGGCCGCGAGGAGGGCTGCACGAACTGGCGGGCGTAGGCGTTGAGCGACTCCAGGTAGCGCCGCTGGCCCTCGGAAAACAGGATGTCGAACGCCAGCGTGCTCTTGCCGCTGCCGCTGATGCCGGTCACGACGGTGAACGCGTCGCGCGGAATGACGACATCGATATTCTTGAGATTGTGCTCCCGCGCGTGGTGAATGCGGATGGCGCGGGGCGCCGCGTCGTAAGCGGCGCGGGCCTCCGCGGCAGCCGCCAGCGCGGGCGGCGCAACCGGCTCCGCCGCGCGCCGCAGCTCGCGGCCGGTGTGGCTGCCCGGGCAGGCCATGACGGTCTCGGGCGTGCCGGCGCACACCAACTCCCCGCCCGCGTCGCCCCCCTCGGGGCCGAGATCCACGAGCCAGTCGGCGGCGCGGATCACGTCCAGGTTGTGCTCGATGACAACCAGCGAATGGCCGGCCGCCAGCAGGCGCCGGAAGGCCTTGAGCAGAACGGCTATGTCGTCGAAGTGCAGCCCGGTGGTGGGTTCGTCGAACAGGAACAGGTTCGGCTGCCCCGCCTTCCCGCCCGACTCGGCCAGGTAGCCCGCCAGCTTGAGCCGCTGGGCCTCCCCGCCGCTGAGCGTCGGCACGGGCTGGCCGATGCGCAGATAGCCCAGCCCCACCTCGCGCAGGGGCGCCAGCGCGCGATTGACGTCGGGATCGTTGCCGAAGAAGGCGACCGCTTCCTCAACGGTCATCTCCAGCACGTCGGCAATGGAGGCGTCGCCCCGGCCGGCGACCGCGCTGGATACGCGCACCTCGAGAATTTCGGGCCGGAACCGGCGGCCGTCGCAGGAGGGACAACGGAGATAGACGTCGCTCAAAAACTGCATCTCGACGTGCTCGAAGCCGTTGCCCCCGCACGCGGCGCAACGGCCCGTGCCGGAGTTGAAACTGAACGTGCCGGGTTTGTAGCCCCGCTCGCGCGACAACGGCGCGCGGGCGAATTTGTTGCGGATCGCATCCCACGCGCCCACGTAACTGGCCGGATTGGAGCGGGTCGTTTTGCCGATGGGCGATTGATCCACCAGCACCGCTTCCGCGAACGCTTCCCAGCCCGTCAGATCCCGGTGCGGGCCGGGCGTCTCCGCGGGTTTGCGAAGTTTCTTGCGCAGGGCCGGATAACAGACGTTCTGGATCAGCGTGGATTTGCCCGACCCGCTCACGCCGGTGACGCAGACCAGCCGGTTATGGGGGATCCGGACGTCGATCCCCTTCAGGTTGTGCGCGGTGGCGCCGAGGATGGCCAACATGGGATGGCCGGCCGGCACCGGCCGGCGCGCGGCGGCGCCGGCCTCCACGGTCCGCCGGCCGGCCAGGTAGTCGGCGGTCCGGGACTCCCGGCAGGCGTCCAGGCCGGCGATCGGTCCTTCGTATACCACCCGCCCGCCCCGTTCGCCCGGGCCGGGGCCCATGTCCACGATCCGGTCCGAGGCGCGGATCAGGTCCGGATCGTGTTCGACCACGATCAGGGAGTTGCCCGCGTCGCGCAGCCGGGTGAGAATCGCGACCAGCCGCCGGATGTCCCGCGGGTGCAGGCCGATGCTGGGCTCATCGAGCACGAACAGGGTGTTCACGAGCGAGGCGCCGAGCGCCGTGGTGAGGTTGATCCGCTGCACTTCGCCGCCGCTCAGGGTCCGGGACTGGCGGTCGAGGGTCAGATAGTCCAACCCGACCTCGACCAGGTAACCCAGCCGGGCGCGGATTTCGTCCAGAAGCAGTTGCGCGGCCTCGTCGAAGGGCGCGGGCAACGCGAGCGTCTTGAAAAAATCGAGGCAGCGCCCGATGGGCATGAGCATGACGTCGCGGATCGTCCTGGGGTCGTCGCCGATTTTCCACCAGAGCGCCTCGGGCTTGAGCCGCGCGCCGCCGCAGGCGGGGCAGACGCCATAGGCGCGGTATTTCGAGAGCAGCACGCGGATGTGCATCTTGTAGCTCTTGCTCTCGAGCCAATCGAAGAAACCCTTCACCCCGTACCACTCCCCGCGCTCCCAGGCGTCCATGCCCTGGCCCTGGATCACCCACTCGCGGTCGGCCTCGGACAGGTCGCGCCACGGTTTTTGCGCGTTGAGTCCGCGCCGCCGGGCACCTTTCAGGAGGTCGGCCTGGCACTCGGCGTAACTGGGGGTCTGGAACGGCTTGATGGCGCCGCCGGCCAGGCTGAGCCGGTCGTCGGGAATCACCAGCCCGTAGTCGATGCCGATCGTGCGGCCGAAACCGCGGCAGGTTTCGCAGGCGCCCAGCGGGGAGTTGAAGGAGAAAACGCTGGGCGACGGATCGCGGTAGGAAAGATCGCAATCGGCGCAATGCAGGCCGGTGGAGAATCGGAGCGGCGCGGCCGGTTCACCGGCGGCGTTTTCCAGGCACACGGCCACCCGGCCGTTTCCCCGGGCCAGGGCCGCTTCCAGGCTCTCCACCACGCGCCCCCGGCGGC
The DNA here is from genome assembly GCA_964609905.1 of uncultured Verrucomicrobiota bacterium. Taxonomy (GTDB): domain Bacteria; phylum Verrucomicrobiota; class Kiritimatiellia; order CAIKKV01; family CAIKKV01; genus CAZSUH01. Next base: position 29,398 of record CAZSUH010000017.1, read on the forward strand.
CGGGTCCGAGGGGAGCCCGGTCCTGGACCACCTCGATCCGCCGGCCGTCCTTGCGGTGGAGCCGGTCATATCCCTGCTTGCGCAAAAAGCCGGTCACCTCGTCATCCGTGAAGTTCTTTGGGGTCTGGACGGTGAAGAGAATCCGCGCGATGGGCGGCGGCGAGCCGGGCGGCACCGCGCGGACAAGCTGGTCGTAGATGGTGTCCGGCGTGTCGCGCCGGACCGGCCGGCCGCACTGGCGGCAATAGAGACGGGCCAGGCGGGCGAAGAGGAGCTTGAGGTGATCGTTCAACTCGGTCATGGTCCCGACCGTGGAACGGGAGGAGCGGACCGGGTTGGTCTGGTCGATGGCGATGGCGGGGGGAATGCCGTCGATGCGGTCCGCCTGGGGCTTGTCCATGCGGTCGAGGAACTGGCGGGCGTAGGGCGAGAAAGTCTCGACGTAGCGCCGCTGGCCTTCGGCATAGACGGTGTCGAAGGCGAGCGACGATTTGCCCGAACCGCTGACGCCGGTGACCGTGATCCAGGAGTGGAGCGGCAGGTCGAGATCGAGATTCTTCAGGTTGTGCTGGCGCGCGCCGCGGATGGAGATGAAGTCGTCCATCCGAAGACTATAGCAGAAACAGCCCGGCTATAACAGCCCGAGCGCTTTTTTCTTTTCCAAAAACTTGATATCCTTCATGGCTTTCATTATGCCTTCATCCCCGCCGACCGGCAAGCAGGAATGAGCGCCAGAAAAGCATGGCAGGAGGGTTTGACTGTAGGGGCGTCGCTGGCCGACGCCCGTGTGTATAGCGCGATGCAGGCGGGCGGACGCAAGGTCCGCCCCTACAGTTTAGCGCGCAAAAGCGGCCGGCCGATCGCGGCCGAAACGCCGCAACCCCTCCTCCGTCGGGACAAGCCCGCTCACCCCGGCCGCTAGACATCCGCTATGCGGACACGACGGAGCGTGTCCCTCCACGCTTCGCGCGGTTACCGGCGAAGCGCCTCTTCCAGCGCCTTGATGCGCGCTTCGAGCGCGTCGTTGCGCGTGCGTTCGGCCTTCAGTTCCGCGTGAAGGCCCTGGATCGCGGCCAGGCTGACCCCCTGCAGATCGCCGGCATCGATCATCGTATCCGTCGAGCCTTCCAGCGGAAAGGCGGCATGGAAATCCTGGGCCATCACGCCGATGTGGGCGCGCGTGTAGCCCTTGTAGCGCCAGGTGGTCATCGGAAGCGCGGCCAC
>CAZSUH010000017.1:30721-35803 GCA_964609905.1 uncultured Verrucomicrobiota bacterium
GGCGTAGTTGTCGATTTTCTCGGTGGTCACGGAAAGTTCGACGATCTGGGTGCTGGTGATGCCGTTGGCGGAGATGATCACGCTGTTGTTGGAGGCAACGGGCAGGATGGAGACACCCTCCCCGGCCACGAGGTTCACGTTGCCGCCGTCGCGCACGAGGCCGTTGATGGACGAGACCACGGGGGTAAACACGCGCCGGAACTTTATCGTTCGCGACCACTGGCCGTAGCCCACGCCGTCGTGGGCGATAACGCGGGCCTCATAGACGCCCTCGGGAAGGTCGAAGCGGGGCGTCCACGAGATTTTGCGGGTCCATTTTTCCAGGTAGGGCGCGCCGTTTTGGGTAATGCGGAGCAGGTACTGGCTGGCGTCGACCGCGCGGGTCCAGGAAAAAACGGGGCGTCGGGCGGCGCAGTCGCCGTTCGCGGGGGATCTCATGAAGGTCCGGCCGGGCGCGCCCCAGCTCGTTGCCGCCGCCGTTGTCACCGCCGCCGCCACCACCGATGCAAAGAACCGCGTCATGATGCCCTGCCCTTGTTATCCATCCCGTTTTTAATTTCTTTTATACGCTAAAAATAGGAACAAGCGAATTGTGTTTAAGATCGGAACTTCGTCAAGCAAATACCGTGAACGGAAAAAGACAAAAAATTCTTTCGGATTGACTAACTAGCGAAAAATCGACATGATAAATTTTGAACTGAGGCTGGTGCGATGACCGGGTGGAGCATGGGTTCCTGTTCTCCCGATACGTGATTTTCCGATTCGTCTGGTTTCATTCCCAACGCGATCGTATAACCGTTTGTTATTCCTCTGGATCAGGGATGGGGCGCATGGCCGAGCTTCAAGCCATTCTAGACGCATTGCCGGGTTGGCGGGAAACCGCGGACCGGATGCGGGATCTGCTGCTCGCCGACCTGGTGATGATCGGGGAAATCCCCGCTCCCACCTTCGGCGAGGAAGCGCGCGTGGCGTTTATCGCGAACCGCTTCGTTGAAGCCGGCCTGGCCCGCGTGTCGGTCGACGACAAGGGAAACGCCGCCGGAATTCTGGCGGGAACGGACGGGCGAAGCAGCCTCCTGGTGACGGCCCATGCGGACACGGTCGTGGCGGATCGCGAACAGCAGACGGTCGAAATCCGGGGCGATCGGGCACTCGGCCCCTTTGTGGGCGACAACAGCATCGCCCTGGCGGCGCTCACGATCCTGCCGATTCTGCTGGAATCGCTCGGGCTGCGCCTGAAAGCCGACCTCGTGCTGCTGGCCTCCACGCGCTGCCTCGGCCGCGGCAACCTGGAGGGGCTGCGTTACTTTCTCGCGGAAAGCGGGATCAAGCCGCGTGCCGGGTTCTGCCTCGAAAGCGTGCAGTTGGGCCGGCTGAACTATTCGTGCATGGGGCTGCTGCGCGGTGTCATTCAATGCGTGCTGCCGCCGGATTACAACTGGGAGCAATACGGCTCCACCGGAACCATCATCCCCGTCAGCGACGTCATCCAGCGCATCAGCCGCATTCCCCTGCCCCGCCGGCCCCTCAGCCGGGTGATTTTCGGCTCCATTCACGGCGGCATCGTGTCCAACAACATCGCGCGCGAAACGAACCTGGCGTTTGAGGCGCGCAGCGAATCCCAGGAGATCCTGGCCGACCTGGAACGGCAGATCCGCGACATTGCCGCCGAAGTCGCCTCGCAGTCCGGCGTCCGGATCGCCCTGGAGGTGCTGGCCCACCGCGCGCCGGGCGGCCTGGACATCGGGCACCCGCTGGTCCATATGGGCCGCTCCATTCTGACCGCCCTTGGCACGCCGCCCATGCTGTACCCCACCACCTCCCAACTCGCGGCCCTGCACGACGCCGGCATTCCCGGCCTCACCGTGGCCGTGACGACCGGCGAACGCCGGAACGAGCTGGACGAAATCGAGGAATCCGTCGCGCTGCCGCCCATCGCGACGGGCCTGACCCAACTGGCGGGCCTGCTGGCCGCCGCCGATGCACTTGAGGCACCGGCATGAGCGGCATTCCCCCCAGCGTCCGCGCATCGGCCCAGTCGGCGGCTCTTTCGGCGCGCATCGCGGACTGGCTCAAAACGAACACCCACCATCACTCCGAGTTCTCGGACATCCGCCAACTGGTGGCCGAAAAGGAAAAACAGGGGCTCTCCATCGCCCTGTGCCTGCCCACCTTGAACGAGGAAAAAACCATCGGCAAGGAGGTGGTGCTGCTCCGGTCCGAACTGATGACCCGCTACCCGCTGCTGGACGAGTTGGCGGTGATCGATTCGGGCTCGACGGACCGGACCCGCGAAATCGCGGCCGCCTTCGGCGCCGAGGTCCATCTCGCCGACGACATTCTTCCCGAGGCGGGAGCGCGCAAAGGCAAGGGCGAAAATCTTTGGAAAGCCCTCTACCAGCTCCGCAGCGACATTCTCATCTACATCGACGCGGATATCGCCAATATCCGGCCGCACTTCGCCTGCGGCCTGGTGGGGCCCCTGCTCCGCCGCCCGGAACTCCAGTACGTGAAGGCCTTCTACGAACGGCCCCTGGCCATGCCGAGGGGAGTCCATCACGCCGGCGGCGGGCGCGTCACGGAAATCCTGATCCGCCCCCTGTTTTCGCTTTTTTCCCCGGAGCTCACCGCCTTGATCCAGCCGCTGTCGGGGGAATACGCCGCGCGCCGCTCCGCGCTGGAGCGAATCCCGTTTCCGATCGGCTACGGCGTGGAAACCTCACACCTGCTGGACATCCATCGCCGATTCGGGTTGGAGGGGCTGGCGCAAACCGACCTGGACCAGCGCGTGCACCGCAACCAGCCAACCCACAGTCTGGGCAAAATGGCGTTCGGCATTCTGCAGACGTTCCTGCGCCGGCTGGAATCCTACGGCATCGCCGTCGACTCACGCGACACCGACCTGCTGTTGCGCCAGTTCCAGCAGGAAAACGGGGTCTACCGGCAGGTGGAAACGGCGATACGCGAAGAGGAACGCCCCCCCATGATCGACTTGCCGGCCTACCAGGCCAAGTTCGGGCGGAGGCCGTAACCATGCCGGTCCGCGCGGCCATTGTCCATTACCACCTGCGACCCGGCGGCGTGACCCGCGTCATCGCGCATAGCGTGGCCGCGCTCGGCCGGCTGGGCGTGCGCACCGCCGTTCTGGCCGACAGCCCGCCCGACGACGACCGGACGCCGATCGCGAACGTCCAGGCGGTGGAGGGCTTGAACTACGAGTCCGCCGGAGTTCAACCCGTCGCGCTCGCGGCCCGGCTGGAGGCGGCCGCACGCCGCGCGCTCGGGGGCGTTCCCGATGTCTGGCATTTCCACAACCATGCGCTCGGCAAGAATCCCGCCCTGACGCTGGCGGTTCACCGGCTGGCCGCGCGCGGCCACCGCCTGTTGCTGCACCTTTACGATTTTGCCGAGGACGGCCGCCCGGCCGATTACCAGGCCCTGTTACGCCACGCGGCCGGGGGCGACGCGGCCCGCCTCGGCCGGCTGCTGTATCCGCGCGGCCCCCGCATCCACTATGCCGTCCAGAACAGCCGCGATCTCGGTTTTCTGCGGAAGGCCGGCGCCGATCCCGCCCGCAGCCACCTGCTCCCGAACGCCGTCTGCCTGGAGGACGCGTCTCCAGCCGAAACCGGCCCAGCCCACGGCGGCCGCGTTTTCCTGTACCCCACGCGGGCGATCCGCCGGAAAAACGTGGGGGAGTTTCTCCTGTGGGCCTGCCTCGCTCGGCCCGGCGACCGGTTTATCGCCACCCTCGCCCCCACCAGCCCCTCCGACCGACGGCCCTATGAGCGCTGGAAGGCGGTGGCGGCCCGTTTGCGCTGGCCCGTCGAATTCGAGCGGGGGCTGCAAAGCGCCGCGCCCCTGTCCGCCCTGATGCGGGCCGCCACGGCCGTCCTCACCACCAGCGTGTCCGAGGGATTCGGCCTGGCCTTTCTGGAGCCGTCCCTCCTCGGCGTCCCGCTCGTGGGCCGGGATCTTCCGGAACTGACCGGGGATTTTGCCGGCAACGGGGTGCGCCTCCCCGGCCTCTACCGCCGCCTGCTCGTTCCCCTGGACTGGCCCGGCCGAACCGCTTTCCGCCGCGCGCTCCGGAACGGCCTGACCACGGCGCGCCGGGCGTATGGGAAAACCACCTCGCCCGACGATCTGGAGCGGGCCTTCCGGGCCGCCACGGACGGGGACCGGGTGGATTTCGGACGGCTCCATGAGCCGCTCCAGGAAAAAGTTCTGCTCCGCCTTTCTCGCACGGGCGGGGCGGACGGTCTGTTGGAACCAGCCGACCTGACAACGACGGGCTGGACGCCCCGCCGCTTATCGGCCAATCGGCGGGTCGTGGCGGAGTGCTATGGGCTCGAGGCCTACGGCGCGCGCCTGCTCGCCCTCTATCGGGCGCTGGCGCGGGAGGAGGAATCCGCCCCGCTGGAGGGCCTCGACGGACAGAGTTTGCTGGACGATTTTCTCCACCCCGAACGATTCCATCTGCTGCTGACCTGACATGACACCCAACCGCGGTCTGACGCGCCAGTTGATTAACCGGTTCCGCGCGCAAAGCGCGCCGCTCCGGCCGATGCCGACCGGCGTCAAACCCGTTCTCGCGCCGCTGCCCGGCATCCGGGCCGTGCTGTTCGACCTGTATGGAACCTTGTTGATCTCCGCGGCGGGCGACATCGGCGCGGCCGCCCCGCTCGCGGCGGCCGGGGCGATGGCTGAGGCCCTCGCGGCGGCCGGAATCCGGATCCGTTCCGCCAAGGCCCCGGCCTGGTGCGCCACACGGATCGAACCGGCCATCGGGAAGGCCCGCGGCGCCCGACGCCGCGCGGGCCGCGAACATCCGGAAATCGACATTGCCGCCGTCTGGAGCGAGCTCCTGGGGGAAGCGGCGGAACGCGGCTGGATCGGGCAACCCGTACCGACGCATGCAGCCGAGAAACTCGCCGTGGAGCTGGAATGCCGGTGGAACCCCGCGTGGCCCATGCCCGGCGTCATGCCCCTCCTCCGCACGTTGCGCGCGCGGGGGCTCGCCTTGGGGTTGGTGTCCAACGCCCAGTTTTACACGCCCCTCCTGGTGGAAGCCGTGCTGGG
>CAZSUH010000018.1:0-16683 GCA_964609905.1 uncultured Verrucomicrobiota bacterium
CGGACGGCCATCACCACCGCCACGCTCATCAGGTCGGAGGGGAACGACGGCCAGACGCCGTCCTCGATGCGCGGCACGGCATAGCCGTAATCGTGCGTGATCCGCAGCGTGCGCCGGGCGGGCAGCCGCAGCACGCCATTCTCCACGGTGAAACCCACACCGAGCTTGCCGAACGTCAGCGCAACAGGCCGCAGATCTTCCGCCGCCACGTCTTCCACGGTCAAGTCGCCACCGGTCAACGCCGCGGCCGCCACAAAACTGCCGATCTCCACAAAATCCGGCTGCACGATGTGCTCGGCCCCATGCAACTCCGCCACGCCCTCGATCTCGATCCGGTTCGTGCCGTGCCCCGTGATCCTCGCGCCCATGGCGTTGAGCAGGTTGCACAAGTCCTGCACGTGCGGCTCGCAGGCGGCGTTGAAAATCGTCGTCTTCCCTTCCGCCAGGCAAGCGGCCATCACCGTGTTCTCGGTGCCCGTCACGCTCGCTTCATCCAGCAGAATATCGGCCCCGCGCAGCGCTTTTCCCGTAAACGTGTAATCCCGGGCGCCATGCACCTCCACGCCCAGCGCGCGCAGCCCCAGGAAGTGGGTGTCCAGCCGCCGGCGGCCGATCACATCGCCGCCCGGCGGCGCCAGGATGGCGCGGCCCAGCCGGGCCACAAGCGGACCGGCGAACAGGATCGACGCCCGCAGCCGGGCGCAAAGCGCCTTTTCCAACCGGCTGCGCCGAACGCCCCGGGCGCACAGGCGCAGCGTGTCGCCGTTTTCCTCGACGGCCACACCCAACCCGCCCAGCAGATCGAGCATCACACGCACATCCGCGATGCGCGGCACACGCGTCAGGGTGACGGGCTCATCCGTGAGCAGGCTGGCGGCCAGCATGGGAAGGATGGCGTTCTTGTTGCCGCCGGGCACGTAGGCGCCCGACAACCGGCGGCCTCCCTGAATGACGAAACGGGCCATGATGGGCCTCGCTGATCTATCGGGCCGCGAGCAGTTCCTGCGCGACACGCACCACATGAGCCGGGGTGAAGCCGTATTGTTCCGCGAGCACCGCATACGGTGCGGAAGCGCCGAACGTGTCGAGCCCCATCGCGCGGCCCTGGTCGCCGACATACTTCTGCCAGCCCAGCGTGGAGCCGGCCTCCACGGACAGCCGCTTGCGGCAGGCGGCCGGCAGCACGCTCTCGCGATAGGCGGCATCCTGCTTCTCGAACAGCTCCCACGAGGGCATGCTCACCACGCGCACCCGGCACTGCTCAGCCAGCGTGCGGGCCGCATCCAGCGCAAGCGACACCTCCGAACCCGTGGCCATCAGGATCAGTTCCGGCGCGCCCGGCGCGCTGTCCCACAGGATGTAGGCGCCCTTCTCCAGCGAGTTCGCGGGCGGGAATTTGGCGCGGTCCAGCACCGGCAGGTTCTGGCGGGTCAGCAGCAGAGCCGTGGGCCCCTCCTTGTGCCGGAGCGCCGCCACCCAGGCGGCCGCCGTTTCCGTCGGATCCGCGGGCCGGATCACCGTCATGCCGGGGATCAACCGAAGGCTCATGGTCTGCTCGACGGGCTCATGGGTCGGCCCATCCTCGCCCACGTAGAAGCTGTCGTGGGTGAAGACATAGATAACCGGCAGCTTCATGATGGCCGCCAGGCGGACCGACGACTTGCAGTAATCCAGGAAGGTGAAGAAAGTCGCGCCGAACACGCGGAACCCGCCGTGCAGGGCGATGCCGTTCATGACGCCGGCCATGGCATGCTCGCGCACGCCGAAATGAAAATTGACGCCCTTGAAGGAATGCGGCGCAATGTCACCGCCGCCGTCGATGAGCGTCTTGGTGCTGGGCGCCAGATCCGCCGAACCGCCCACCAGGAACGGCAGCGCCTTGGCCAGCTTCTGCATGACCGTGCCCGACGCATTGCGGGTGGCCACGGGCTTGGCGGGATCGAAGGCCGGAAGCTGCTGTTCCAGATTGGCAGGAATGCGGCCCTTCTGGAACACTTCCCACAGGCCCGCCTTCTCGGCATATTTCCCGCGGTAGATCCGCATCAGGTCATGCCACTTGGCGACGCGCTTTTCCATCTCCTTCGCGCGATCGGCGAAAATGGCGCGCACTTCGGCGGGCACGTAAAAGAACTGGTCGGGCGGCAGTCCGAGGGCGGCCTTGGTCGCGGCCACCTCCTCCTCGCCCAGCGGCTCGCCATGGCACTTGTGGGAGCCGGCCAGCTTGGGCGCACCCTTGCCGATGACGGATTTGGCGATGATGAGCGTGGGCCGCGTTTTTTCGCTCTTCGCGGCTTCCAGTGTCCGGTCGATTTCGGCCAGATCATGCGCGTCCATCTCCAGGACGTTCCAGTTGTAGCCCTCGAACCGCTTGCGCACGTCCTCGCTGTAGGCCAGGTCGGTTTTGCCTTCAATCGTGATGTGGTTGTAATCGTAAATCAACACCAGTTTGCTCAGCCCGAGATGGCCGGCCAGCGAACAGGCCTCGTGGGAAATGCCTTCCATCATGCAGCCGTCGCCGCAAATGGCATAGGTGTGGTGGTTGACGACTTCGCAATCGTCCGTGTTGAACCGCTCGGCCAACATCCGCTCGGCGATGGCCATGCCGACGGCGTTGGCGATGCCCTGCCCCAGCGGGCCGGTGGTGGTCTCCACGCCGACCGTGTGGCCGAACTCGGGATGACCGGGCGTTTTGCTGCCCCACTGCCGGAATTTCTTCAGCTCGTCCAGAGGCAGGCCATAGCCCGCCAGATGAAGCAGGCTGTACAGCAGCATGGAGCCGTGGCCCGCGGACAGCACGAACCGGTCGCGATCCGGCCAGTCCGTCTCGACCGGCGAATAGTTCAGGTGCTTCAGGTAAAGCACGGCGGCGACATCGGCCATGCCCATGGGCATGCCGGGGTGGCCGGATTTGGCTTTCTGCACCCCATCCATGGCGAGGCCGCGAATCGTGTTGGCTACCAGGCTGAATTCGTTCATCGATGACTCCTCACGCTGCTTTGATGCTTTATTGCAAGCCTTTACAGGATACGGAAAAGGGCGCGTATGTCGAGTCCGATTCTCGACGTCACCCGGTTTTCAACCGGGCAACGGGCCGAGTCGAACCTGGGGGGGCTCTATTCTCCAGCCCTCCCCCGTCAGGGCTTCCCCGCCCGCTTGAACACCGCGTAATAGAGCGTCATCGGGTCCACGTCCTCCTGGGTTTTAGCCGACAACTCGAGTTTTTGGTCGGGTTGTTCGGCAAGGGCAAATCCGATTTTCAGCGTGTTCGCCTTTTCCCGCAACACCGCCGGCGGAATGGGCAGACGCAGAACGGACGAACCCTCGAGCGCGAAAGGCGACGCCGCATCAAACAGGCTCTGTTCGTTGAGCGTAATCCGCAAGGTGCCGGGCGAGAACCCGGAGCGCGCGCGGATGACCAACTCGAAGCGGTCGTTCAGGTCGTTCTTCCAAAGCCACCGGTCGGCCTCCGCCGGCAACGCGGTCGGCGCCCACGCCACGGCCGGCTGGTTGGACATGCCGCCCTCCATCAGTTTCCCCAGCATGGTGTCGGGCCCCTTTTCCTGATACAGCCAGTTCCGGAAGCCGATGGCCGGCATGAAATAATCGCCTTTCGCCGGGTCGTAATCGCCCGCCCGCCGCGCCTGCTCCCGCTGCGGAACCGCTTCCAGCGGCGTGGCTTCGCCCGCGAACAGTTCGTGCGGGCCGAAACCGGGCGCGGTGGCGTACACCTTGCCGTCGGTGGCCGCAAAGGGATGGCCGACCCCCTGTGCCCGGGCGCCCTGCCGCACGTACGTGCGCCGCTCGCCGGTGGCCGGATTATATCCCACCAACTGGCCCAGCGTGTTGCCGATGCCGATGTAAACCCAGCCGGCATCGTCCACCGCCATATAGCTCGGATACTGCCCCCACCCCTCCGTATTCATCGCGCCATGATTCTTCAACTCGCGCGTCTCGGGGTTGTAGCTGATGAGCCCGGCGCCGGAATAGAGGGCGGCCCAGATCACGCCCTTGCGATCTTCGTGCATGGACATGGCGCAACGCCCCGAGATCGGGGCGGCAAAACTGAACGCCAGCGTTTTCGGATCGAACTCGTAAAAAATTCCGCCGAAATGCGAATAGAATAAACCGCGCGTGGAATGCCAAACCGAAAACGCGTTATCGCCGTGGTACGGTTCCACGGGAATCCGGCGCGTCTCGCCCGTCTCCGCGTCGATCGCCAGCATCTGGTCCGTGCCGCCGTTCATGAGCCAGACCAACACCCGCCTCTTCCCGTCGCCATCCACCGCCGCCGTCATGCCGCGATTCTCGGACGCGGTGACCGGCGCGCCGTGATTGACGATCGCCTCCGGATCGGCGCGTTTGCCCGGCGGCGGAACAGCAATGCTTTTCAGATGCCCCGCACTCGCGAAGTACAGACGGCCGCTCACGATGCCGACTCCGGCCGAAATACCGCCGGGCGGCGTGAGCAACGTCTCCGTCTCATACGTGCCGGGCGTGATCCGCACCAGCGCCCTGCTCAAGGCCAGGTAAATTTTGCCGTCCGGCCCGATGGTCATGGCCGAGGTAAGCGTGTGGCTGCCATGCGCGCTCAAATCCAGGCGGCGCTCCGTTTCCATCGCCACGTCGATGCGCCGCGCCTGCTCCGGATCAGCCAGCAGTCCGACCGGCTCCGTGTGCGTGTCCAGCACATCCATCACGTCCTCCGGTTTGACCCCGCGAACCTGGACCTTCAGGGCCACGAACACGCCGGCATCCGTGACGTAATAATACCGGCCGTCGGGCCCGGCCATCAGGGTCAAAATGGCGTAGTCCTTCTCCAGAGGTCCGCTTTGCCAAACCAGTTTCTTGGTCGGCCAGTCCAGGATGTACAACTGCGCGCGGTTGTGGACGGCGGTCGTGCCGTGGCCGCCTTTCGGGCTGGTGCCGCACAACAGGTTCCCGTCGGGCAACGCGGCCACGGCCATGGTGCTGCAGTCACGAAGCAATTGCTGGTGGCGAAGCTGGGTGATCGTCTTGGTTGCCAGGTCGTAGATGACCATGCCGCCGCCCACAAAACCGTAGCCGGGCTGGCCGAAGATCATGATGTGCCGGCCGTCCGGATGCGCAAAGGCCCCTCGCGGAATGTTGATGTTCGGCTGAAATCTCCCGAGACTTCGCGGATTGGGGGCGGCGCCTGGCGCGGGCAGGTCCGGCGTCACGGCCTTGCCGGGCCTGCAGGAAACCGGCGCCAGCGTGATCGGTTTCGAGGTGTCCAGGAGCCAGAACAGTCCGCCGGAATAATGCCCGCCGAAAATATAGGGGCCCTGCGTCTTCAACGCCTTGAAGTTGATCGTCGTGCCGGGATAAAACATCAGTTCGTCTTTGCCCGGATCGTACACGAACAGATAGGACGGGTGGTCGGAATTGCCGTAGATTTTGCCGTCCGGCCCGGCCTGCATCACACTGATCGCGGTGGGATACGAGCCATAATCGAAAACGACACGACGCTCGCGGCCGTCGGCTTCCCGGATCACCAGTGTGCGCGATGCCAACCCCAGACTGACGATTTTACTGCCGTCGGGAAATGCCATCTTTTGCCGGTTCCGGTAGCCGCGGACCGGGTGAATGGCCGCCGGCGGATCCAGGTTCGCCAGGATCTTATGCATCGGCTCCCTCCCCTGGGCCGCAAGTCCCGCCCACACCGACAAAAAGAGGACCGCAACCCGGCTGGCGGTCTTCCAAAACCGGGCTCGTTCACAACAACGATCTTTCATCATCCGCCCCCATCTGAATATCACGCGTGTCGTGGTGATTATACACTACAACTCGAGCCATCCGCCACTATTAAACGCATTACTCCATTGCCTATTCGCGAAAAATCTCCAATAGTATTGCCATGAATAAAACAACCTGTCTCTCCGCGGTGCGTCGCAATCTGGCCTGGTTTCAAAACTCGGGCGTCATGCGTCCTTCGGACGGCTTCTGGGGTGTCGGCGAACGGCTGGCGTTGACCGCCGGCAACGAGGCCGCCGAAAAAATGCTCCGCGAATTCCCCTGCTTCACCCGCCGTTCCCCCGAATTGACCGTCATGGAACACCGGCGCGCGGACTGCAACTTCGAAACCGCCTTCCTCTTCGACCTGGCCGCCGAGGCGCTGAACAAACCCGGGCTGAAAAGAGTCGCCGACACCCTGATCGACTACCTGCTTTCCCGCAGCGGGTTGCGGAACATCCGGAAAAACGATCCCGGTTTCGGCCTCTGGGGCTGGTCCATGCCCGTCAACGCCTCCCATCACTGGACCGACGACAACGCGTGGGTCGTGACGCTCCTGCTCAAGCTCGCGGCCCGCGGCCGGCCCGGGCTGCGGCCGCTCGGCATCCAGGCCGCCCGCACACTCAACCAACACGTGAGCCTCTTCTTCGACCGACTGGCCAAGCAAGGACGCGACACGCCCGCCGAGGCTTTGGCCGACATTCCCATGCTCGGCCTGAAGCTCAATCCCCACTGGATCGGCCTCGCCTGCATGGCCCTGGCCCATGCCTCCGCCGCCGATCCGGAAACTCCCTATCGCAAGGTGATCGACGCCTATTACGCCGTCGCGCTGGACGGCCCGCCCCCGCGCGACGCCGCCTACGCCCCGCCACCCGGCACCGGCCGCGCCTGGACCTTCTCCGAATATGCCTACCTGGGCCTGACAGCCGCAGTGGTCGCGCGCCAGTTCCCCGACAGCCGCGCGCCGGAAATCGCCGCCGCCGCGGGCCGCGAACTGCTGAAAACCCAGGCCCCGGACGGCCACTTCCCCGCCGAGCACAACGAGGCGCCCGCCGCCCCGCACCTGGCCGACCTGATCTACACCGACAACTGGGCCGCGCTGGCGCTTCATCACCTGCACGCGCTCACGGGCGACACGGCCTATCGCCGGGCACGCGACCGATCGCTGCGCTTCCTGGCGTCCATCCAGGACACGAGCGAGTCGCCGCATTTCAACGGCTGCTGGCGCGGCATGTACGACACCCAAGCCGGTCGCTGGGGCGGCGGGGACCGCTTCGAGGGCGGCGCCAACAGCATCTATTCCGGCTGGACCAACGCGCCCATTTCCTGCGCGTTCCTGTTCGCGGCAGGCGCCGGAGACCTGTTTGCGGCGGTTTGATCGCCATCGCGAACGGCGTTTGCCTGGTTGCCGGCGTTCCACGCGGCCTTTCGACTGAGTCGCGACACAAGAGGCTTTTTCCTTGTTTCCGGATAAATGGCGCGCTACTCTGATATTCGCAGTCCAAGATGAAAGGATTTTGCCATGAAAAGCCGCTATCTCGCCCTTCCGCTGGCCGCCCTCCTGATGGCGTCCGCCGCCCTCCAAGCCGCCCAACCCGCACCCCTTCATACGCTCCTTGTGGTTCCCGCCCGCCTTCGCATGGTTCAACTCGCGTTCGATATGCAAAGCCTCCGCCAGGCAGATGTGGTTTCCTGGCGCGTCGACGGAGACGCCGAGGCGCCCGAACTCTTTTATTGGAACGGCAAGGCGTGGACGCCCATTACCCTCGACCAGTTCCGAACCTGTTCGTATCTGAAGGTGAAGCCGCAGAAGATCATCTTCCTGGGGCTCGACACGCCCAGCGCACTTACCGAGTCCACGGACCTGCCCGGCATCGCCCGCTTCGAAACCTTCGACGCCGCCCAGCTCGTCAACAACCTGGACGGTTTTTACGCCTTCTCCGACCGCGAATGGAGCCTCCTCTCCACTCGCTACGGCTTCATGCTTCGCGATGTGAACGCCCGGGTGCGGGAACAAAACCGTTACGCCCGCCCGCCGCCCCAACCGGCTTCGGGTTCGCGCCCCGCCCCCGTCCTCTTCGACAAGAATCCGCCTCCCGCCGAGGTGATTGACGACGCGCCCGGCAAGTAGGCCGGACCCATGAACGGCTGGCAGGTCGTCCTTCAAAAAACATTGGCGATGTTCCTGGTGATGATCGCCGGATGGATCGCCGCGCGACGGGGTCTCTGGAAGCCCGAAGCCAGCCGCACGCTCAGCAACCTGCTGGTCGATCTGATTTATCCCTGCTACGTGATCGTGCAGTTCCTGCGCACCGTGGATGCCGACACCCTGAGGGTCAACTGGTTTGTGCCCGTGCTCGGCTTTCTCGTGATCGCGATCGGCCAACTCGCCGGCCTGGCCGGCGGCCTGGCCGTGCGCGAACCCGTCCGCCGCCGCACCTTCGTCTTTCTCGTGGCCATCACCAACTGGATCTATCTCCCCCTGCCCATCGCGGAGGGCCTCTTCGGCGCCGAAGGCGTGCGCACCGTCCTCCTGATGAACGTGGGCTGCCAGGCCGCCATCTGGACGATCGGCATCGCCACGCTCAATCCCGGCCTGTCGGTGCGGGAATCCCTGCGTCATATCTTCACCAATCCCGGCATCCTCGCCACGGTTGCCGGCCTGGCTCTGGCGGTCTTCGCGCCCGCCCTGCGAAACGGAGCGCCCACGCTCCCGCCCGTCACGCCCCTGCTCGACGCGGCCGACCTGCTGGGCAGCCTCACCATTCCCCTCTCCCTGCTGATCATCGGCGCCCAACTCGGCGCGCGCCCCTTCAGCGAACTTCGACCCGAGCCCGCGCTCTGGGGTGTGCTCGCACTCCGCCTGCTCGCCGCGCCGCTCCTCGCGCTGCTCCTGGTCCGGGGCGCGGCGCTCGCCGGCCTGTCGATCCCCGAGGTGCCCCGGCTCATCTTCTACCTCATCGCCGCCATGCCCGCGGCCATCTCCTGCACGCTGTTCACCGAGCGCTACAACGGCGATTCCCTGCTCAGCTCCAAGGCCGTCTTCGCCAGCACCCTCGTCAGTCTCGCCACCGTCCCGCTGCTGTTCCGTGCGATCCAAACCGCCGGTTGGTAACGCCGGAAGCAGCGCCCCGGACGCCGTGGAAAGGACTTGATGGCCGGCGACGAAAAAACCGTCTTCCTGCTCAACACCGTCACCGAGATCCGCGCCAGGCGGCGGAATGCGTCGCGGACGCGGGCATTGAGCGGCTCAGGCCAACGGATCCACGACTTTCAGAAAACGGAACTTGAGAAAATCGCGGTCGTGCGTGTAAAGCGTCCGGACTCCGTGCTGCTTGAGAATGGCCGCCAGGTGCGCATCCGGCACGAGATTGCCGCGCACGGGCGTTTCGCCGGCAACCTCGCAATAGATCGGCCAGAATCCTTCCGCTTCCGAAAGCCCCCGCACATGGGGAGACGCGAACAGGCGCTCGATGTTGCCTTGGGCTTCCGCCGGCGACAGCGGCGCGTCGAAAAGGCGCGCGTGCGTCGCCATGCGCAAATAGCTCATCACCGTGATCCACGCCAGGTAGCAGGTTTCGTTGCCGGCCACAACGGATTTCAGGAATGCAACCGCTTTTTCATGGCAGTCGGACCGACGGTCCGAGGCATACAGCAGAATATTGACATCGACGGCAAAGCTCATGGCTTGCGCCCGTCCATGGCGTCATACAGCGCCTCGCGATCGGCCAGATCGACTCGCGCGCCCATCTCCCGGGAAACCCACGTCAACCGCTTCGAAGCCGGTGCCGCTCCGGAACGAAGTTCGGCAAGCCCGACCGCCAGAAGGTCGGAGACGACCCGGCCGAGGGATTTCCCCTCTCGCTTCTGAACGGACCGGACCTCGTTCAGAATGGGTTCATCGATGTCAATTGTCGTTCTCATGATGCAAGATGCTATTTGAATCCGCATCAGATGTCAAGAAACCTCAATGGGGCATCTTCCGGCATCCCGGTGTCTCCCCCTACGGCGATCCTCTCCTCCACCGCCTGCTTGCATCGCCGCCGGCGTTGCCGCTGATGGTGATTCTGACGCCAGAGGAATGCTTGACGTTGCGATGACGGCCTTGCCCGCCGCGATTCGAAGAGCGCGCTTACACCAGCGGCTTGAGGAAAGGAACGACCGCCTCGGCCATGCGCATGAAACCCAGGTCGGTGGGATGGCACCCGTCCACCGTGCCCTCCAGGTCGTCGCCCAACAGAATATCGCCGGGAATCAGCGTGAGGCGCGTGACGCCTTCATCATGAAGAATTTTGAGCGCCTCGTGCATGGCAACGGCCTTTTGCTCGACGTCGTCGCGCCGGGACTTGACCAGGCTCATATTCGTGTAGTGGACGTTTTCCATCACGACGATGGGCGTGTGCGGCCAGGCGCGACGCAGGATCCGCACGAACGGCGCGAACCGCTCCCGAATCAGCTCCGGCGACATGTTCGGAAAGGCGTCCAGCACATAGACGCTGCAATCCAGTTCCGCCAGGAGTTGCGCCAGCGCCGGCTCCATGCGGCCGTTCCCGGAAAAGCCGAAGTTGTAATGGGGCCGGTCGAGCCGCCGCGCCGCGATGGCCGTGTAACAGGTGCCGGGCCGGTTGGAGCAGCCGCCCTGGGTGATCGAGGTGCCGTAATAACAGATCGGCTTGCCCGGCCACGGCGCCGGCTTCGCCAGCGCCGCATCCTCGGGAATTCCGATTTCCACGGCATCCACGCCGTTGTAAAGCGGCAGGTAGAGCAGGTATTCCCGGATGCCGGCCGGCTCGAGGCCTTCCAGCAGGCTCTGGTTGGTCTCCTTGGCGCGCGGAATGCCGTTGGCGATCCATTTCCACGCCGCGCCGTCCCGATAATAAAGGTCCAGCCCGCTCATGCCCGTGGATGGCATGTGATGCATCGACAGGCCTTCGAACCGGACGGTCCAGCGGGCGGCGATCTTTACCGCCGCCGTGGCAAACCGGACCGTCATGCCGGCGGTGTGGTGGCCCAATTGCCAGACCGGCGCCGGAATGATTTTTTCGGCACGGGCCGGAAACCGGTCAAAGGGATGCGCCGTGTCCGTCCAGCCCCGGCCGTCGATCGACAGGTGGCGGATGTCGTACCAGCGCAGGCCGTCGCCCGCGCCGGGTGAAGCGAGATTGGGATCCAGTTTCTCGATATCCTGCCTGGCCATATTCTCCTTTTACCCCTTGGAGTCCGGCGCCTTGGCCGGACTCTTCGCCTCGCCCTTGATGTGGCCCAGGTAACCGGGCAATTCCACGCCGGCCATGGCCGCCACGTCCTGCAGAGGCGGCAGGCTCTTGATCAGGTTGGACACGAAGCCGGCGGTGGAGGACCCCTTGTCGCCGTTCCCGGAATCCCAGACGGTGATCTTGTCGATCTTGAGCTTGGAGATGGCCTCGACCTGGCGGGCGACGATGGCCTCCAGCTTTTCGATCATCAGCAGGGTCGCGGCCGCGCGCGGATCGTCGTCGCAACTCTTGACCAGCGCTTCGTAACCCGCCGCCTTGCTCTCGAGCACCTGGCGCACGCCGCGCGCCTCGGCCTCGTACTTGAACAGGATGGCGTCGGCCTGGCCTTTCGCCTCGCGGCGGGTCTTTTCGGCTTCGGCCTCGGCCGCGATCTCGATCTTCCGTTTCTCGGTCTCCTTGACCACCACTTCTTCGGCGTTCAGCCGTTCCGCCTCGGCGCGATACTGGGCCTTCTGAATCTCCACCAGGGCTTCGCGCTTGGCCACTTCGGCGGTCTTCAGGAACGCGGCCTGTTTGACCTCCAGCTGGGCCTGGGACTCGGCGATGTCCGCCTTGGCCATGTTCTCGCCCTTGACGGCCGTGGCTTCCTGGCCCTGCACGTAGACGCGCTGGTCGGCCTCGGCTTTCTTTTTGCCCTTCTCGGACTGGGCGACGTTCTCGGCCACGCGAATGGTCATCTCGCGGTGCGCCTCGGCCTCGCCGATGTTGCCGATCTTGACGTTCTCGGCCACGTCCACCTTGGCCCGGTTGATGGCCTCGGAGGCCGCCTTCTTGCCGATGCTCTCGATGTAGGTGGATTCGTCCGTGATGTCCGTGATGTTCACGTTGATCAGGTAAAGGCCGATCTTGTTCAGCTCGGGCTCCACGTTCTTGCGGATCGACTCCAGGAAGCTCTCGCGGTCCTGGTTGATCTGTTCGATCGTCAGCGACGCCACGGTCAGACGCAACTGGCCGAAGATGATCTCCTTGGCCATGTCCTCGATCTGGGGCGGCTGCAAGCCCAGCAGACGCTCGGCCGCGTTGGTCATGATCGCCGGATCGGTGCTGATGCCGACGGTGAAGGTGCTCGGCACGTTGATGCGGATGTTCTGGAACGACAGGGCTCCTTGCAGGGGAATGCTGATCGTCATGGGGGTCAACCGCAGGAACGCGTAGTCCTGGATCAGCGGGACAATGAACGCGCCGCCGCCGTGAATGCAATGCGACGACCGGTCTTTGCCCACCTTGCCGAAGATCACCAGGATGCGGTCCGAGGGGCACCGTTTATACCGCTGGGCGAAAAAGATCAACAGGACGAACAGGATGACCACCAACAGGACGACAGAAGCGGCACCAGTCATGATCGAGCCTCCTTGATTTGACGAACGTCTTGCCTTGTTACCGATTACGAGACGATTTTTTCCACGATCACCATGTTTTCGGGGGTCACCTCGACCACCTTCACGCGATCGCCCGTTTGAACGATCTCCCTGCACCGTGCCCGGGCATCGAAGATCTTCAAACCGCCCTGGATCGTGATCTGCACCTTGCCGATCCCGTCCACCGGAATCCGCAGGTAGACCACGCCCTCCTGCCCGATCGCGTTCTGCACGCGAATGGTTCCGTCGGACTGCAACCGCATCATGGCGGAAAAGAGCCGCGCGATCAGCAGCATGGTCAGCAGGCCCGCCGCGCCCCCGCCCGCCAACGACGACCAATCGTTCTTCGCGTAATATTTAGACAACGTCAACCCCACCGTGCCGAACATCAAGAAGAAAGCCGTGATGCCGTGCGCGGTCAGAAAATGAAAACTGACGTCCGTATCCGAAAGGCCGGCATGGATTTCGCCCGCCGAATCCGCACCCGAGTCGATGTCGTGCCCCATTCCCAAAAAAAGCAGGATCGTGCGAAGCACGAACACCGTGCCGCCGGCCAGCGCACATAGCGCGAATACCTTCTGAATCACCGTCAAGCCTTCAAAATAGGCCGTCATCGCGAACCTCCTTGGTAGCCGACGATCCCGAAACAAAGGGGCACTTGCCGGTCATTATAGTACCTCCGGCGTGCAATGCAACGATTTGTGAATCTTTTCCGCATGAGTGCCGCCTCTCGGAAACAGGCTCAGGCGCTGAACCGCATGTCCTTGACGGCCTTGGTTTCGTCCAACCGGCAAACCGGCGTATTGCCTGGCATGGCGGCAAACCGTTCCGGTTCGCGGTCCGCCAGGTCGGCCAGTTCCAGCATGGCGTCGATGAATTCGTCCAACCGCTCCTTGCATTCGGTTTCGGTGGGCTCGATCATCAGGGCTTCCTTGACAACCAGCGGAAAATAGACGGTCGGCGGGTGAACGCCGCGCTGGATGAGGGCTTTGGCGAGGTCGATGGCATGCACGCCCTTCGCGGCCTGCCGCGAGGCGCTGAACACGCACTCGTGCATGCACCGGCGCGAATACGCCAGCTCGTACCGGCCGCGAAGCCGTTCCTGGATGTAGTTGGCGTTCAGCACGGCATTCTCGCTCACCCGCCGCAGCCCCTCCCGGCCCAACAGCAGCAAGTAGGCATACGCCCGCAGAATGACGCCGAAATTGCCGTAAAACGGCGCGATAAATCCGATCGTTTTCTCCCGCTCGTACTCGAGCGCATACGAGCCGTCGGCGCGCTTGATCACGATGCTGGTCGGCAGAAACGGCATCAGCCGCCGCTTGACGCCCACCGGCCCCGAGCCCGGCCCGCCGCCGCCGTGGGGCGTGCCGAAGGTCTTGTGCAGGTTCACGTGAACCACGTCAAAGCCCAGATCGCCCGGCCGGCACCGGCCCAGCAGGGCGTTCAGATTGGCCCCGTCATAATACAGCAGGGCATCCCGCTTGTGCGCCAGGTCGGCGATGTCGCGAATCCGTTTCTCGAACAGGCCCAGCGTATTCGGACAGGTCAGCATCACGGCCGCCACGTCGTCGTCCAGCGCCGCTTCGTAAGCCGCCATGTCCACGCCCCCGTCCGGTCCGGTCGGAAGGGTCACCACCGTGAAGCCGGCAATGGCCGCGCTGGACGGGTTGGTGCCGTGGGCCGCATCCGGTATCAGCACCTTGCGCTTCCGGTTCCCCTTGTCCTTGTGATAGGCCGCCACAAGCATCATGCCCGTCAGCTCGCCGTGCGCGCCGGCGGACGGCTGCAGGCTGAACGCGTCCATGCCCACCACCTCGCAGAGAAGCCGCTCGGTTTCGTGCAGCACCTCCAACGCGCCCTGGGTCAGCATGCCCCCGCCACGCAACTGCGGCAACAGCGGATGCAGGGACGAGAACCCGTCCAGCGCCGCCGCTCGCTCGCAGATTTTGGGATTGTATTTCATCGTGCACGAACCCAGCGGATAAAAGTTGGCATCCACGCTGTAGTTCAGGCGCGACAGGTTGGTGAAGTGGCGCACCACCTCCAACTCGGACAGTTCCGGCAGCTCGGCCGGCGTGTCGCGGTAATACTTGTGCGGAATCCGAAGCAGACAGGCCTGCTCGGCGGCGGTCAGCCGCGGCAGATTGGCGGCCCGGCGGTCCGGCACCGATTTTTCGTAGATCAGCTTGCTCACAACACCGCCTCCAGGGCCTCGGCCAGGGCTCCGATCTCTTCACGCGTCCGTTTCTCCGTCACGGCCACCAGCAGATAGTTGTCCATGCCCCCATAATAACGCCCCAGCGGATAACCGGCGGCGAACCCCTTGTCAATCAGGCGGCTCACGACGTCGCTCGCGTCAACGGGCAGTTCCAGGGTGAATTCGTTGAACGTGGGCGCTGCTTTCTTAACCTTCACGCCGGGAATGGCGCTGAGCCGAGTCTTGGCGTATTCGGCCTTCTGGGCGCACAGCCGGGCCAGGTCGGCAAAGCCCCGCTTGCCCATCCAGGAGAGATAGATCAACGCCCGCAGGGCGCACAGCGCCTCATTCGAGCAGATGTTGGACATCGCCTTCTCGCGCCGGATATGCTGCTCCCTCGCCTGCAAGGTTAACACAAACCCGCGGCGGCCTTTCGCGTCCGTCGTGACGCCCACGAGCCGGCCCGGCATCTTGCGCACATGCGCCATGCGCGTGGCCATGAAGCCCAGGTACGGACCGCCGAACGACAGGGGCAACCCCAGGCTCTGCCCCTCGCCCGTGACGATGTCCGCGCCCATCTTGCCCGGCGTTTTCAACAACCCCAGCGACACGGGATAGGCCGACACGATCGCCAGGCTCCCGTGTTGATGCGCCAGTTCCACAATGTC
Organism: uncultured Verrucomicrobiota bacterium; assembly: GCA_964609905.1. Taxonomy (GTDB): domain Bacteria; phylum Verrucomicrobiota; class Kiritimatiellia; order CAIKKV01; family CAIKKV01; genus CAZSUH01. Next base: position 15,254 of record CAZSUH010000018.1, read on the forward strand.
GGTAAAATCGTCCACGGCGCCGAAAAAGTTCGGATTCTGCAGGATAATGGCCGCCGTCCGATCGTTCAACGCCGCCGCGATCCGGCCGCGGTCGCTCTGCCCATGCACGGCGTCGATCACCTCGAAGTCCACCGACAGGTTGCGGGTGTAGCAGGCCAGCATGTTGCGGTAAATCGGGTTGACGCCGCTGTCGAGCAGGATCTTGTTGCGGCCCGTGATGCGGATCGCCATCATGGCCGCCTCGTACAACGCCGTGCCGCCGTCATACAGCGACGCGTTGGCCGCCTCCATCTCCGTCAGCCTGCAGATCGCGCTCTGGTACTCGAAAATCGCCTGCAGCGTGCCCTGCGACGCCTCCGGCTGGTACGGCGTGTAGGCCGTGTAAAATTCGGACCGCGCCGCCAGCTCGTCCACACAGGCGGGAATGACGTGGTCGTAAAAACCGCCGCCGAGGAAACAAACGAGGTTGTGCGCGTTGCGGTGCGACAGCCGGTGCAGCCGGTCGTACACCTCCGCCTCGCTCCGACCCTCCGGAAGCGCCAGTCCCTCCAGGCGGGAGGCGGACGGAATGTCGGCGAACAGCTCGTCGACGCTCGTGAGACCAATGGCCCGCAACATCGCGGCCCGATCCGCGTCGGTGTTGGCAACGTACGGCATCTCAGGCTCCCGCCAGGAATTGGGTATACTGCGCCGCGCTCATCAGCCCCTCCACCGCGCTGGCGTCGCAGTCGCTCAGCCGGCACAGCCAGCCCTCGCCGTAAGGATCCTTGTTCACCGTCTCGGGCGCGTCGGCCAGCGCCGCGTTCACGGCCACCACGGTCCCGCCCACCGGCGCATACACGTCTCCCGCCGCTTTCACCGACTCCACCACCGCCAGCGCGTCGTGCGCCTTGACCGCCTTGCCCGGCTTGGGCAGGTCGACGAAGGTGATGTCACCCAGCTCATGCTGGGCAAAGTCGGTGATCCCCATCACGGCTTCGCCGTTCTTGTCCATCCGAATCCACTCGTGATCCTTCGTATACCGCAGTCCTTCCGGCACCATGATGATTCTCTCTTTCTTTAAACGGCCTTGTAAAAGGGAGGCTGGACGATTTCGGCGTCCAGCCGGGCCCGGCCCGTGTCCACCGTCACCCGCCCGCCCGGCCCGGACCAGGCGCGCTCCACATACGCAAACCCGATCGCGCCCTGCAACGTCGGCGAAAAGGAGCCGCTGGTCACCCGTCCGATACCGGCGCCGCCCGCCAGCACCGTGTTCCCCGCGCGCGCGCTCTGGCGTCCCGCTATACGGAACCCGCACAACCGGACGCGCGGACCCTCCGCCAGGATCCGGCGCACCGCCGACTGGCCGATGAACGCGTCCGCTTTGGCGCAATACCGCTCCATGCCCGCCTCCGCCGGCGTCACGTCTTCCGAAATTTCGTGCCCGTACA
>CAZSUH010000018.1:16783-21345 GCA_964609905.1 uncultured Verrucomicrobiota bacterium
GTGCGCGTGCGCTGGTGCTCGGCCAGGATGCCGTCGTATTGAACCGGCATGCACCAGCCGCCGAAATCGATCATCCGCGCGCCCGCATTGACATGCGTGTCATAGAGCGGCGTGCGCAGGGAGTGATGGGTACTGTCGTTCATACGAATCACTATACATCCGGAGCGCGCCGGATCAAGATGAAAACGCCCCGCCGTGAAACGCGATCACTGGTCACCGGCCCCCAAGTCATAGCTGTAGAGATGCGAGTCGATGCCGAAGTAGAGGCGGCCGTCGAGATAGACGCCGCCGCACATGCCGTTGAGCACACCGGGCGCTTCGGCCAGGAAGACGATGTCACGCGTGTCCGGACGGAGCCGGCCGATCCCCTTCTCGAACAGGATGTAGAGCGCGCCGTTGGGTCCGGCCACAAACGCCCCCGCCCCTTCCGACGCGATCACCGGCCCGAACTTGGGGCTGATATCCTCGTCGTGGATCACCTTCTTCCGGGCAGGATCAAAGACGAAAAAGCGGCGCTGGTCCGCGAACCCATAGACCAACCCGTCCGACCCGAGCGCGACATCGGTGTAATACTGCACGCCGGGAAACAGCGCCCCGTGCCATTCCACTTTTTTGGACGCCATGTCCAGGATGAACAGCTCCGCCTGCTTCGCCTTCACCTCGCCGCCCTGTCCCGTCTGGGTGGTCGTACCGCACAGGAGCTTGCCGCCCGGCAGGGCCGCCAGGCTGAACGTGGTCAGGTCCCGGACCAGGTTGGTGTGACCGACCAGCGTCGAGGCGCCGGTCTTGCAGTCCCAGAACAGCAGGCCGCCGCCGGTGCAGCCGTAGCCGGGCCGGCCGGCCAAGATGAGCGTCTTGCCGTCCGGATAGGCCAGCATGCGGCGCGGACAGTTGATCACCGGCGCACACGCGGTCAGTATGCGGGGATTGGCGTTGGAGCGGGTGACCTCGACCCAGTCGCGGGCCGGATCCCATTCGAGCAGGAAGCCGCCCGTGTAACAGCCGGCATAGATGCGGTCTCCCTGTCGGGCCACCGAGTTCCACGACTTGAACATGCCGTGCCGCTCCCATTCGCCGGTCCGGGGATTGTACCGGTAAAAGCGGGAGGTATGGCAGGTGCACCCGCTGATCCGGCCGTCCGGCGTCACGACCATGCTCCGGAGGGACGATCCCTCGGTCGCGTATTCGAAGCTCACGCGGCGGATGTCGCCGGTGCCCGGGCCCGTCACGGTCAGCACCCGTTCGGCCAGGTCCACGCCGGCCAGCTTGCGGCCGTCCGCAAACTCCATCTGCGCCGGCCGGCGATGGCCGGAGTCTCCAGCCGCCCGGGCCGGCGGCTTCCCTTCCACGGGGCGCGCCTCGCCTGCCAGGCACTCAATCCAGCCATCCTTCTGTCCGACCGAGCCGTAGACCTTGCCGTTCGCCGCCCGATAGGGCGTCGCGCTGCCGAAATGGCGCTTCGCTTCCGGGATCAGCGGCTTGAGGGTTCCTGTTTTAGGATCGAAGGCGAGAATCTGGCCCGCGACGTTGCCGATGCCCCAATAGACCCAGCCGGCTTCGTCCATGCACAGACCGGATGTATACTGGGGCCAGTTCTGCGGATAGAGCTGGCCGTAGTCCCGGAACGCGCGCGTCCGGGGGTCGAACGAGACCAATCCACTCTGCGGGTAGGTGGCCGACCAGATGACGCCCTGGTCATCCTCCAGCAGAGAAAAGGTCATCTGCGGCGCCGTGTTGGTGACGAACGTGAAAGCCCGCTTGACGGGATCGAACTCGCAGAAGTGGCTTCCGAAATGGGTGTAAAACTTGTTCTGCCGGGACAGCAACGTGGCAAACGGCGTATCGCCGCCCGTGGGGAACGGCACGGGCCACTGTTCGCACTTGCCCGTCTCCGCATCGACCATCGCAAGCCCGTACCCGCCGCGATGGTCGTTGAGCCAGATCAGCGCGACGTTGCGTCCCCGGCCGTCCACGGCCGCCGCGGTGCCGCGGTTTTCGCTGACGGGCGAAGCGATGCCGTGATCGGTAAAGCCCCTCCCGGATTTCGTCGGCCCGCCGGCGGGAAGATGGGAAATCGAGGCGGCCGCCGGCGCCACCCGTCCCGCTCCGCAACCGGCCATCAGAAACAGACTCACCACGCTGCACAGTAACCGCAATGTGTTCATCGGCATTCTCCGTAATTGTTCCGCAGGGTCTTCAGACAAGCCGCCACCAGGGCGTCGTCGATGCCATCGGCGAAAACGTAAGCCCCGAACCGTTTTCGCACCTCGATCTCGTAGCCCCCGCGGCCTTTGGCTTCGCGGGTGGTCAGGTAGGCGTGGGTACCGTTGCTGTTGCTGCAGAGCAGGCTATGCTGGAATGGACTGCCCCGCCGAACGCGCAACGAAATGGTGGAAAAAATCTCGCCCGGCAGCGGCACCAGCGCCATCGGACCCAGCGTAATGACGGTCTGCCGGAAACGCAAGCCGTCCACCGGAGGCTTGGCCCAGGCCTCGACCACGGCCCGGTAATGCTGATACTCGGCATCCCGCTTGCCCTCCAGCCTGGCCACGGCCGCCCGGGCTTCGTCCAGCGGGATGAGCGGGGCGTAGGGCAGAAGGATTTCCGAGGCATGAACACCCAGCCGCAGGTCCGTCCGCCACTCCTTGATGGAAAGCAGCGCGCGAATGGCATCGGTCGCGCCGCGATACCCGACCTCGCGAACGGCATGGATACCGTCGCCGGCGCCCGCGGAAAGACCATCGCCGCAGCGGCAATTGGTGCGCGGCCCGACGTCGCCCTCCGCGCCGTTGAGGTACAGGACCGGCGCCTGGTACTGGGACTCGATCCGGTCCTTCATCACGCCGCACCAATCGCGGGTCACCTGGCGGGTGTTGCCCATGGCGGTGTTATGCGCGCCGTAGTGGACCAGGATCCCGATATCCGCCCCTTTCATGTCCCTAAAATAGGCAACGGTGAGGGTGGGATCGAAGGGATCGTGCGGGGAGGCGCCGAATCCGACCCGGCCCTCCTCGTCCACGCCGCGGCGGTTGACGCCAACCAGGCTCTCGGTGGTGGCGAAGCCGACTTGCGCCTCCCGGAGGCCTGCATCGGCCTGCGCCACCGCCTCGACGATGGCCGGAAGGACGGCGTCGATGTAAGCGAGCCCGTCGCTGTCGCCGCGACCCCAGGGGGCGGTCGTGCGGGTGCATGGGGCGGAATGGGTATGGGTCGTGCAGACGTTCACATGCAAAGCCGGGATGCCGATCCGGGCGCTGACCGCGGCGCGGATGCGATCCGTGATGGTCTCGCACACGAAGCACCAGTCCAGATTGATCACGGCCGCCTTGACGCCCGCCTGCTCCAGCACCAGGGCGGTGGCGTGCAGGGGATCGAGGATTTCCTCCGCCGGGCGATCGCGGTCGCCGTAACCCGCCAACTGGGTGCCCAGTTTCGGGGTGATGTCCGCCCGTCCAAACCCGACTCGCCAAGATTCCGCGCCCATGCCGCCGCCTTTCCTGTCGGTTGCCGGCAGCCATGATACTACAGAGGATTACGGCTCTTCAATCGCGGGAATGCGGAGCGCCGTCAGAACCTTATGCCGGCTTCCGAATCACGGCATACACAATCGCGATGAACGGCGGCGTCTGGGTGCCGTAGCCTTCTTCCAGGTTGACGATCTCCAGCCGGTTGGTGCCGTCCGGGTTCAGGATGCGCGCCGGGATCGCGATCTTCTGCGTGCCCCAGTCGCATGGCGGCAGCAGCGTCGGTCCCGCAAACACCGTGTAGCCGTTCACCCGGATGCGGCACATGGGGGCGTCCAGATCGTCGGGATTCTTTTCGTGCATGCCCCTGAGAATCAATTCGCGGTCCCGGCCCGGCTCGGCCTTGAAGTCGCTATACGCCCGGGCGTGCGGCGTCATTTGCTTCTCGAGGAAGACGCCCTTGCGGATGCCCAGCGGAAAACTCGGGTTCTGCGCCTTCTCCTCGGCCGTGCGGAATCCGTAGGAGCGCTGCTTGCCGCCGATGAAGCAGATGCCGGGCATAAAGCGATCGCCCTTCGCCTCGTTCAGCGCGACTTCCTTCTGCGCGATTTCGCGCAGTTCGGCGATGTCAACCGCCATGCGCTCCTCCCACGGTTTGGCGGTGTCGATGGCGCGGGCCAGTTCGCCCGCCCACCAGACCATGTCGCCATACCAGGTCGGCATGTGGCGAATGGCCGTCGGATTATAGCCGACCGCCTTGTCCCAAGCCTCCTGGACAATCGCGTAATTCGTTTTCACCAGGTCGCGTTCCGCATAGGCCGCCGGCCACATCTGGAACTTGTTGTCGAACTTGTCGAAGTAGGCCAGCGCGAGGTTGCCGGGACGGATGATGTCCCACATCTTTTTTCCGTACAGCAGCGCGGTGATGCGCTTGGAATCGGCCATGGGATGATAAGCCTTCGGGTTCCACATGTAGGCCGAATAGCCCATCGTGAAGGGGCCGTTTTTGGCGATGTCCTGGTTGTAGTAGAACGAGGAGATGTCGCCGTAGAACCCGTCGTACATCAGCCCGCGCGGGTCGTCGTCCTTCTCGCACCA
>CAZSUH010000018.1:21445-30005 GCA_964609905.1 uncultured Verrucomicrobiota bacterium
GACGAGCCGCTCTGCTCCTCGACGCACGAGAACTTGCCCATGAGCGCGAACTCCAGCAGATTCGGATTGAAATTCATGCGGCCCTGCTTGAAGCCGCGGCCGGTGTATTCCGGCCAGTCGCGCACCTCGCCGCATCGGATTTTCGCGGGCCCCTCCTGGTCAATCATCTGGATCAGGCTGACCATGCCGAACGTGGTCCCCAATTTGTCGAGCCCGCGTATCCACGCGCCGGCGGGCGTGATCTTCAGGGCATAGCCCTGCGCCTTCTCGGGCGCGGCGGGCGCGTCGTCCGTATCGATCCGGACCGGGAAACTGCCGGCCGCCGGCGTCTTCCGCACGCTCACCGCCACGCCGATCCGCTCCAGTTTCTGGCGCAGGAATTTGAACCGCAAATCGTCCGTCGCCAAGCCGTTGCCCGGCACCAGGGTCACGGCCTTGAGCGGGATGAAATCCAGCGTATAGTCGGCCTCTCGCGCGGTCGGATAGACCTCGCAGCCGGTGTGCCAGGGAAGCTGATAACCGTCGAAGTCGCCGCCCTTGAGCAGGGGGACCAGCAGCTTCGCCTGCTCCAGCGGATGAGCCCAGAACACATACGAGCCGAACGGGTCGCCACCGGTGGTATTTCGGCCCGGCGGCGGATAGGGAGTCGCCAGGATCTCCTCGCAGGCTTTCAGGGCCGCGGCCTTGTCGTTCTTGAGAATCGCGGCGTTGGCGAGCCCGATGAGCGCGGCGGCGCGCACGAACGTGCCGGAGGGAGAAAGCGCGTAGGCCTTGCGGCTGTAAATTTCCGCCGGACCGGCCTTGCCCTGGATATAATAGGCCTCGCCCGCGCGGATGCAGGCAAAAGCATTGGTCGGGAGCAGCTCGACCAGCCGCTCGGCAAGCTTCAGCTCCTCCGCCTCCATCTCCTTCCAACGCGCGTCCGTGAGCGGGTTGTCCGTGTCGAGATAGTACCCGCGCCAGCGGGCGCCGTAGTTGACCGCGCCCAGGAGTTGCGCGGTGGCCGTGACTTTCTGAGCCGGTGTCGCCCCGGCCAGGGCCAGAACCGAATCCGGCTGGTTCCGGATCAACAGGATTTCCGCCTTCTGCGTGTCGGTGCGGGCCAGTTGTTCCAGCAGCTCTTCGATCTGTGCCCGGCGCGCGGCGTGGAAGTTGCGGTGCTCGGGATTGTTGAACGGACGGCGCAGGTCCATGAGGAACGGCCAGTCGCCCGGCTTCGCCCGGGCCTGTTCGAGCAGAACGGCGAGGAGCGTGTCGCCGTAGGCGTTCGCCTGGGCCGGGTCGCGGTGCGGATTCTTCAGGTTGCGGCCGTGGTAGGCCGGGGTGTAATGGCCGAGCAGCCGCGTGAGAATCGCCCGCTTCTCGTCGAGCGTCCGCGCGGCCTGCTCCAACTTGACCAGCTCCGCGGCCAGGGCGGAGGGGGTCAGGCCCTGTTTGTCGAGGGCGACGATCTGCTGTTGCAGAGTCAAGGGTTTCGGCGCGGCCGGGGCCGGCTCGGCGAGCAGGATTCCGCACAGCCCGACAATCAGTACCGTTCCCAACAAACGTCTTGTCCTCATCGGTCGTTTCTCCTTGTGTCCGTAATTCCCTTCGATCGCAACCGGGTCGCCGCTTTCAAACTCCCGGAACGGCGCCGTCACCCGCGGCAGGCGCGCAGATAGGCGATGTCTTCTTTCACGATGCCGAAGACGGCCTCCGGATAGCGCTCCACCCTGAAAAAATGGCTTCGGTATTCGCAATGCATGCTGATGGAATCGCGATAGCCGGCCGCGCGCAATTCGCTCAGCACACGGGGCACGTCGAGCATGCCGTCCGCCAGCGGAACCCAGACGGGGCAATAGGCCAACCGGCCGTTTTTCCGGTCAATGCAATACTCCCACCGGGGGCTCTTGAGATTGACGCTGTGGAGATAATCGCCCATCAGGCCGACGGCCAGATGCGGCGACTCCCCGGAAAGGGCCAGGTGGCCGGGATCGTATTGGATGCCCAGCCATCGGGGATTGCGTCCCTCCAGCAAGCGCAGGACGGACGAGACGTTGGCCTCCAGGCAATGTCCGCTGTGATTCTGGATGCCCGCGGAAACGCCATGTTTCTCCAGCAGACCCTCGATCGTCTCCAGTCGCCGGCGGGCCGCATCAAACGCCGTCCGGATGTTCGTTTCGGGGGAAACGGGAAAACCGCCGGCGCGGATTTTCACGATGCCGAGCCCCCTCGCGCAGGCCAGAAAGCGTTCCGTGACGGCATCGTTCCCGGCCACGATATCGCACACGAGGCGATCCAGGGAAAGCCCGTGCTCCGCGAGGATCCGTTTCGCTTCCGGGAGCTTCGCGGGGGCGGTTTCGGGCGTGATGGCGCTGCCCGGCCGACAGGGCATATCCACCCCGTCAAAGCCGGCCTGTTTCAACAAAGCGGCCTGCTCGTTCAGCGGCATGCGATCGCACCACTTGTTGAAGGCGACGATGGGAAGTGGCTCCGTCATGGTTATTCCTTTCCGTACGCGTTGCGAAACACCCCGTATTCGATGCTGAAGTAGGAAACATGGCCATTCACATTGTCCGGCGTCACGTTTGGATCGTACGGATCGAGATTCCGGATCGCGACTGTGTTTCTGTTTGTCAAGACGTCCGCGGGAATGGCGATCGTCTGAATGTCGGAACCGAATCCGCCCGGGAACGTGGTCACGCCGTCGAAAATCGTCCGATCGTTGACACGGACTTCGATCCTGCAGCCCTGGGCCCCGGCATGAAGCTGCTCGTTTCTGCCGCGAAGAATCAGTTTGGCGTCGCCTTTCACGTGTGGGTCGCGGAAGAAAACGGTCTGAAGTTCGTCCATTCGGATAACCAGATCCGGCATGATCGTCGAACTGGCGGCGTTGTCGGTTTTATGAACGTCCTGGGCGCCGACGCCAAATACTTTTTTCCGGTAGGGAGCCCCCTCATTCACCAGTTCGCTCACCGGGTTGACGTACACGAGCGGCCGTTTGCCGTAAACGATCGGCTGCGATTCGGCGCCGCCGTAAAACTCGGCCGGGCTCTTGAACTGATCGCCCGCGCCGGCGTCGAAATGGCCGGCCTTCGCGGCGGCCTCCATCAAGGCGCGGCGCCCGGCTTTCTCCAGGATGTTGTCCATGACGTTACCGAGCCTGTCCCGGCCCAACACATTCACATACTGGGTCGGAACGACCTCCAGACCGTCCGGATAGCGTTCCTTCATCGTGGCCCATGCGCGTTCCGCCCGGTCAATGGCGTCCATGACATGCTCGTACTCCATGAGCGCCCGCGGCACATTCGAGCGATGGTCGTGCGTCATATAGGTGGCGAAATAGGTCGGGAACGCATCCAGCGCCCAGATGGCATCCGCGCCCGGTTTGATGGTCTCCAGGGCGCCCTGGCCGTAACAGACCTCATAGGCCAGCCGCTGCGTATGTTTGGAAACCTCGAAGGAACAGCCTTCCAGGCGGTCAAGATTCCAGGCGAAGTTGGCGTATTCCATGAACAGCGCGCCGCGGATCGGAATATCGCCCGCGTCGAAATACATCGTCACGTCGTCAAAGAAGCCCTTGTAATGAAAATCGGCCCAGCCGGGGTAGCAGTCGCCAAGAACGATATGATAGGCCTGATGCGGCCCGTAGGGATTCTGCCAGAAGGCGGGTTTTCGCCGGGCGACACGCGTCCAGTTCTCGGCTTCCTCCTTCCGGATGACCGTGCTGCGAACGCGCGGGCCGCACCACATCACCTCGATGTCCGGGTCGAGCATCCTGCCCAGGTCGCGCATGTAGTTTTCTTTCGGTATCCCGTGGTAGGACTGGCCCTCATTGAAAAAGTAGTAGATGGGACTGAAGAGCAGTTTGAATTCCGGATGTTTTCCCTTCACCGCCGCATGCAGCGTGTTGAGATAGTCGAACTCCGCCAGCACGGCCTTGTAGACATCGCCGTCGCACTGTTGCATATCCCATTCCGGCTGGCCGCCGGCGGACGTATCGTCGTGCAGCCACCAGGCATGGCCCCCAAGCGCGGCGATCTCGTTGCAGAGGTCGGTGTAATACGCAAGGGTGCGCTCGCTGGTCTTGGGCATGTACCACGACGTCGGCAGGGTCACAAAGACCGCGATGCCCAGTTCGCGCATGAGCCGGATGTATTCTTTCTGCGCCGCGCGCTTCATGGGCGGCGTCGGCCCGAGGCTCCAGAAACTGTCGTCCAGGTAACTGCCGAGCGCGGCCAGGTTGAGCTTGCCGGTGATGAAGTACTCCGGAAAGCGGATGTCCCAGCTCTTGCCCCAGTTGCCGCGGAACCGGAGATCCGGCCAGTCGCGAATCTCGCAAAGCCTGATGCGGGGACCGCCGACGCGGTCGATGAGTTGGACGAAGGTCGACGCGGCCCAGGTCGTCCCGGCCCGGTCGGCGCCCTGTAGGTCCGCTCCGTTCTCCGTCACGGTCACGGCATAGGCTTCGGGTTTTTCCGGGGCCTTGATCGAACCGGTGTTGAACCGGACGACAAACGGCGCGGAATCGTCGACCGCGATGCCGTACGCCGCGAGTTTGGCCGTAAGATACCGAACCGGCGCCGATTCGTTCGAGAGCCCGCCGCCGAGCGTAAGTTTAACGCGCGGGAGCGGCGCGAACGTTTCGCCGTAGTCGGCCTCTTTGGCCTCCGGATAAGCCTTGGCGCCGGTATAATGGGGATACCGGATGTCGTGGAACCGGCCGCGGTCGCGCAACGTATACAGGTAAAAGTCGGCATCGCGTTTGCCCATGGACCAGCCGCCGCGTTTCTGTGTGTCGAAAACGCCGGCGGCGAGATAGTCTTCCATCACCCGGAGCGCGCCCGGCAGGTCGCCTTTCATGAACAGACCGTTCCCGTACAACAGGCAAACATCCGTATAAAAGCCGCGGGCTTCCGTCGAACCGTCGGCGGTCGGCGCCGGCTTCCTGTAAAGGGCTTCGAGCAGGGGGAGCGCCTCGCCCGGTCTTTCCTGCGCGATGTATTCACGGGCCAGGCCAAACCGTGCCTGGTCGCTGGTCGAATCAAGCTCGAGGAGCATCTTTCGATACTGGATATTGTCGTCCGCCATTCGCTTCCACTCGACTTGGTCGATCGATTGGGTCGTGGCGACCCGGTAATACCGGGTCATGCGCGACCCGTAGTCGGTCATCCCGATGAGCCCGCCCCAGTATTTCTCGTAGGTGACGGAGTCCTTGGTGCGGCTGGCCTGTGTCACATGAACGCGCTTGGCCGTCCAGTTCGCGCCGTTCAGCACGGCCAGCTTGTCCGCCTTGGCGGCGGTCGGCGATTCCAGAATCTTCGTTGCGTAGATCCGCGCTTTCTCCATCCTGCCGTTCGACGCAAACGTCTGGAGCAGTCGAAGGTGGAGCTGATCCGGACCCGCCGTTTTGCTGAACACCTCAAGTTCCGGATTCAGTTCCAGCGCCTCGTGGTCCACGTTCGATGGTTGCGGGGCCGATGCGGCCGCGCCCGACTTGAGGATGGCGTCAAGCGCATCCCCGCACGTGGCGGTTGGGGCCATCACCCCCAGGCCGAGCATTGCGGCCGCATAGATTCTCCATCGCGTGTTCATGGGCTCTCCTTCCCGCCCCCCGGCGGACCGTGCGTGGCGCCCTTGACCAGCGACATCTCGAAACAGCATCTCATGCCGGTTTCCGCGCCGGCGACCATGGCGCACACCGTGTCCACCATCTCCCGGATCGGCATGCGCAGCGTGGTCAGGTCGTATCCGAAATCCAGGGCCGTGCCGTCAAAGCCCGTGACCGTCAGGTCCTCCGGAATGCGCACGCCCGCCTTCCTCAACTCGCGCATGGCCTTGCAGGCCTTCTGGTCTCCGGCGAAACAGGCGGTCGTGGCCCCCTGCTCCCGCATGGCGCGCACCACGCGAGCCGCATTGAACGGTCCGGGGCAATCGGCCACCGTCAGGCCGGCGCGGGCGAACAGCTTGAGAAATTGCGGGCCAAACGCCGGGAGCAAACCCGGGAACACGACCGTCCGGTGTCCCAGTCGGCACAAGAAGCGGGCCAGCCGATAGCGGCTCGCCTGGCGATTGACACCCACCAGCCGGATGCCGCGCGCGGTCAATTCCGTTTCGCCCTGGGGGGAGTCGAACAGATAGTTGTAAACGACCGTGCGCATCTGGGCCAGGTAGCCGGCCAGCCGAGGCTCACGAAAAGGCTCCTCGGGCGCATTGTTATGAATCCACACCAAATCCGTGACCCGCCGGGCAAGCAGTTCGCGCACGGCGGCTTCCACCCGGTCCGGCGATGTGACCATCAGCTCCACGGCCGGCCCGGCGCCGGCCGCGACCTGAGTCAGTTGGTTGAACGCCTCGATCAGATGGGTATAAAGGCCGCCCAGATGCAGGATGCCCGTCACCCGCACGGGCGCCGCGCGCAGACGGCAGGCGTGGCTGGAGGGCACAAAACCGCGCTTCTCCAGATGCTCACGCACCCGTCGCGCCGTCGCTTCGCCCACCCGGAGCCGCTTCTCGCGCCCGTTGATCACGGCGGACACCGTCACGCGCGACAAGCCCAGCTCCGCCGCGATCGCGGACATGGTCAGCCGCGTTCTGGTTGGATTGCTTATCACGTAGTAAGCTAACCAGAAAAAACATGCGGCGTCAACCACCGATCGCGCAAGCCGCCATCCCCGGAAAATCTTTCCCTTGTTCCCCTCCCCGGACTGCGGTAGCCTTCTCACGCCTTCGCGTCAGAACAGGAAGAGGTTCCGCATGTACCCGCTTACCCCGCTCAAAACCTACGCCCTCGACCGCGTCTACGACGACCCGGCCTGCATGGCGCGCCTGGAGCGAATCCTGCGCGCGCTCCGCATCCAACCGGACGCGGTCTGCCGCATCACGGACCGGAACCTGCCGGACGTGGTTGAGGAATTGTCCAAACTCTGGCCGCCCGCCGTGGTGCCGCCCGGTCACATCCGGTCGTTCATGCGGCCGCTGGTCTTCACCACCATGGACCTGGATTCCAGCCGTCGCGACCTGGCCCCGCTCCTCCAGCGCTGCCCGCCCGGCACGCCCGCCGACGTGCCGGCCCGGGTCTACGGCCACCTGACCACAGCCATCGACCAACACCCCCACCACCTCGACCAACGCAACAACTGCGTCTGCTGGCCCACCTACAACTTCGGCACCATGGTCGGCTGCCCGCACGGCTGCCTCTATTGCAGCGCGGGCCGGGAAGGCCGGTTCCTGACCGTTGCCCTGAACATCGAGGACTACATGGAAAAAATCGTCCGGCCCGTCATCGAGGCCAACCCCTGGAACCGCGTGTTCCGGATGATCCTCGACGGCGCCGACCTGGTCGCCTTCGAGCCGGAGTACGGCCTGCACGCGCTGTTCGCGGAAACCCTGGCCCGGTACGAGGACCGCTGGGGCCACTTCCACACCGGTAGCTCCAACGTGGCCTGGCTGGCGGACCTGCCGCACCGCGACCGGCTGGTCGGCGTCTGGAGCGTCACCTGCGAGGCCGTCGCGCGGGACATCGAGCCCGGCACCGGCCACGCCATCGACCGCATCGAGGCCGCGCGCCTCTGCCAGGCCATGGGCATCCCGGTGCGGTTCAAGTTCAAGCCCGTGATCCCCGTGAAAAACTGGCAGGCCGAGTACGCGCAAATCATCGAGCAGATGTTCCGGCGCACCGCGCCCGAGTCGGTCGGCTTCTGCCTCTACATCTGGCACACCTATGAAGCCTTGGTCCGTGACATCAACCCGGACTTCCTGGATCCGGACTGCCTCGAGGCGGCGCGCAAGGCGCAGGACACGATGCGCGGCGCGCGCACCAGTCCGTTCCCCCACGAGACGCGCCGGGAAATCTATCGCTTCCTGATCCGCGAAGTGCGCCGGTGGGACAAGGACGTGCCGCTCTATGTCAGCACCGAAACGCGGGAGATGTGGGACGAGCTGAAGGACGAACTGGGCCAGGACCCACGCCATTACATCTGCGCCTGCAGCTCGGTCGCCGTGCCCGGCCGGCGCCTCGCGCTCTCGCCCGGGTTCCGCTGCTCCACCTATCACCCCACGCCCATCTGAACGGCCCGGGTCACTCCAGGAGCCGCATCAACCCGGCGGCGTCGTATCCCGCAAGCCCGAGCGTCTCCATCGTGCGCGGGGCCTCGGCCAGGTAATCCCGGTTCATCAGCACGGATACCAGCCGGATGATCGCCGCCATGCAGGGCGTCTCCACCTTCACCTGCTCGCCCAGCTTCTGCAGAAACACCAGGCCGTACCCCACGTCCTCGTGGAAGTAACGATAATCGAGCCGGTCCTGGGCCTGGATTCCCCGGAAGCCCGGAGCCTCGGCATAACCCCGGTCGTAGGACGGCTCCGTCATGTACCCCTGCCGGCAGCCCCATTCGGGATCGGGCACAATCGCCACGCCCAGCGCCCGCCCAATGGCAATCCGTTCGTCGTCCACCGCCTTCATCAGCCGGCCGACCGCCGGCGTCACGCCTTCCTCGTAGAATTTGAACGCGCCGCGCGTGCGCTCGATCCGCGCCGCGTTCAGCAGGCTGACGGCCGGATGAATCACCGGGTTGCCGTT
>CAZSUH010000018.1:30105-35195 GCA_964609905.1 uncultured Verrucomicrobiota bacterium
GCGGCGTTCTTGAATGCGATCGCGCCCCCGCATGAACCCGGACAGACCATCACCGCCTGACCCGGGCGCAGATGCGGCCGACAGGCTTCGGCAAACGGCCGGGTGCTGTAGGCGGGCCCGACCACGAACACCACCTCCGCGCCCCGCAGGGCCTCCTCCAGGGAATGCCCCGCGGACGCCACCGGCGCAAAACCCGACAGCTCCCCCTCGGCCCGGATGCCACCCCGCTCCCGGATGGCCCGGAGGTTCCCGCCAAAAGCCTCGAAATCGAAAAGCCGCACCGTATGGCCGTGCGCGGCGCAGTCGAACGCCACCGCACACCCGCCGTTTCCCGAACCCAGTACCGCCACGTTCATGCGAGATGCCTCCCAGCCTGTGGAAATCGCCGTACCTTACCCCCTTTCCCGCCGCGCTGTCCATCGTTTCCCCCCGGAAAAGCTGGACCGCCACACCGCGCGCCCCTATGATACAGGGCCCATCACAACCAGCGGAAAGGCGGCGTTTCTCATGCATCGAACCATACTGTGTGTCGGCATCCCGAAAGAGATCAAACCCGGCGAATACCGCGTGGCTGGCCTGCCCGAACACGTCCGCCGCCTTTGCGACATGGGCTGCCGCGTTGTCGTGCAGTCCGGCGCGGGCGTCAACGCCGGCGCGCCCGACCGGGACTACGAAGCGGCCGGCGCCGAACTGGCTCCGAACGCCACGACCGTGTATGCCGCCGCGGACCTGATCTGGAAGATCAAGGAAATCCTGCCCGCCGAGTTCGACCTGCTCCGGAAAGGCCATATCATCTTCACGTATATCCACGCACCACCGCGGCCCCACATGACCGAGGCGCTCCGTCGCTCCGGTTGCGTTGCCATCGCCTACGAGGAGATGACCGACGATGCGGGACGGCGCCCCCTGCTGGCGCCCATGAGCCGGCTGGCCGGCGCGGGCGCCATGGCGCTGGCTGCCCAATTCAGCCAGGCCCTGTATGGCGGCAACGGCAAACTGCTGTTCCGGACCGAAGGCGCCGATCCCTCCGACGTCGTCATCCTGGGCGGCGGAACCGCCGGCCGCGCCGCCGCCACGGCCGCCCTGGGCGCGGGGGCGACCGTGCATCTTCTGGAACCCGTTGACGCCTGCCGGAAGCGTCTCGAAGTCGAGTTTCCAAAGGCGATCATTCTCGACTCCACCGAAGCGATTCTCCGCCAACTCCTGCCCGAGACCGACATCCTGCTCAACTGCACGCTCTGGATGCCCGGCCAGCCCCACTATGTCACCCGCGAGATGCTCGGCCTGATGCGGCCCGGCAGCCTGATCATGGATGTGGCCGCCGATCCCCACGGCGGCATCGAGACCAGCGAGGAGACCACGCACGACAATCCGATCCGCATCGTGGACGGCATCCTGCACTACTGCGTGCAGAACATCCCCTCCCTGTTCGCGCAAACGGCGTCCCGCGCGATCGCGGCGGTCGCCTGGCCCTTTGTCGAACGCATGGCCCGCGACGGCGTGGCCAGCGCCGTCCGCGACCAGGCCATCCTGCGCCGCGGCGTCGTGGCCTGGCGCGGCAAGCTGGTGGGCGCGGAACTGGGCCGTTGCCAGAACATCCCCACCCTGGAGCCCGACGACCTGCTCGCCGACCCGGACCTGGCCTGAAAACAGCAAGCGTCCAGCCGCCATCCCGGGCCCGTTTCCGGGCCAGGTCCATTCTTTCCGTTTGTCGGGTCTTGCCCCCGATCGCTCACGTGCGCAGCATCGCCTCGATCTTGGCGCGGATGGCCGCTTCGCGGCCGGGCACGTGCAGCACATCGCACTCCGTGGCCAGGATGAACGGCCGGCCGGCCTCCCGCATCCGGGCGATCAGTTCCCGCGTCATGCGGCGAACCGTCTCGACGCTCAAGTCCTGGTCGCTGACGAACTTCTTGGACGGCAGGTTGCCGAACAGCACCGTGGTTTCGGGAACCAGGGGAACCGCCTCCCAAAGCGGCCGGGAGCTGCCCAGGCTGAGGATCGCCGGATCGAGCGACGCCAGGCCGCGGATCATGGCATCGGTCAATTCCCCGCAATCGTGAAGCAGGAGATGGACGCCCGCCGCCCCAAGCTGTTTCCGGATGCGGCGGTTGGGCGCCAGGACAAACCGCTCGAAAACATCAGACCCGGCCTCCATCTGGTTCGGCGAGAGAAAGACCCGGTTCGCGGCCGGTTCGGCCAGGAACAGGATCGCCACGCCGGCCTCCACCTGCGTCTGGATGGAGCGTTCCACGAAACACGAGGCCAGTTCCAGACAGCGTTCCGCGGTTTCGACTTCCGAACACTCCTCCCTGCGGACCCCCGAGCCGGCCAGGAAAACCGGCGTAATCGGATCGGCCAGCAGCTTGGTCATCAGCGAAAACGGACCGATTGACATGCCGCAGACGGCGAGATCGGGACAGCGCCTCGCCAGGTCCCGGAGCGCGTCCACGCGCGCCTGCATCAGGGGCGGTAACGGTCCCGCCGCGGCGGCCCGGATTCGTTCACCCTGCGGTGGCGTCGGCGGCGCCGAAAAATGAAAACCGTCCGCCTCGGCCTCCGGAACGCCCAGCGCCGCCGTCAGCCAGGCCTTTTCCAGCCGCAAATCCATCAGCCCCACCGCCAGCGGCGTCTCGTACCGCCGCGCCGCCTGTTCCAGCACGCGGGAAAACAGGCGGGCATCCAGCCGCGACCGTTCCGGATCCGGCTCCTCGTGCAACACCAGGTCCGCGCCCACCGGCATCCGCAAGCCCCGTTCCGCCCATTCCCGAATCCGTGACCGTTCCATCCGCGCCTCCGCTCTGTTCCGGGTTTCCACCCAACCGCCCTACTCTACCCCATCCGCCCGGAGTCCGTATTGTTGACGAATGGCGTCTGATTGAATATTCTTGCTGATAAACATGATAAAAACCTCATTGTACATGTTTTTAGTATAAAACCCATGGTGAACCGACCCACAGATAGAACAATCTTGTCCGATGCCGCCATGATCCGGTTGACGCGGTTGTACCGGGCGCGGTACGGGCTGACGCCGGTCCGCGTCACCGCCGCCGGCCACGTGGCGCGGGGGCGGGGAGGAGCGCCGCAGCCGGTGCTGGCGCCGATCCGGCGGCATGCGCTTGAAGAGGCGGTGCGGTGGGGCGAAGCGTCGGTCTTCTACCTGGCGCCGGGCGTTTTAAGCTGGGTGGTGCCGCTGGTTGGGCCGGACCGGATCGAGGGCGGCGTGGCCGGGGGGGAGGTAAGGGCGGAGGAGGATCCGCCCGATCCGGTGGAAAGCGCGCGGGTTCTGGCGGCGGCGGGGGCCTCACGGGCGGCAGCGGAAGCCTGGGTCCGGTCGCGGCCGGTCTGGCCGGAGGCCCGGATCTGGGAAGCGGCGGCGTTTCTGTTCGAGACCGTCTACGCGCTGGCCGGGCCGATGCCGGAGCGGCTCCGGCGCAACCGGGAGAACGCGCTGCAGCAACGCCAGATTGCCGAGGCGATTCACCAGGCCAAGGGGGCGGGCCGCCAGCCCGGTCCGTTCGAGCAGGAGCGGCGGTTGCTGGCGCTGATTCGGGCGGGGGACGACAAGGGCGCGCGGCGGGATCTGAACCGGCTGCTGGCAGCGCTGTTTCTCGATTCGCCCCGCCACCCGGTGCTCCAGGCCCGCTGCGTCGAACTGCTGGGCACCCTGGTCCGCTCCGCGATGGAAGACAGTCCGGTTCTCGAGTCCCTGCTGCACGTTCATTACGGCTGGATCGAGTCCCTCATCCGCGCGCCGGATTTCGAAACGCTTTGCGTGGCGGTCCGGGAAGCGCTCGACGCGTTTCTGCGGCAGATCGCGACGCAGGGGTACAACCGGACCAACCTGTCCGTCCGCCAGATGCTCGACCACCTGGCGCGTCATTACGCCGATCCGGTCTCCCTCCAGGCGGTGGCGGACGCGGCGGGGCTGAGCCGGTTCCGCGCCGCGCATCTGCTGAAAGAGGCCACGGGCCAGACGTTGAAAGGCCACCTGAAACGGCTGCGGATCGGCGAGGCCCGGCGACGACTGGAAAACAGCTTGCAACCCTATGCCGAGATCGCGGACGGGCTGGGCTTTTCGGACCAGAGCCACTTCATCCGGCAGTTCAAGGAACAGACCGGCGTGACACCGGGCCAGTACCGCCGGGAGCGGCGCTTCACGAGTTGAACCCCCTCAAACCCCAGCCGCTTCTCCCACTGCCGCACCTCCGGCTGTTCTTTCCGATTTCCCTTTGCAAGCCCCCGAAGACGCTCCACAAATGCCTCGCTCCCAAGGGCCAGCCCCGTTGTGAGCCGTTCCGCCCACGTTTCTTCCGTCCCCTGAAGCAATACCTCTTCTTCCAGCCAATGCCGATAACCCTCCGCCCCGCCTTTCTTCCCGCGCCCCACCCTTTCCCACAACACGCCGCAGTCCAGCCACGCGGGCGCCGGCTCGTATCCCGCATACGCCCGATAGGAACTCCAGCGATACGCCCTCAGCGTGTGAACCGTCCCCCGCCGCTGCTCGTCGCTGGGGCCGCCCTCGAAGCCAGCCGCCTGCGCCTTGCGGGCTTTCTTCCCCTGTCCCAGGCGGGTCAGCCGAACCGGATTCAGGTGGATGTAGCGGCTCGCTTCCAGCGCCCATGCCCCCTCGCTCTCCACGGGCACCGCGTGGTAGCGCCCCTGGACCACGGGACCGGTCTCCTTCCAGCGCCGGTTATGCCACATGCCGTAGCTGACGTTCAGCCACTGCATGGCCCGGCTCAAGTTCCCGTGCGGCGTCTCGATCAACAGGTGGTAATGGTTGCTCATCAGGGCGTAGGCGTGCACGCGGACGCGATACCGTTCGACCAGTTCACCCAGAAGTTCGAGAAAATGAAGCCGGTCGGCCTTATCGTAATACAGCCGCTCCCCCTTCCACCGCCGTGCCGTCACATGGTACCAGCCGTCCTTCAGATTGATCCGCAAGGGTCTTGCCATGCCGAAATACTCTCATAGCGCCAAGTCCCCGTCAATTCTTTTTGTCGTTTGTCGGGACTTGACCCCTATAGACACAGGAGCGTGCCGCTGAGCCACCCGCCTCCGCTTTCGATTCTGCACGGTTCTTCGTT
>CAZSUH010000019.1:0-9951 GCA_964609905.1 uncultured Verrucomicrobiota bacterium
GTGCAGGCGGACGTGGCGGATGCGGGGGCCGTGGCGCGGGTGTTCGAGACGTTCCAGCCGGATGCGGTGCTGCACCTGGCGGCGGAGTCGCACGTGGACCGGTCCATCGACGGGCCGGCGGCCTTCATCCAGACGAACGTGTTCGGCACCTACACGATGCTGGAAGCGGCGCGCGCCTATGGCGAGACGCTGGCCCCGGCGGCGCGGGCGGGCTTCCGGTTCCTGCACATCTCCACGGACGAGGTGTACGGGAGCCTCGGACCGGAGGGGCTGTTCACCGAGACGACGCCCTACGATCCGCGGTCGCCCTATTCGGCCAGCAAGGCGGCTTCCGATCACCTGGTCAAAGCGTGGCACCACACCTACGGGCTGCCGGCGCTGATCACGAACTGCTCGAACAACTATGGGCCGTACCATTTTCCGGAAAAGCTGATCCCGCTGGTCATCCTGAACGCGCTGGACGGCAAGCCGCTGCCGGTGTATGGGAAGGGCGACAACATCCGCGACTGGTTGCACGTGGAGGATCATGCGCGCGCGCTGCTCCTGGTTGTGGAGAAGGGGCGGCCCGGCGAGACCTACAACGTGGGCGGCCGGAACGAGCGGACCAACCTGCAGGTGGTGCAGACGATCTGCGACCTGCTCGACGAGTTCCGGCCGGCGCCCGCGGGGCCGCGGCGCAAGCTGATCGCCTTCGTGCCGGACCGGCCGGGGCATGACCGGCGTTACGCGATCGACGCGAACAAGCTGGAGCGCGAGCTGGGCTGGAAGGCGCGCGAGACTTTTGAAACGGGGTTGCGCAAGACCGTCCAGTGGTATCTGGACAACCGCTGGTGGTGGGATCCGATCCGGCAGCGGAAGTATGCGGGCGAACGGTTGGGCGCGGGAAAGAAAGGGGCTTGAGATGGCGACTTATCTGGTGACGGGCGGCGCGGGTTTTATCGGCTCGCACATCGTGGAGGCGCTGGCGGCGGAAGGGGCCGTGGTGCGCGTGTTCGACAACCTGGCCACGGGGCACCGGGAGAACCTCGACCCGGTCAAGGGCCGGTACGAGTGGATCGGGGCGGACATCCGCGACACCGGCGCGCTGGCAACGGCCATGAAGGGCGTCGATTACGTGTTCCACGAGGCGGCGATGGTGTCGGTGCCGCTCTCGGTGGAGAAGCCGCGCGAGTGTCACGAGGTGAACGCCACCGGCACGCTGAACGTGCTGCTGGCGGCGCGGGAGGCGGGCGTGAAGCGGGTGGTCATGGCGGCCACGGCGGCGGCGTATGGGAACAATCCCGAGTTGCCCAAGCGCGAGACCATGCGGCCGGAGCCGGAATCGCCCTACGGGCTCACCAAGGTGGCGGGGGAGTATTATCTGCGGGCGTTCGCGCAGTTGTACGGGGTGAAGACCGTGGCGCTGCGCTATTTCAACGTCTACGGGCCGCGCCAGGATCCCAAGTCCATGTATTCCGGCGTGATTTCGAAATTCGTGGATGTGCTGACCGCGGGGCAGACGCCGACGGTGTTCGGGGATGGCGGGCAGACGCGCGATTTCGTGTTCGTCAAGGACGTGGTCCAGGCCAACCTGAAAGCCATGCGGTCCGAACGCGTGGGCGGGGGGGAGGTCATCAACGTGGGCACGGGCCGGGCGGTGTCGCTGCTCGACCTGCTGGCCGCGCTGGGCGAATTGACGGGCCGCCGGGTGGCGCCGGCATTCGCGCCGGTCCGCGCCGGAGATGTGCGCCACTCGCTGGCCGACATCGCCCAGGCCCGTCTTCTGCTGGGCTACGAGCCGGCAACGGAATTGAAAGCGGGCTTGAACGCCTTGTTGGAGTGGAAAAAGGCGGGTAAAATCAGTTGATTTATCGGAACGGTTCGGCTAACCTTTAGATTTCAAACCCGGCACAGGCTAATTTTAATGCCTGCCGGAAACAGGAGGAATCATCACGATTGGGATGGGGGCGTTGTGGCGTATTGTTTGCCCAACCCCGAGTGATACCGCCATTCCCCGGCATGCGCTTGAATTCGAGATTCGATTCGCGCGGGCGTCCTTAAGATCGACGCCGCCATGGTGGCAACAGGTCGATTCGACCATAATGATCAACACGTGGAATCCAGAATGAACGACGAAGAAGATAACGTCCAGGACCAGCAGCAGGAAGAAATGACCGGCGCCGAATCGACGGAAACCCAGCAACCGGGCGGACCACCCCGTACGTTCCGGGATCAGCCGATCTACCAGCTCGCGTTCGACTTTCAGTTGAAAGTGCTGGAGCTCACCAAGGCCTTCCCCGAAGAGGAATTGTATGCCCTGACGGAACCGCTTCGGCTTGCTTCCCGGAAGATCGGCGCGGCCGTCGCGGAGGCCTGGGTCAAGCGCCGATTCCAATCTCAGTATCCCGGCAAACTGGCCGAGGTGGAGGCCCATGCCGCCGCCTCCGACCATTGGATCGGAACGGCCGAGCAAGCCGGCTATCTGTCAGCCGAAGTCGTGGCGGAACTGCGCGGCTATGTGGAAAATATCCGCGGCAATGTCTGGCGCATGACGCCCCGCCTGCATCACGGCCATGGCGGCCAGGAGCGCGGTCCCGAACGGCGCAATTTCCGCCCGAACGACCGGCCGCGCGACGATCGGCCTTCCCGCGATGACGACCGGTCGATTCCGCCCCGCCGGAACTACCGGAGCAACGAGGGCGGCCGGTTTTACAACCGCAATAACCGCGGCGGCGGCTATTACCAGAACCGCCAGGCGCCCGAGCGCGATCTGCGCGAGCCGGGCGAGTTCCGGGACGCCGAGCCCCAATACTAGAATGACCCCATAAGCGGAACGGCGGGCCCGCGTGGGCCCGCCGTTTTTTTGTATGAGTCGGAAACACGCGTTTCTCCGCCGCCTGACAATCGCAGCCGCGATTGCGTGGACGCTGACCATTCCCGTGCTTTCCCTGGTCCCTCCGGAGCGGATTCCGGAGGGGGGCTGGTTTAGCCGCCTTCCGCATGCCGACAAATGGATCCATGCCGCGATATACGGCGTGCATACCATGCTGATGATCGTCGCCTGCCGGGCGTTCCGGCCCGGATCGCGTCCGCGTGTCTGGGCTGGTTTGGCTTTGGCTTCCTGTCTCTACGGCCTGCTGATGGAGGCGCTGCAATTGGCGCTGACCGAGTCCCGCTCGTTTTCCTGGGGTGATGCGACAGTCAACGCCGCCGGCGCGTTATTGGCGCTGGGCCTGGCCTTCGCCCGCCAGGGATCGCGGCGGATGGCTTCGCGCGGCGCGGGTTGGGACGCGACGTAATGGATAATACTGTTTTCCGAATCACGGTCTGCTAAGCTGTTTCCGGCATGGTGAAAACAAGGAGCGTCAGGATGAAACCGGGTCAAAAGCGGATCGGCGTGATCGGATGGAATTCGAAATGGCCGATCCTCCGGAAATACAAGCCGGGTTTTCTCAACAAGATCGCCATGCCGTTGGGGGGCATCGGGACGGGGAGCATCTCGCTTGGGGGGCGCGGCCAGTTGATCCACTGGGAGATCCGGAACCGCCCGGCCAAGGGCTATGTGCCGATGTGGAACCGCGTGGCACCCTTTTTTGCGATCCGCGCCGTTCCCGAGGGGAGCGCGCCATCGGCGCGGGTGCTGGAAGGTCCTATTCCTCCCGATCAATACGAAGGCTCCGCGGGTTGTCCGGTGCCGTTGCATGGACAGCCCCATTTCCGGCGGGCCGAGTTTGCCGCCGCCTATCCGCTGGCGCAGGTGAAACTGGAAGACGATTCGTTTCCTCTCGCGATCCGGTTGGAGGCTTTCAATCCCCTGATCCCCTGCGATCCCGATCGAAGCGGCATGCCCGTGGCGGTCTTGCGGTATGTCTGCCGCAATAGCGGTTCCGTGCCGGTGAGTGTTTCCGTGTGCGGCACGCTGATCAATCCGGCCGGCCCCGAACCGGACGGCCGTGACACCCTCAAACCGGATTCCTCCGTGCCAGTCCAGGAGCGGCGTTCGGCGGACGGCGTGGAGGGCGTGCAGTGGAGCGCCCGCGGCGGGAACCGGGAGGCGGAACAATGGGGGACTCTGGCACTGGCGGCGCCGCTGGAGAAAGGCGATACGGTGTCGGGCCGTACGCGATGGCCGAAAACAGGCTGGGGCGACTATTGGCTCGATTTCTGGAAAGACTTCCAGTCCGACGGCCGGCTCGATGAACCCGACGCGAGCGAGCCGGGCAATCCGGTCGGATCGCTGGCGGTGATGCGAACCGTTTCGCCGGGCGGCGAATCGGTCTTCACGTTTGTAATCGGCTGGCATTATCCCAACCGTATGAATTGGAGCCGCGAACAGGCGGTCGGCAACTATTACACGACCCGCGATGCGGATGCCTGGGCCGCGGCGTTGCGGATGATCCGGGAGCGGGCGGATTTGGAAGCCGACACGCGTCGGTTTGTTCGGGCCTTCTGCCGCGCGGACCTCCCGGAGGAGGTCAAGGAGGCGGCCCTGTTCAATTTATCCACCCTCCGCAGCCCCACCTGTTTCCGCACGCGCGACGGCCATTTCTTCGGGTGGGAGGGGTGTTGCGACTCGGATGGTTGCTGCTGCGGCTCCTGCACGCATGTCTGGAACTACGAGACGGCCCTGCCGTTCCTGTTCGGGTCCCTTTCCCGGTCCATGCGCGAGGTGTCGTTCCTCCACAGCACCGACGAGAAGGGGTTGATGAGTTTCCGGACACAGCTGCCGCTGGCGGAGAAGGCGCGGGAGTTCGGCAGGGCCGCGGCGGACGGGCAGATGGGCCAGTTGATGCGCCTTTATCTCGACTGGCGGCTGGGGGGGGACGTTGAGTGGTTGAGCAAACTCTGGCCGGCCGCGAAACGGGCCATGGCGTTCTGCTGGATTCCCGGCGGATGGGATGCCGACCGGGACGGCGTGATGGAAGGTTGCCAGCACAACACGATGGATGTGGAATATTACGGACCGAATCCCCAGATGGGATTCTGGTACCTGGGCGCTCTGCTGGCGTGCGCGGAGATGGCGCGTGTGATGGGGGATGCGGAGTTTGCCGACACCTGTCAGAAATTGTATGAACGCGGCCGGCCGTGGGTGATGAAGCACCTGTTCAACGGCGAGTATTTCGAGCACCAGGTCCGGCCGCCGGTTGATCCGGAGACGATCGCCAAAGGGTTAAGCGTGGGCATGGGCGCGAGCGACTTGGCCGACCCCAAATACCAGTTGGGCGCGGGGTGCCTGGTGGACCAGTTGGTCGGCCATGTCTTTGCCCGTCTGTGCGGGCTGGAATATCTGGTGGCGCCGGAATTGGTCGCGCGTTCGCTGAAGGCGATCCTGAAATACAATCGACGGGTCGGTTTCCACGACCATTTCAATCCGCTCCGCAGCTTTGTGTTGGGCGACGAATCGGCGTTGCTCATGGCCTCCTATCCGCGCGGCAACCGTCCGGCGGTGCCGTTCCCGTATGCGGACGAGGTGATGACCGGTTTCGAATACACGGCGGCCTGCGGCATGCTGCAGGAGGGTATGATCGAGGAGGGGGTGTCCTGCATCGCCGCGATCCGGGACCGGTATGACGGGCTCAAGCGCAATCCGTTCGACGAGGCCGAGTGCGGACACCATTATGCCCGGGCCATGATGAGTTGGACGGCCATTCCCACGCTCACCGGCTTTCAGTATGACGCGGCGGACGGCCGTATGCGCTGGGGCACGGCGCGGGGCTTCCATTTCTGGTCCACCGGTTTCGCCTGGGGCACGATCGAGACGCGCGATAGCGCGGACGGGTTGACCGTGACACTCAAGGT
The DNA here is from genome assembly GCA_964609905.1 of uncultured Verrucomicrobiota bacterium. Taxonomy (GTDB): domain Bacteria; phylum Verrucomicrobiota; class Kiritimatiellia; order CAIKKV01; family CAIKKV01; genus CAZSUH01. Next base: position 5,779 of record CAZSUH010000019.1, read on the forward strand.
GCTGGGGGGACGGGTGGTGGTGAAGTCCCTGGAAATCGCAGGGGGCGGGACCCTGAGCATCGGGCGCGAGTTGAAAGACGGCGCGACCGTGAAGGAAACGATTGCCAAGCGGAAAGCCAGGTAAGGAACGTTCTGGAGAATCGACGGAAAGGTGGAAATGTTAGCCATGACAAACAACCGAACGGTTCGCGTCCTCAATGGAACGCCCACGCTCATGTCCGGTTCGGCGCCGCTTCCGGCGCCTGTCTTCTGCCTGTTGCATGACCAGGCGAAACGCGAGGAAGTCGTGTCCCGGCTCCACCGCAACGGGGTCCAGTCCTTTGCCATACGCAGTCCGATGGGTGTGGGCGCGAGCCGGCAGACGGACCGCAACATCGCGGCCTGCGTGGAACGGATCGCGGCCGTGGCCCGGGCCGCGCCCGATGCCGTGCTCATGGCGGATTGCGATTTCTTCCCGTCCGAGGAGTGGATGGTCGCGCATCCGGACGAGGGCTACATCACGGCCGATTCCCGAATGCTGGTTCTGGGCCAGGACGGCGCCGGCAACCCGCGCCGCTATATCCGGATTCCTGGCCCCTCGCTGAAGGACGTGCCGGGGCGAAAGCTGCACGGCGAGGATGCGCGGATGCTCTATGGCCGCCGCCGCCTCTCGCCCTTTTCCGAGTTGTTCGCGCACGGCGTGCGGGCGACTGTCCGCACGCTTCTGGCCGCGTTCACGAAGCGGGGCCTGGCCCCGCGCGTCCGCGGGATGTTCATTGGCTGTTACGTGTACGGGGAGTGGAACATGTACCTGGCCGCGCCGGACCACAGCCGCGCCGCCGTCCGCGGATTCCGCCGGTATCTCCGGTCGAAATACCGCACCGACCAGGCGTTGCAGGCGGGGTGGGGGGATCCCTTTGTGACTCTTGCCACGGCGATGCCGCCCCGCGAATACGCGAAAACCGAGTTACCGCCGTTTGTCCCGGGAAATCCGCGTCAGGCGGATTACCAAGCCGCGGAAGCGGAGACCATGGCGAGTCAGTTCCAGATCATGGCTCACGATATCAAGGCGCTCGCGCCTCACTACGTGGTGGGCGGATTCTTCCCCGGCTGCGGGCCGTCCCAGAGCGGCTGGATGCGCCTGCTCACGGATCCGAAAGTCGATTTCCTGGCCACTCCGCTGGCCTACGAGAACCGCGGGCCGGGCGGCGGCGCGGCGAGCCAGTCGCCGTTCTGCGACGCGTATGCGGCGCGGGGAAAGGTGTGGTTCGACGAACTGGACACCCGCACCCTGCGGGCCGACAACACCACCAACTACTGCTACGGCCGCGCGCGCACGATCAGGGAGTCGGTGGGTCTGCTGTGGCGGGACGCCGGGCAGATGCTGGTCCGCGGCCATTCCGGCTGGTGGCTCGATTTCGGGCGCGCCGGCCAGCCGCCCTACAGTTGGCACCTGGATCCGGAAGCGCTCGGTTTCCACAAGCGGTTTCGCGCGATCTGGCGCGGCGTGGACAAGCTCGACCGCCGTCCGCTGGAGGAGATCAAGGTGTTCATTCCCTCCACGGCCTCGCGGCATTTCCAGATCCTGTACCATGCCGACTACCAGCGGCAGACGGAATGGACGATGCTGGGCGCGCCGGTGGAGTGGGAGATGCTGGAGAACCTGCTGGACGGCTGCGCGAAGCCCGGCAAGCTGAATGTGATCTATGGCGCGGCGTGCCTGTCCCGGGCGCAGATGAAGCAATTGCAGGCCCGGTTGCGCGGCTGTCCCGTCACGGTAGTCTGGATGAACGGCGCGGGACTGTTCGAGGCGGGCGGGGCGATTGACTCCCAGCGGGCGGACGGCGTGATCCCGATCCAGCAGGAGTTTTTCCGGCTGAACGGTCCGCTGGAACTGGAGGCCGAACCCACGCCGGAGGCCGCCACATGGTTGGGCCTGCGCGGGGCGATGCGACTGGGTCAGTTCGACCGTCCGTTGACCAGCGGCTTTGTCAACAGTCCGAAAGACTTGAGTGTGCCCATGAAACGGGTGCCCGTGCAGTGGAAGCTGATTGTGACGGATCCCGACGCCATGCCGCTGGCCCGGCAGGTTTCGGGTTCCTCGGGGCTTGAGGTCAGCCTGGAAAACCAACGGCCGGAACGGGTTCCGCTTCCGCCGGAGGTGACGGACAATCCCGTGCTGGCGGCCGCGAAGACGGACGATGGCGGGACCACGCACGTGGTCTATAACCTGCCGGTGCTGAACGCCGGCTTCTTCCGCGCACTTGCCCGGAAGGCGGGATGTCACCTGTTCACGACGCGGGACGACGTGGTTTACGCCTCGAAGGGGTTGGTCCTGCTTCACGCCGCCTATACGGGCGTGCACAAGCTCCATTTCCCGACGCGCCGCGCGCCGGTCGATCTGATCCGCAACGTCCGGGTCGCCGCGCGCAACGGTTGCGTCACGATGACGCTGAAGCGCGGGGACACGCGCCTGTTCACGTGGAAAGGGGGCGAGTGATGGCGTCCTGGCAATCTCGATTGGTCAAGACCGCGGTCCTGGGGCCGCGCATTTCCGGCGAAGTCACGCCGTTCGTCTGGAACGGCCGCCTGTATCGCCTCGAAAACCATCCCCGCTATTTCGATTTTCCCGACAAGCCGGCCGGTTACCGGTACCACGAGGACGAGATCCGGATCCGGGATGTGGAAGCGGACACGATTGTCTCCGTTCCCCTGCGCGACCATTATTTCGCCTCCGGGTTTCTGCATGGGGGACGGTTGTTCGTTTTCGCATGCGATTACGAGGGGCATCGGCCTTTTTATTGCATGAAGCGCATCGTCATGACGTCGTCGGCCGACCTGGTTCATTGGGACAAGCCGCGCGTGGTGCTGGAGGCCGAGGGGGACGAGAATCTGTTCAACACCGCGGTCTGCCGCGGGCGGGACAAATTCATTCTCCTTTACGAAACGGACGATGCGCGCTGGCCCAAGTTCACCTTCCGCTACTGCGAATCGGACGATCTGGTCCACTGGAATCGGATTCCCGATGCCGTCTATGGCACGGACAAGTATGTGGGAGGACCGGCCCTGTATTACGAGGGCGGCCTGTATTACACCCTGTACCTGCACGATCTGGGGGGAACCTGGGAATCCCGGATCACGCGATCGTCGGACCTTGTGCGGTGGGAGGACGCGCCCGCGGGGCGACCCTTTATCACCTTCAATCCCCGGCATCGGCCGGATCCGGACCGTTTCCCGGACGTGTATGAATTAAACGCCTCGGACCCCGAACTGTGCGCCTGGCGGGGCAAGACGATCGTCTATTTTCTGGGCGGGAATCAACAGGGCGTTTACGATCTCCAGCAGGCCGAATTCGACGGCTCACCGGGCGATCTGTTGCGGCATTATTTCGAGTGAGTGCTCCCGTCAACGCTGCCACCGTATGAGTGGCGCTTCCAGGGGGAGGTTAACGCCTTGAAGACGGGGTATGATGCGCGCCAAGAATTGGTTGATGGGGAAGACAAGCGGTAGTAATCTGAACTGAGATTATGATAAGATGTTGTGCGACGTCAAACGATCTGCTGTTGGTTGGTATGCAGGTCATCCGGAGCACCGAGTCGCTGCCGTTCTAACCATGAAAAAACGTCTTCCCAGCCACGTTTTCGATCTTCCGGTTCAAGCCGTTGTGCGCGGCATCGACAAAGCCATCGCGGTCCTTCGACTGGCCGTCGGCCGAACACCAGGTTGGAACGGGTGGGATAACCGGAACGTCATCTTAATGATCGAGGCCGATCCATGAAAGAAGCCATGTTCTGGGAAGCCGGCGAGGAGGGGAGCGTCCGATGCGGTCTTTGTCACCACCGATGCTCGATCAAGCCGGGGCGGCGGGGGATTTGCGCCGTTCGCGAAAACCGGGAGGGGAAACTGGTTTCGCTGGTTTACGGGCATCCGACGTCGAGCGCCGTGGATCCCATCGAAAAGAAGCCGCTGAATCACTTTCTTCCCGGATCCGATACTTTCTCGATCGCCACCCGGGGATGCAACTTCCAGTGCCTTCATTGCCAGAACTGCTCGATCTCCCAGGTCCATGCCGGCGAACCGGTCGATCGGGACCGATATGTCGGTCCCCCCCTGATCGTTCAATCGGCCCGGCGTCTGGGCTGCCGCAGCATCTCCTACACGTATACGGAGCCGACCGTCTTCTTCGAGTACATG
>CAZSUH010000019.1:9961-34513 GCA_964609905.1 uncultured Verrucomicrobiota bacterium
GGAACCCACGGTTTTTTTCGAATACGCCTACGACACGGCGCGCCTGGCCTCGGCAAGCGGGCTCAAGAATGTGTTTGTCACGAACGGGTATATCACGCCGGAACCGCTGCGTGAAATCGGCCCCTATCTGGACGCGGCCAATATCGATCTGAAGTTCTTCAGCGACGAGCTTTACCGAAAGGTCTGCGGCGCCCGGTTGCAGCCGGTTCTTGACACCATCCGACTCTATCATGAGCTTCACATTTGGATCGAAGTGGCCACGCTCGTGATTCCCGGGTATAACGACTCCGAAGACCAGTTGCGCGGGATGGCGGAATTCCTTGCCGCGCTGGACGTGCGCATCCCCTGGCACGTCACGGGATTTCACCCGGCTTATCGATTGACCGAGCCGCCGTCGACCGCTCTGGAAACGCTCCAGCGCGCCCGTGAGATCGGATTTGACGCGGGGCTCCAGTACGTGTATACGGGCAACATGGCGGATGACGAAGGCAGCACGACCCGTTGCCCGGGGTGCGGCGCTGCGGTCATCCGGAGACCTCTGGCGCGCGGATTGCCGACAGGCCGCACCGACGGACACTGTCCGAAATGCGGACGAACCGTGGCGGGCGTCTGGGCATGAAGGCGCGGAAAAACATCAGACAGGCGGTACCATGATCCATGTCGTGCGGATTATCCTGCGGACGCTGCGGGCCGAGTTTTTCCCGGCTTCGATGATCCCGGTCGCGCTGGGAGCCGTGTTGGCGTTCAACCGGACCGGCCGGTGGGACGGGGGGCTGTTCGCCTGGAGCCTGCTGGGCGTTGTCGGCCTGAACGCCGCCGCCAATGTGGCAAACGACTTCTTTGACTGCCGATCCGGCAACGACGCGATCAATAAGACCTACATCCGCCCGTTTTCCGGCGGGAGCCGTACCGTTCAGGACGGATTGATTACGCCGCGCGGCTTGATCATCCTGGCGTTGTGCGGACTGGCCCCGGCTCTGGTCGCCGGTGTGGTTCTCCTGGTTCGGACAGGCTGGCCCGTCTTGTGGCTTGGGTGCGCGGGGATGTTGTTGGGATACTTTTACACGGCTCCGCCGATTCGGCTCGCGGCGCGGGGTTTGGGGGAAGTCGCGGTTGGGCTGGCATTCGGCGCGCTTCCCACGGCGGGGTCGTACTTCGTGCAGACGGGCGCGTGGTCATGGACGCCGGTTTGGATGTCGCTGACGCCGTCCATTCTCATTGTTGCGGTGCTGGTGGTGAACCAATTCCCGGACTACGAGGCCGACATGGCCGTGGGAAAAAACAACTGGGTGATTCGGCTGGGCCGGCGGCGCGCCGCCGGTCTCTATGCCGCGCTGATGGCGGCCTGGCCGGTCGCGCTGGTCCTCACGGTCTGGCCGGGCGGCGCGCCGAAGCCGATCCTGTGGGCGCTTTCAGGACTTTGCCTCGCTATACCCGCGACATGGGTCCTTTTTTCGCACAAGGATCATCCGGAGAAACTGGTGCCTGCCTGTGCGCTGACCAGTACGCTTCATGTCGGTGTGGGGCTGATGATGTGCGCCGCTCTGTTATGGTTCTAAACGTGATGTCACCAAACGAAAGGAGATGGTATGAATGATCAGAAGTGTTGCGTGGCGAAATGTGCCGGAGTCGCCTTGTTGAGGTGGTCGTTAGGGCTCGTCTTTCTCGTGGGGGGCGTGACGAAACTGTTCGCGCTCAACGGTTTCGTGACGGGCTACCTGGTGCCGGCCTTCGAAAAGACGTTTTTGCCCGTATGGCTGCTCACCGCCTACGGCTATGCCCTGCCGTTCGTGGAGGCGATTCTGGGTGTCGCCCTGCTTCTTGGGCTGTGCCGGACGCCGATCCTGTTCCTCACGGGCCTGACCTTGATCTCGCTGGGTTTCGGCCAGATTCTGATCAGGGGCAATGCCGTCGGCGACATCATGCTCTATCTCCTGATGACCGCCATCGTTCTGCTTTGTCAGGAACACGACGAGTGGGGGATCGCGTGCCGTTGCGGCGCATGCAACTCAACGAAAGATTCCGAATAGGTTCCGGAGCACGCGGAGTCGCTGGCCGATTCCGCGGGAGTGATAAAGGCACAGGGCATAGTGGAGAAGCGAGGGGAGCAGGCCGCGCGCGTTCATGCCCAGCACCACGCCGCAGGCCCGGAGATTGGCCATCGGCATCACGTAACCCAGGTCCCGGGGCCGGTACGGGCGCATGGCGGCTCCGTGCAGGCGGCGGCGCAGATTAGCGCCGGTCAAAGCCCCTTGCGCCAGGGCATACTGCACGGCCATGCGCAGGGGCGGCCCGGACGGAGTCGCGCCCGCGGTGTCTCCGATGGCAAACACGCGGTCGGATGCCTGGAGAAATTCGTCGGTCTTCAGCCGGCCCTGGGGTGTTTGATCGAGCCCGAGATCGTGGACGAACGCGGGCGTCCGGACGCCGGCCGACCAAACCAGGAGCGCGGGTTCGAAGGCGCTCCCGTTCGACAGGAGAATCCGGTTCCGGCTTGCGGTTTGCACCCGGCAATTGACGAGCACCTCCACATTCAGCCGCGCCAGGTTCCGTTCGACATACCGTCTCATCCATTCCGGGAGGGCGCTCATGATTTCCCCGGCGGATTCCACCACGACAATTCGTTTGTTTTGCTTCGCCCGCGTGAGCCGGCGCCTCAAATTCGTGGCGATTTCGACTCCGGTATAGCCGCCGCCGGCCACCACAAACGTCCCAGCCTGCGATCTGTCAACAGCCGCGCAGAGCCGCTCCGCATCGTCCGCGTCGTCCAGTTTGCAGGCTGCGTCCGCGAGCGAATCGTTCCCGTAAAAATTCGTACGGGCGCCCGCGGCAATAACCAGAAAGTCGTAGTCATGCGTTCCCGCCAAACCATAAACCAGCCGTTGGGCCATGTCCACACGAACCGCCTCGTCTTGGACAAAGCGGAAGCCGTGCCGGGTCGCGCAGTCGGCGAGCGGGACGCGGACGGCGTGGGGAGACGACCGTCCTCCGAGAATGTCGGGGAGGAGGGGAAGAAAGTCGAAAGTGGTTTTCCGGTCGAGCAGCGTGACGGTCAGGTCGGGGTCGCCGCGCAATGCGCGGGCGCACGCCAGGCCGCCGAAACCGCCGCCGATAATCACGATCCTATTCATGGAGACCAGCATCCGGCCATTGAGTCAGGCCGTCAAGAAAAATGTCCTACTCCCGCGTCATCCGGTAACGGGGCCAGACGGAACCACGGCTTCCACCGGGGCGGGCCGTTGATCGGCGCGAAGGCTGCCAGGTCGCCCGTAGCTCGCCTAGACCGTTTTTTAGTTTTTCTCGGCCGCCGCGGTTGCCGCCTTAAGAGCGCCGTCATAGTCCGGTTCCGTGGTGAGTTCCGGCACGAGTTGGCGATACAGCAGCTTGCCGTTCCTGCCCACGACCCAGACCGAACGGGAAAGCAGGCCCATGTCCTTGATGCGAATGCCGTAGGCGTCTCCGAACTCCCGCCAGACGGCATCCGACAGAATCCGGATGCGGCCGATCTTGTCGGTTTCGCAGAACCTCTTTTGCGCGAACGGGAGATCCATACTGATCGTCAGGATGACCACGTCGGCGGGCAGTTTCGCCGCCTCCTCGTTGAAGCGTTTTGTCTGGAGCGAACAGACGCCCGTGTCGAGGCTGGGCACCGCGCTGATCAGCACGACCTTTCCCCTGAAATCCGACAGATTCACCGGCTTGAACGAGTCGTCGACCACGCGGAACGCCGGTGCGTCTACGCGAACGTCCGCCAATGCCCCCATCAGCGTGATCGGTTTCCCTTTCATCGTCACACGGTCTGAATTTTCCTGAACGCTCATTTTGTCTTCTCCTCCTTTTGCGATTACGGCCAACAACAGAGCGGTTTCGCCGATCGTGTTGTGGAATTACAGGTGCTTCTTCTCGAACCAGACAAACAGGGCAATCGTGCCGGCCCAGAAGAGCGGGATGATCAGCCAGGGCGAAACGCCCAGGGCTTCGGGCAACCCCACTTTGCCGAAGTCTTTCCAGGCCAGCACCGTTGTTTTCAGAACGGGATACAATTCGGCGTAGATGGCGGCTCCGATGATCATGCCCAGGATGGCGAAGATCGCATGCCAGCGGCCTTCGCCCAGGGCGCCCACCGAGGTGCCCGGGCAATAGCCCATGACGGCCCAGCCCGCGCCGAACAGAATGCCCCCCAATACCAGGGCGCCCACGTTCATCGGTTTGTGGCTGAGCGTGATCATTCCCAGTCCGCTGAGCAGGTAAAGGCCGAGCATCCCGACTAGAATGGCCGACAGCATGAACTTCAGGATGGTCATGTCCGTCAGCCGCATGGCGGCAACCTGTTTGTCGAACCTCAGGACGCGTCCCTTTTGCAGCAGGAACCCGAACAGAATGCCGGTGACAAGGCCGAGTGTCTGGCTAGTCATGGGGTTTCCCTCCGTAGACCAAACGCGCCACCAGAATGCCGGTCCCGAAGAACAGCGCCAGCGCCACGAACCCGCTGATCGAAAGCTGCATCAGCCCGCTCAGGCCGTGCCCGCTAGGGCAGCCGTCCGCCAGTCGCGCGCCGACCATGGCCAGAATCCCGCCGATGACAGCCCAGATGGCCCGCTTGCCGACGGAGGGGCCGAACCGTTTGGCCCAGCTCGGCGGCGTTTTTTCCCAATGAAAGCTCTTATCCGACAGCGAGGCGATCAGGGCACCCAGCAAGATGCCGGCGACAAGCATGAACTGCCAGTCCACCTGCACCTTTTCCTTGGTGAAGTAGGCGTTCGCGGCCACATGGTCCGGAGCGGCCGTTCGTTCCAGCAGGCCGGCCGCGCGCACGAACGTCGTTGAGGCGCCAAGAAAACTGGTTTTCCCTGACATTGCCGTGGTTGCCAGCGCCGACACCACCGCCAGCAGGCCCACGAGGGCGCCTGCCAGGTAGGGGCTCCAACCACTACCGCGTCTTGATCCATTCATGCCGTCCTCTTCTTTTTTCGGGTTTTTATTCAAAGCGCCGTTCATCAGCGGACGCACACGTTCACCACAGCTTTTCGGTGGCATTCAGCCAGGCATCGGCCATGAGCCGGTGGCCGGCGTAGGTGGGGTGGACGCCGTCGCTGAGCCAGTATTCCGCCGGGGCGCGCTTGCTGGCCGCGTCGAAGATCTCCTGGAACGGAACGAACAGGGCGTCGAACTTTCGCGCCATCTCGCGCACCACGGCACGGCGCTGTTCGATTTCCGGAACCCAGTCCCGGCCGACCGCGCCGAAAACGAAGACGAACGGCTCGCCCAGCACGAGTTTGACGCCCGGCCGCTCCTTCACGGTCCACTCCAGCAGCATGCGGTAGAACTGCTCGTATCGCGGCACCTCGACGCCGTTCCGGCTGCCGAACTCGTGCCACGTGTCGTTCACGCCGATCAGGATGCTGATCACGTCGGGGTTCAGGTTGAGGCCGTCCGACTTCCACCGGGCGTAAAGGTCCACGATGCGGTTGCCACCGATGCCGCGGTTGAAGATTTTAAGGCCGTCCTCTGCCCGCGCGCAGAGCAGGTGGGCCGCCGCCATGCAGGCGTAGCCTCCGCCGAGTCCCACGTTCGGCGCGTGGGTGTCCCGCGCCCGTCCGCTGTCCGTGATCGAATCGCCCTGGAACAGAATCACCTGGTTCTTCATCGGTTCGTCTCCCCCGCCGGCTTTCCTGGCTGGCCGTTGATTCATCCTTTACCGCATCACCTGTCGGCCCGTCCAGAAAATAAAGGCCCGGAACGCGTGTTCCGGGCCTTAAATTGGTAGCGGGGCTAGGATTTGAACCTAGGACCTTCAGGTTATGAGCCTGACGAGCTACCGGGCTGCTCCACCCCGCAGTCTTGATGTATTCAATGAACGCTGAATACAATAGCCTAACGTGTTCGGAAACGCAAGTTAAATCGGGAAAGTATTTTTACTGGCGGAGAACGGGGGGCGCAAACAACGTTCGCTCAAACCGGTCGGGTGTGATGCCGGCCGCCTCCAACAGGTGCAAATGGGGGGTGAGTTCCCCGGCTTCCACCAGATCGTGCGAATCGGTGCCGAGGGCGATTTTGACGCCGCGCGCCGAGCAGATTTCGAAGAACCGCGGATCGGGCTGATTGGCGTGGTAATTGACTTCCGCCGCCACGCCGCGGCGGGCCAGTAGTTCGGCGAGCGGCTCGAAGAGATGGGTCGGGACGTCAAGCCCGTTCAGCCGGAAAAACCGGAACGGATGAGCCAGTACGTGAATCGGCTGTTCCAGGACGCGGACCGTCTGCTCCATGAAAAGCGCTTCGGCCTCTTTTTGCGGAGTGACTCCTTTCTTGAAACCCTGCAGCACATGAACCGCCCCCACGAGCAGATCCCAGTCCGATCGGTCGGCGGGCGCCAGCATCAGGTCGCCGTTCTTCCGCAGATCGAGTTCAAGGCCGATCTGAACAAACGGGCTTTTCCAGGCGCGCGCGGCGGCGCGATAAGCATCCATGCGGCCCGTGCGTTCGGTCCAGGCCTGTCGTACCAACTCCTCGTCGGCGAACCAGCGCCAGCTCCAGGCGGTGGATTTGTCGAAATAAAGATGATAGGAATGGTCCACGAGGCCGAGTCCGCCCATTCCCAGGACTTGTGAAACGGCCGTGCACGCCTCGGCGGACGAGGAGGTGCTGCAGTATGAATATTCGGTATGGCAATGCGTATCCACCAGGCCCGGCACGTCCATGCGCAGATGGTGGTCCGTGATGCGCACGTCGCGTCCCTCGATCCGGATATGGGAAAAGCGGAAGGGCGCCTCGCAGATAGCCGGCACGGTGAAAGCGAGCAGGGTGTCGAGGCGGCATGGCGGCTGGCCGATGTGAAAATGGCCGCTGAGGGAAAGGCAGACCCCGGCCTTGGCGTAAGTTTTCAACACCGCTTTTTCATTGGTCAGCATGAAGGGGTAGGATGATTCGATGGGAGGCGCGACGGGGTTGTGCTGGAGGGCGATCAGGGGGAGATCCGGGCGTTGGGCCGCCAGGCTTTCCAGGGCTTTCAAGCTTTCCGGGGTGCGTGTGGTTACATCGTCTTCGCCGACCGGATCGTGAAATACCCAGAAGCCATACCCGCCGATTTCGTGAAGACCCGGGGGAGTGAACAGCGGGTGAACGGCGCCGCCCGGTCCCCGATCGTGGTTGCCGGGAATCACCAGGGCAGGCACGCCGAGTTTCTGGATCGTCCGGCCGAGGGAGTCGAGATCGCGGCCGGCGTTGGGGTCGAGGCCCTGATCCACCAGGTCGCCCAGGATCACGATGAGGTCGACGGGCTGGCCTTCCATTTTCAGCCGGTGCAAGGCTTTCCGAAGGAAGATGGAACCGAATCGGCCTTGACGTGCCGCCAGCGGACTGGCGGGCGCCTGATCGGTGAAATGGAAATCGGAAACCGCTAAAATGTGAAAGGGTTGTGTCATGCCAGGTTAAATGCGTTCAGGGTGTTTCTGATTCGGGGATTGTGAGACCGCGGCGTGTCAATAGCGATCCGTCCATGCGGTATAATCGAGTGCGTGCTTGAAGATGCGCCACGATGGCCTCCACCTCGGCCACCTGGCTGTTGACCAGATCCTGCTGGGCCTGGGCCACGAGGAGGCTGGTGGACCGGCCCACGTTGAATTTGGCGTTTTCGGCTCGGAGTTTCTCCTCCTGAAACCGGCGGGTGGTGGCCGTGGCGGCGAGCTGTTCCCGTGTCCGTTGCGTTTCGATATAGGCGTTCTCCACGTCCACCCGGGCCAGATCGATCAGGTTGGTCAGAGCCAGTTGCGCTTGTTTCAGTGACAACGCGGAACGGCGGTGGCGCGCTTTGGCCTCCCGGTTGCCCAGGGGGATGGACAGTTCGAGTCCGGTCCGGTAATCGAGGGATTGCCCGTCCATCCGGTCGACGGCTTTTCCAAAGGAATTCGCATATCCCGTATCCTTCAGCGTGGCGAAAAAGTCGAGTCGGGGCAGGACGCCGTTCCGGGTTGCCACGAGATCGATCTCGTTCCGTTCCAGTTGCAGGCGCGCCTGGGCCAGGTCGGGTCGTTGGCTCAAGGCGAGTTGCACATGGTCGAGCAGGGCGTCGGGGCTCTGGGCGGGGATGGCGGGCGGGGAGGCGGGCACCCAATCCCGGGCTGGGGCCGCGAGCCGATCCGGGTCGGCCAGCCGGATCAGGCGAAGGGACGCGAGAATCTGCGCGCTTCGTGCGTTGATAAGAGCCTCCTTCCGGAGGGCCGTTTCCGCCTGGGCGGAGGCGCGTTCGGTCTCGGGCAGATTTCCGACCCGGATGCGCTGCTCGATCTCCTGGAGCTGGCGTTCCGCGAGTGCGAGCGCCTCCTCGTAAATGACCGTGCGTTTGCGGGCAAGCACGGTTTCCCAGTAGGCCGTTTCCACATCCGCCACGAGCGACTCCACATAAGCGCGGAATTCGAAACGGGACAGGGCGGTGTCGAGTTCGGCCTGCCGGAGCGCCGCCAGATTGGCCGCGCGAGGACGACCGCGCAGGAGCGCCTGAGTGAGGGAAAGGGAGGCTGATGCCGCGTGCAGGTCGGGTTCGCCTCGTTCGGTTTGCCGTTCCACGCCCGCTTCAGCCGCTATCCGGGTCCCGGTGGGGAGCGCGCGGTTGAGTTGAACCGCTCCGCCCAGAACGGTTACGGCCGCGGTCGATTCTTCCGGATTGTCACCCGCAGGCGCGGAGCGGGATTGTTCCTGGAAGAATTGGCCGGACAGGGCGGGATCGAAAGCGGCTTTTTCTTCCTCCTCGAACGTGGCGCGGATAGCGGGATCCAGCCTCTGCACGGCAATCCCCCGGTTGCGTTCCAGGGCCATCAACACGGTTTCACCCAGGCGCAGTTCGAGGGGCGCCGGCTCGTCGTCGGCGACCGTCGTCACGGTTCCGGTCAGGAGTCCGGCGGCGGCCAGGAGTAGAAGGGGTGCCACGCGCGGGGCACGAATGCCCGATTCGAAGAAGGAGTAGACAACCGGAATGACGACAAGCGTGATGAGCATGGAACTGCAGAGGCCGCCGATGACGGCCCGGGCCATCGGCGCTTGCGCCTCGCCGCCCTCGCCGATTCCGAGCGCGAGCGGCAACAGGCCCAGCATGGTGGTCAGGGCTGTCATGAGGATCGGGCGGAGCCGGCGCCGTCCGGCCTCCTCAATGGCGTCCCGCACGCTCATTTTGTCACGCTGGCGAAGCAGGTTCGTGTGGTCCACGAGAAGAATGGCGTTGTTGACCACGATGCCGCCCAGCATGATGCAACCGATAAAGGTCTGGATGTTGAAGGTTGTATTGGTCATCACCAGCATGAGCACCACGCCGATGATGGCCAGTGGAACGGAGAACATCACGATCAGGGGATCCTTGAGGGATTCGTACTGGCAGGCCATTACCATGTAGACGAGGAGGAGCGCCAGAATCAGGCCCAGCCCCAGTTCGCGAAAGGCCTTCTGCTGTTCCTCGTAATCGCCGCCGAACGCGATCGAAAAATCGCGGGGAATGGGTATTGCCTGGAGATCCCGGCGAATGTCGGCGAGGACGGAACCCATGTCGCGTCCGCGGATGTTGCCGGAGACGTAGACGATGCGTTCCTGGTCCTTGCGCTCGATCTGAACCGGGCCGGTCCGGGGCATCGGTTCGACGATGTTGCGCAGGATGACGGGTGTCCCGTCGGCGCCGGAGACGGTCAGGTCGAGAATGTCCTGGAGCGATCGGGATTCCGCGTCTTCGAGTTTGACGAGGATGTCGTACTCGTCGCCGCCCTCGCGGTAATACCCGGCCTTGGCGCCGCCGAGGACGGTTTGCAGGGCTTTCGCCACCTGGTCCACCGAGATGTGGAGCGTTTCGGCCTTGGCGCGGTTCACCTCGATGAGGCGCTCGGGTATGCCGGACTGGCGGCTGATCCGGGCGTCGGTCACGCCGGGCGTTCGCTCGACCACGGTTTTGATTTTCCGGGCGAGGGCGTCAGCGGTGTCGAGATCGAATCCGCGGATTTCGATCTGAACCTGTTCGGTGCCGCCGTTGACCATCTGCAGAATGAAAAGTCCCTGACCGGCCCGGGTCCGGACGACCGCGCCCGGGATCGCGGAAAGGGAGGGGCGAAGGGCGTCGGCGATCTCTTCACTCGACCGGGTGCGCTCCCCGAGCGGCGCAAGGGCCACCCGGATATCGCCTTGATGCGTGCTTCCGGGACCGCCCAGGCCGGTGATGATGGTCCGCGCCTCCGGCACGGCTTCCCGGATCAGGCGTTCGATCGGCTGGACGGTCCGGTCGAGCACGGCCAGACGGGTGCCGGCCTCCATCTCCACATTCACGCGCACCTCCCCTTCGTCCGAGGCGGGCATCAGCTCCGTGCCGATCAGGGGAACGAGGGACAGGCTGCCCGCGAGCAGCAGGAGGGTCAGACCGGCGACCAGCCAGCGATGATTCAAGGCCGTGTGCAGGAGGTGTTGATACCGCCGTTCGATCGCGTCGAATGCGCGGCCGGTTTCGCGGAATATCCGGTGCGCTAGAGTCTCTTGCGCCAGGGGGTCGAGGCTGACTGGCTGGAGCAGGCGGGAAGCCATCATGGGGATCAGCGTCAAGGCCACGACCAGCGAGGCGAGCAGGGCGAAACTGATCACATAGGCCAGTTGCGTGAACATCACGCCGGCCATGCCGCGGACGAAGACCAGCGGGAGAAAGACCACGACGGTTGTTAACGTGCTGGCGATGACCGGCATGATCACTTCCTCGGCGCCCCGAACGGCGCCGTCCAGCCGGTCCATGCCCGGATCGTTTTCGCGGATCCGGTAGGTGTTTTCCAGCACCACGATGGCGTTGTCGACCAGCATGCCGACGCCCAGCGCGAGTCCGCCGAGCGTCATCAGGTTGAGGGTGAACCCGCCGAAATAGATGAGCATGAACGTGGCGACGATCGAAATGGGGATCGCGGCGGCGATGATGGCCGTGCTGCGCACGTTCCGGAGAAAGAGCAGCAGGATCAGGATGGCATACAGACCCCCATACAAGGCGGATTGGCCGACATTGCCGATCGAGCGCCGGATGTAGTCGGCCGTGTTCACCAGGGTCACGATCGTGATCTGCGGAATCTCCTCGTTTATCCGCGCGATCTCCTGGAGCACCTGTTCGGCAATCTCGACGGTGTTCTTGCCGGACTGCTTGTTCACCGAAAGGCGCACGCCGCTGACACCGTTGACGCGGACGATGCGGACGACTTTTTGCCAGGCGTCGGATACCCGGGCGAGTTCGCTCAGTCGGACCGGCACGCCGTCGCGGACGGCGACCACGGTGTCCCGAAGCTGATCGAGATTGACGAACTGGCCGGCGGTGCGGATGACCAGTTCGTGATGATCGCTTTCGATCGTGCCCGCCGGCAACGTGACGTTGGCCTTTTCGATCCGGTCATTGATCTGATCCAGGGGGATGCCGAGGGCCTGGATTTTGGCGGGATCGAGGAGCACGTGGATCTCCCGCGAATAGCCGCCCCAGATGTCCAGCGCCGCGACGCCGGGCACCTTTTCGATGCGGTACTTCACCTGGTTGTCGATGAGCGTGCGCAGTTGGACGGCGTCCATGTTCCCGGAGGCGCCGAGCATGAGGATGGGAAAACTGGCCAGGTCAAATTTCCGGAGAAAGGGGCGGTCGGCCTCCTCGGGGAGACGGGGGATGACCCGGTCCAGGCGGTCCCGGATGTCGTTGGCCGCGTCGTCCAGGTCGGTGCCCCACGTGAAGGTGATCCGAACCCGGCTTTGTCCCTCGGTAGACGTGGAGGTGATCTCTTCCACGCCCGGCACGGCGCTCATGGCCTCCTCGATCGGGCGCGTGATCAGTTCCTCGATTTCGGCCGGGCTGGCGTTTTCGTAGGAGGTGGCCACCGTGAGCGTGGGGAAGGTGATGTCCGGCATGAGGTCAACCGGGATCCGCACGAGCGACACGACGCCCAGAATCAGCACGATCAGCGTGAGCATGCTGACAAATACGGGGCGATGAACGGAAAACCGGACGATGCTCATGGCCGGGCGTCTTCCTGGCCGGTCACCCGGATGGAGGCGCCGTCATCGAGCAGGTGCTGGCCCAGCACGATGACGGAGCCGTCGAGGTCCGGTTCGACGATTTCGGTAAGCGCCCCGTTGACAATGCCGGGTGTGACGGGCACGAAACGGGCCCGGCGCCCGTCGGTGTCGGAGAGGAAGACGCCGGTTTTTCCGTCCCGTTGGACCAGGGCCGCGGTGGGCGCCACCAGGGCGTTTGCCTGGCTCGCGAACGGAATTTCGGCCCGGATGAACATGCCCGGCGCGAGACGCCGGTCCGGATTGGGCACCTCGACCTCGACACGGGCCTGACGGGAGGCTTCTTTCAACAGCGGCGCCTTGCGAACCACGGAGCCGGTGAAGGTGAGGCCGGGCCATGCGTCGGTCGTGACGGCCGCGGTCTGGCCGGTGCGGATCCGGGAATAATCGCGCTCGATAACGGACAGCACGGCCAACACGGTGTGCACATCGAGAATGGAAACGATCGGCTCGTTGGCCTTCAACATCGCGCCCTCGTCCACATAACGCTCGCCGATTACCCGGCGCTCGTCGTTGCCTTCCCAGGCGGCCCGGATTTCCGTGTACGAGAGGCGGACTTCGGAGGCTTTTAAGGCGGCTTCGTTCTGCTTGATCTGTGCCAGGGCAACGGCGTGCCGCGCTTGCGCGGCCAGCACCCGGGCCCGAGCCTCGTCCAGTTCGGCTTCGGAGGCGACTTTTTCCGTCACGAGGGATTGAACACGCGTGAAATCGCGTTCGGCCAGGTCCCGGGCGCCGGCGGTATCCGAGACGATGGCGCGGGCCACCTCCAGCGCCGCGCGCGCTTCTTCCACCTGCTGCCGATATTCCTGGTCGTCGAGGCGCGCCACGAGATCGCCGTTGCGGACGGGTTCGCCGATGTTGACCAGCAGTTTTTCCAGACGGCCGGCCACCTTCGGCGCCACCACAAACTGCTGGCGCGGGAGCACCGATCCGGTGAAGACGCGGACGTCCCGAACGTCCATCCGGTGAAGGGGCTGAAGGCTGACCGCCGTGGCGGGAGGCTCCTTTTTCTGGGATCCAGTCTGCGTGTTCTTGATTTTTTCGTGGATTCGCCAGCCGATGAAGCCCAGCGAGATCGCGAGTAACGGGAGTAATATTTTTTTCATGGTGATAGAAGCAAAATACTGTGGCGAAATGGCGCCGTCAGGTCAAGCTTCGAATCCGTCGCGTCGCCGAAAAAAACGCCGAAATAACGCGACAAGGGTGCCTGTACATGCTACAAAAAGTAACGGCAGAATTGAATGAAGGTGTGCGATGAGCGAAATCAATCGAGAAAGCCAACCCTATTCTCTGACAAAACAAACAAACAAAGAAGGAAAACGATGAAACGCAAGACTCGGATTGGAATCGGAATCGTCGCCGCTGTGGCCGCCCTCCTGCTGGCGCTTAATTATGGGCTCGGTTTTGTTGTGAAAGGCGCGGTGTCCGGGCTCGGAACACCCCTGCTGGGCGTCCCCGTTAAGCTCGACGGGGCGCAGGTGCGCCTGTTGGGGGGGGGCATCCGGCTTAACGGTTTCGTGCTGGGCAATCCGGAGGGGTTCAAGACCGAACACATGATCCGGGTCGGGGAGGTCGCCGTCGACTTAGACGTCAAGTCGCTGTTCCGCGACACCGTCGTGATCCGGCGCATCCATGTCAAGGAACCGGAATTTGTCTACGAACTGGGACTCGGGAAAAGCAACATTGGCCGCCTCCTTGAACAGTTGGAGGGAACCGGGAGTCAGGCTGAGCCGGAGACCGGTAAGGAATCCGACAGCGCGTCCGCCAGCGGCAAAAAGGTGGTTATTGAGGACTTTCTGATCAAGGACGCGCGGGTGCGGTTGAGCGCCACGCTGGCCATGGGCGCTGCCGCGCCGATCCCGCTGCCCGACATCCATATGACGGACATCGGCAAGGAAGAGGGGAAGCAGGGCGCCAGCCCCGTGGAGGTGGTCAGGAAGGTGTTTGGCGCCATCGCCAAGTCGGTGACCCAGGTGGTGACCGGAGCCGTCGGGTTGGTGGGGGACGGCGCCAAGGCGATCGGGAAAGGCGTGGGGAAAATGGCAGGCGGCATGAAAAACCTGATCGGCGTCGGGGACGGGGCAACGGAGACGAATGAAGCCGAGGCGGCGTCGGCCGATCTGGCCGCGCCATAACGGCTCTCCGCATACGAACCTGAGCCGACCCGATCACTCAATAGGGATGGGCTGCTGCGAACAGCGCAATCGGCTCGATTCTTGTAAATATTCATTGCAATAAGTATACAATAATGTACCGATGGAAACGATTCGACAGGGGTTGATGGCGGTGTGGAAGCGGATTCCGGAAAAGCCGCGGCTTTGGCTGTTGACACTGATTTACGGGGTGACCGGCGGCGTGGTGGCCGTCGTTTTCCTGCTCGCGAGCAATGGCCTGTACCGCCTCATTTTCCCGCGGTTGGCGGCCCTTGGGCTGCCGGTCTTTGCGGCCGGCAGCCTGGTGGCGGTTGTGGTGTCCACCCTGCTCGTGGGGTTCATGCTGCACCGGTTTCGCCAGGACGCGGCGGGCAGCGGCATTCCCCAGCTCAAACTCGCCTACTGGAAAGACTCGGGTTCGATGCCCTGGCGGGCCGCCTGGGTGAAGTTGGCGGCCGGAGTGATCAGTCTGGGCGGCGGGTCAAGCTTGGGGCGGGAGGGGCCGACGGTTTTTGCCAGCGGGGCAACGGCGTCCGTGGTGGCCGGGCAGTTGGGCATTCCGCGCCGGCATCGGCGCGTGGCGGCGGCGGCAGGCGCGGCGGCGGGACTCGCAGCGGCGTTTAACACGCCGATCGCGGCGGTCACGTTTGTACTGGAAGAATTGATCGGCGATTTGAACAGTCGTTTTCTGGGGCCGGCCCTTTTCTCGGCCGTGGCGGGCGCGTTCATCGCGTATGCGGCGGTGGGCACGCAGCCGGCGTTCGACCTGCCGACCATTCAATCCGTCAGTTGGCGCGTCTATCTGCTGGTTCCCGTGGTGGCGGCTGCCTCCTCCTGGGTGGGCATTTTGTTCCAACGCGCCACGCTGCAACTGCGCGAACAGGTTCGGGCGCGCAGCCGGATTCCCCTGTGGTTGCGTCCCCTGACCGGAGGCCTGATCACCTGGGCGCTCGGGGTTGCCGTGTTCGCGACGGTCGGCAAACTTGGGGTTTTCAGCCTGGGGTATGACGATTTATCGGAAGCGCTCGGAGTGGGCATCGCCGGTTCCACGGCCCTGCTGCTGTTGATCGCCAAGCTGCCGGCCACGGTCTGTTCCTACGGATGGGGGGGCTGCGGCGGCATTTTTTCGCCCACCCTGTTCATGGGCGGTATGACGGGGTTTGCCCTGGCGGGTTTGGGCGCGCTTGGTCTGCCGTTGACCAGCCACGAAACCGTGTTGCTGGCCGCGGTCGGCATGAGCGCCTGTTTTGGCGCCACGGTCCGGGCGCCGTTGACCGCGCTGCTGATGATTTTCGAAATGACGCACCAGTTCGATTTGGTGCCCGCACTCATGCTGGGCACGCTGATCAGCCAGTCCGTTGCCCGCCGGGCCGGACGGGAAAACTTCTACGAGGCGATTCTTCAGCAAGACGGGGTCGGCACCGAACAGCGCGAGGGGCGTGGGCAAACGGCTTCGACAAGCGGTTGTGATTGACGCTCGCGTGTGAGTGTGAGATAACACAAAGAGCGAACGCCAAGTTCGGTTACCCATGGAGGGAAACCGGTTTGGATGTTTCGATCGTTATCCGACATGGATTCCTTTCCCTTTTTAACGGACTTGGCGTTGGTTGTGGCCGGGGCGGCAATCGCGGCTCTTTTCTGCGATCGATTCCGGATTCCCCGCGTGTTGGGCTATATCGTCGTTGGCGTTCTGCTGGGACCGCACGCGCCTTTCTATGTGGTCAGTTCGCCGGCCACCATTCAGACGCTCGGCTCGCTGGGCATCATTTTTTTGATGATGTCGCTGGGCATGAGTTTCAATCCCACCCGCCTTCGGGAGACCGGCTACGGACCGATCGTCGTGGCGCTGATTGACGCGTCCTTTATGATCTGGCTCGGGTGGATGGCGGGCGGTTTTCTGGGCTGGAACACATTGGCTCGCGTATTTTTAGGCGTGATGCTTTGCGATTCCTCGACCGTGGTGCTGGCCAAACTGCTGGGCGGGCACGATGAAGCCGGCGGCCGGTTCGGCCGGTTCGTGGTGGGCGTCACGGTGTTGGAGGATGTTTTGTCGATCGCGCTGATCGCGCTGTTGAACGGATTGGCGTTGCAACAGGCCGTTCAAGCCGGCGCGGTGGCGATGCGCGTGTTCGAACTGGCCGTTTTTCTCGCGAGCGTGACGGTGTTCGGCTTTCTTTTGGTGCCCCGTCTGTTGCGGTATGTGGAGCGGGTGGGGCATCCTGAAACGATGTTGCTGGTCATGGCCGGCCTGGGCTTTCTGGTCAGCTATGTGGCCTACCGGCTGGAATTGAGTCTTGCGCTCGGGGCGTTCGTGATCGGGGCGGTGATCGGCGAGTCCCCGCGCGCGTTTCAGCGCCGGGAGCCGGTGATTCGCTCGCTCGAACAGTTGTTCGTGTCGGTTTTTTTCGTCTATATCGGTCTGGAGCTGAATCCGGTGATGCTGTGGGCCCACGCGCCCCTGATTGCGCTTCTGAGCGCCCTGGTGATCGGAGGCAAACTGCTGGCCTGCACGGTGGTCTCGATGGGCG
The DNA here is from genome assembly GCA_964609905.1 of uncultured Verrucomicrobiota bacterium. Taxonomy (GTDB): domain Bacteria; phylum Verrucomicrobiota; class Kiritimatiellia; order CAIKKV01; family CAIKKV01; genus CAZSUH01. The sequence continues at coordinate 26,697 of CAZSUH010000019.1, forward strand.
CGGGTCTGGCGCCGGCCATGGCCCTGCGCGCGGGCGCGGGTTTGGCGCAAGTGTGCGAATTCGCGCTGATCGTGGCCACCCTGGGGGTTTCGCTTGGCGCTCTGCCGCCTTCCATGCTTCATGTGTCGGCGGGCGTCGTGCTGGTGACGATGACACTGAATCCGCTGTTACAGCGTGCCACCGAATCGGCGATCCGCGAGTTGGGTCGGCTGTTTCCGGTGTCATGGGTGGAGCGGGTTCGCCAATACACGGGCTGGCTGGAATGGTTGGGGAGCAAGCGGTTCGACACAGCGCTCGGACGGGCCGTGCGCCGTTCGTTCTGGGTGATTGTGCTGAATCTGCTGCTGATCGCCTCTGTTTTCGGATTGGCCCGGTTTCTCTCCCGTTGGCCGATTCTTTTTGACTGGGTGCCTTCCTGGGCGGGCGGGCCGGATGCCGTTTTCTGGCTTGGCGCCATGCTGATGTCGATGCCGCTGTATGTGACGGTGATTCGGAAAACGCATGCGTTGGCCATGATGGCCGCGGAACTCTGCGTGCCGGCGCATTCGGGCGCGCCCTGGGTGTATCGCCTTCGCATGTTGATGGCCAACGTCATCACCAGCCTGGGCCTGGCCGCCGTGGCCGCGCTCACATTCCTGCTCAGTTCGGCGCTCTTACCACGCTGGTCGGTGGTGGTGGCGGGCGCCCTGCTGGTCGCCTTCCTGATGTGGCGCGGCTGGTATGCGCTGGGGCGGTTTTATACGGAATGGCAGATCCAACTCCGAAGTCTGGAGAACGAGTAAGGCCGTTCTCTGAAATTGAGACCGTTCCGGTTCCGCGTTCATGTGTGCGCGAAAAAAACTGTTTTCTTTTCCGGCCGCCGCGTGATAGTTTGTCAGTTGTTGTTTCACGCATGATTGGCGAACGGAAAAACGGAAGTCCGTGCAACTCGGACGCGGTCGCGCCGCTGTAACCGGCTACCGGCCCTCGTGAATCCACTGTCCGCGGGTGCGGATGGGAAGGAGAGGGCCGGGCTTGATGCCGGAAGCCAGAAGACGTTTTCGTTCGCCTGCCGCCTCTCTTTCGCGAGTGAAGAGCATGATGGCTTGTCGCCTTATCGTCGTGGCCGCTTTTCTGGCCGCCGGTTGTGGAAAACGCGCGGAAATGCCGCTTTCCCCCGCTGCCGGGCCTCGGATCGTTTCCCTGGCCCCCAATCTGACGGAGATGATTTGGGCCGTGGGCGCCGGCTCCAACCTGGTCGGGCGCTCTTCCGCCTGCGATTTCCCGCCCGAAACGCGCGCCGTACCCGTGGTCGGCGGGTATGGGGAACCCTCCCTCGAAATGCTGGTCGCGGTGCAGCCCACCTGCATCGTGTATGTGGACATGGCGGACAAGGCGCTGGCGAATCGGCTGAGGGAGCGCGGCCTGGACGCCCGCTGGATTCCCTGCTCCCGGCTTGACGAGATTCCCAAGGCCATTGCCACGATCGGCGAACTGGCCGGCCAGCGGGACAATGGCGATCGGCTGGCCCGCGCGCTCCGCGCCGAAATCGAAGCTGCCCGGGCCGCTCCGTCAAATCCGGGCCGCCCCACCGTCTTTGTCGCGTTGTGGGACGACCCGTTCTACACGGTCGGCCGGGGCTCGTTCGTCTCGGAACTGATCGCGCTGGCCGGCGGAACGAACATCGGGGACACGGTGGACAAGCCCTACTTTCAGGCCTCTCCCGAATGGCTGATTCAACGCAATCCCGAGGCAGTGTTCTGCCTCTATCACGGCGCGCCGGAACGGGCGGCGGAGCGGCTCTACAAGGCCCCGGCCCTGGCCACGCTGGACGCCGTGCGACGGCGCCGGATTTATACGGAATTCGATGTCAACCTGACCCTGCGACCCGGGCCCCGCGTGATGCAAAGCGTGTCCCGGCTTCGCGACTGTTTCTCACCCCTCCACGCGGAGCAGCCATGATGCGTTTCGAAATAAAGGCGTTGGACGAAGCTGCCATGCAGGCCGCCCGCGCCCGCCACGATCAACTGACCAAACCCGCGGGCAGCCTGGGCCGCCTGGAGGACCTGGGCGTGCAACTGGCGGGCATAACCGGCTGTTGTCCGCCGCCGGTTCCCCGCCGCAAAGCCGTTCTGGTTTTTGCCGGCGACCACGGCGTGGCGGCGCACGGCGTGAGCATCGCGCCTTCCGAGGTGACCCGGCAGATGATCTTTAATTTCATCGCCGGAGGCGCCGGCATCAACGCGATCGCCCGCCAGCTCGGGGCGCGGGTGACGGTGGTGGACGCGGGCGTCCGGTCGGACCTGCCGGCCTTGCGCCATCTGGTGCGGGGAAAGGTGGCCCCGGGCGCTCAGGACATCTCCAAGGGGCCGGCCATGAGCCGTGACCAGGCGGAGGCCGCCATCGCGCTGGGCGCCCGATGCGTGGAGGCGGAAATCGAGCAGGGGCTCGATCTGCTGGCCTGCGGAGAGATGGGCATCGGCAACACGACTCCCGCCACGGCCATGGTGAGCGCGATTACCGGCTGCCCGCCCCGGGGCATTACCGGGCCCGGCACGGGCATCAACTCGGAGGCCATCGCGCGGAAGGTTGTGTTGATCGAAAGGGCGCTGGCGGTCAACAAGCCCGACGCGGCGGACGGGCTGGACCTGCTGGCCAAGGTGGGCGGTTTCGAGATTGCCGCCATGACCGGGGCCATGCTGCAGGCGGGCGTCCGCCGAGTGCCCGTCATGGTGGACGGCTTCATCGCCACGGCGGCGGCCATGGCGGCTGTCCTGATCGAACCCGGAGCCAAGGGGTTCCTGATCGCGGGGCACCGGTCCGCCGAGCCGGCGCACGACCTGGCCCTCGGCTGGCTGGGACTCAAGCCCCTGCTCGATCTGGGCATGCGGCTGGGCGAGGGGACGGGCGCGGTCCTGGCCATGAATCTGGTTGAAACGGCGGCGTGCGTGCTCGCGGATATGGCCACGTTTGCCGAGGCCGGGGTCAAGGTGGAGTAACATGCGCAAGTTTCTCCAGGCGTTGAGTCTGCTCACGCGGCTGCCGGTCCGGGTCGACTGGGAGCCGGAGTTGCGCTGGGGCGAGTTGACCGGCTGGTTTCCTGCGGCGGGTCTGGCGATCGGCCTGATCCTGATGGCGTTTGTCTGGGTTTGGACCGCCGTGGCGGAACCGTTTCCGCTCATGACCGGAGCGCTGATCGTCTCGCTCTGGGCGGCGTTGACCGGGGCGATGCATTGGGACGGCTGGGGCGATTGCGCGGACGCGTTTTTCACGCCGGTATCGACGGAGCGCCGGCTGGAGATCATGGCCGATCCCCGGCTCGGGAGCTTTGGAACGATCGGCTTGATTCTCCTGTTGGCGTGTAAAGTCGGGGCCGCGTCCTACGTGGCGTCCCTGTCGCTCGGCGTCGCCGGGTTCTGGAAGCAGGTGGAGGCGCTGTGGCCGTTTGCGGTGGCGCCCGTGACCGCGCGGGCCGTGCTGGTGGCGATTGCGGCGGATTCCCGCTTCCCGCTGGCCCGGCCCGGCGGCATGGGCGCCAAGGTGCGCGAAGGATTGGGTTTTGGCCAGGTCGCTACGGCCGGCGCGACCGCGCTGCTCGTGGCCGTGCTCGGCGGCTGGCGGGGCGTGGCGATGCTCCTGGCGGCCGGCGTCACGGGAGCGGGGGTTGCTGTTCTGGCCCGGCGGCGGATCGGGGGCGTTACGGGAGATGTGCTGGGCGCGATCGTGGAACTCGGGGAAACCGCGGCGCTGCTGGTCGTGAGCCTGAAGGGATAAAGGAAGACGCATGTATCGGATCGGCACGACATCCTACATTATTCCGGCGGACATCCTGTCCAATGTGGATCATCTGGCGGGGCGGGTCTCGGACATCCAGTTGGTGCTGTTCGAAACGGACACGCACGGGAGCAATCTGCCGGACGCCGCGCTGCGCCGGGCGTTGCGGGAGCGGGCGCGGCGGCATGGGCTGACCTACACCGTGCATCTGCCCCTGGATCTGCGCCTGGCCGATGGCGGCGCCGCCGAACACGAGTCCCTGCTCAAAGCCCGCCGGGTGATCGACGCCACCCGCGACCTGGATCCCGTCGGCTACACGCTTCATCTCGACGCGTCGCGGCTGGCGCCGCCCTGGGGGACGTGCCGGGAGCAGCCGCTTTCGTTGCAAACCTGGCAAAACCAGGCGGTGCGCGCGCTGGAAACCGCGGCCGCCTGGGTTCCGGACCCGGCCCTGTTGTGCATCGAGAACCTGGAAACCTGGGATCCGGAAGCGTTCGCGCCCGTGCTGGAACGCGTGCCGGTCAGCCGGACCGCGGATATCGGTCACCTGGCGCTCCAGGGAAGCAATGTCGTTCCTGTTTTAGAAACATGGTTGCCGCGCACGCGGATCGTGCACCTGCACGGGGTCGGCACGCGCGATCATCAGTCGCTGCGCCATATGACGACGGCGGAACTCGAGTCGATTCTGCAGTTGCTGACGGCGCGGTTTTCCGGGGTGCTGACCCTGGAAGTGTTCAACGAACGGGACCTGGCGGAATCGCTGGACGTGATGCGCGAAAACGGGGAGGCGGCATGAGCAGCGGTAGCATGAGTGTGCGCGGGCATTGGTCGTTGATTCTGGGCGGCGGCCGAAGCGGCAAAAGCGCGCTGGCGGAACGGCTGGCCCGCGAACAGGGCGGCCGGGAGGTGTTGTTCGTGGCCACCGGACAGCCGCTTGACAACGAGATGCGGGCGCGCATCCAGCGGCACCAGGCCGATCGGGCGTCGTTCGGCTGGCGGACGCTCGAGGCGCCCGTCGACACGGGACGTCTGCTGCGGGAAGCCCTTACCGGCCGGGAGAAGGTGGTCCTGCTGGATTGCCTGACCCTGCTGGTCAGCAATGTCGTATGCGACCTGGGCGAGTCGGCTCCCGCGGCCGAGGCGGAATCGAAGGCCGTGGCGCTCATCGAGGAGCTGGCGGCCGTGATGCGGGAAAGCCCGGCCCGCTGGATTGTCGTCAGCAACGAGGTGGGTCTGGGGATCGTGCCGCCCACGCCGTTGGGCCGGATATTCCGGGATGCGCTCGGCCGCGTGAACCAGAGGATGGCCGTGCTGGCGGATGACGTGTTGTTCATGGCGGCGGGCTTGTCGATCCGAATGAAAGGGTAATCCGCCATGAGGCAATTGATTCGGTGTGGCGTTATGACGATGGTGGGCGCGGCTCTGGCCGCGTCGGCGCAGGAGTCTGTGACACGAAGCAACGACACGGAGATCGTGGTGACGGCCACCCGGGAATGGACCGACGCGGCGCGGACGCCCTCCAGCATGTCGGTGATCACCTCGGAACAGATCGAGCGGAAAGCCGCGAACAATCTTTCCGACGTGCTCCGCGACGTGCCCGGCGTGAATATCCGCAGCCTGAGCGGGCCGGTGGCGGAAGTGGCCATGCGGGGCGGAGGCGAAAACAGCCAGGGGCGCGTGCTCGTGCTTCTGGACGGTCGCCGGCTGAACAACCCGGACATGGCCGCCATGAACTGGCTGCAGATCCCGCTCAACCAGATCGAACGCGTGGAAGTGCTTCGCGGCTCGCAAAGCGCGTTGTACGGCGACATGGCCTCGCAGGGCGTGATCAACATCCTCACGAAGCAAGGCTCGGCGGAACCCCGGACCGAGCTCTCGTTCATGGCGGGCAGCTACAACACGACCATCGGTCGGGCGGGCGCCGCGGGTTCGTCGAACGGATCGGTTCCGCTGTCGTATGCCGCGAACGCCGAATGGCAGCAGTCAAGCGGATTCCGCGATCGGAGCGGGTACGAGGCGGCCGGCGTGGGCGGCCGGATCGGCTGCGATTTCTCCCCCGCCTCGGGCATGTCGCTCGCGGGATCGTGGTATCGCAGCGATTACGAATTGCCGGGCGACCTCACCAAGGCCGAGATGAAAGACGATCCCGAGAAAAGTCACAATCCGGGCGACAGCACGGACAACGTGTATGGCAACGCCGGATTGGACTATTTTGCCGAAGCGGACAACGGCGCCCGCTTTGACCTGGGTTTGGGGTGGTCCGGCAAGGAAACGGCGAGCGACGTGGCGAGTTGGTATATGTTCAGCGACACGACGCTGAACAGCCTGTCGGCCCAGCCGCGCGTGACCGTCGACAGCGCCTGGGCGGGGCTTCCCCATCGCACGATTGTGGGACTGGACCTTTACCAGGACGGGCTGACCGTGGACCGATACGGCGATGTTGCGCACACGAGCAGGACCATTGCCGCGGACCTGGAAAAGGAGACGGTGGGCAGTTATGTGCGGCACCAGGTGGAGTTGACGCCGGCCTGGATCCTGAATGCGGGCGTTCGCGTGGAGGTGACGCGGGTTACGGCGGACGCCGATTCCTACGGCGCGACCGTGCTGGACGACGAACTCACGGAACACGGGCAGGCCTGGGAAGCCGGCCTGACCTATGCGTTCGAGCCGGGTTCCAAGGCCTTTGTCCGGGCGGGATCGGTGTATCGGTACCCGTTTCTGGACGAGCAGATCAGCTATTATGGCTTCGGCTCGGACACCTTTTATCGGGACTTGGACGCGGAAAAAGGGTTGAACACCGAGGCCGGCGTGGAGTTCGGAGCCGATCCCGCCTGGCAGGCGGGGCTGACCCTGTTCCGCCTCGATATGCGGGATGAGGTGGCCTGGGATCCGATCGCGAACCGCAACGAGAACCTGGACGAGACGTGCCGGCAGGGCGCGGAACTCTGGGGTCGATGGGCGCCCATCCAGGGGCGGTTGGAATTCGAGGGCACCTACACGCACACCGACGCGGAATTCACGTCCGGTCCGAACGACGGCAAGGAGGTGCCCCTCGTGCCCGAGCAACTGGCGTCCGGCACCGTGCGGATCGGATTGCCCAAGGAACTGTGGCTGGACACCACGGTGCGCTACGCGGGGGAGTGTCCGTTGGGCGGGGACGTGATGAACGCAGGGGACAAGCTGGACGCTTATACCATCGTCAACATGATGGCACGGTACCAGCCCCGGGGGAAGCGCTATTCGGCGTTTATCGGCGTGGATAACGTCGGGGATAAAACCTATGCGACCGTGGCCTACAAGGGGTTCGCCGAAGACGGCTATTATCCCGCGCCCGGCCGCAACTGGCGGGCCGGCGTGAGCATGACGTACTGAAAGGAGCGCGTGTATGACCGAACTGATGCAACGGGGCGGCCCGGTGATGTGGCCCCTTCTGGCGTGTTCGCTGGCGGCCCTGACCGTGATTCTCGAGCGGGTTTTTTTCTGGGCGCGGGAGGCGTTGACCCGCGACCGGTTTCTTCTGGATCGGATGTTCGAGCTGACCCAGAAAGGGGACTTCAACCAGGCCGCGCTCGAGGGGAAAGGGGCCTGCTGCGCGCCGACCCGCATGGTGCGCGCCGGCTTGGAGCACCGGGAGCATGGGCTGCATGAGGCCATGGAGGTGGCGGCGAGCGAGGAGATCGCCCGGATGAAGAAAGGCATGCCGATTCTGGACACCATCATCACCATGGCGCCCATGCTCGGCATCCTGGGCACGGTGACGGGAATCATCAAATCCTTCGATCTGTTGGGCAATCTCCAGATTCAGGACCCCCGCGGCGTCTCCGCGGGCATCGCCGAGGCGCTGATCACCACGGCGGCGGGGCTTGTCATTGCCCTGGGCACCTTGTTGCCGTTCAATTATTTCATTTCCCGCATTCAGCGCGAAACCCGGCGCCTGGAGCAGTTGGCGACCCAGTTCGAAGTCGTCTACCGGAAGGGGCAGGAGCATGCATCTCGATAGCGGATACGAGGAACGCAAAGCGCGCGTCGAGATGGTTCCCCTGATCGACTGCATGTTCCTCCTG
>CAZSUH010000020.1:0-34061 GCA_964609905.1 uncultured Verrucomicrobiota bacterium
GGCCAATACAAGACGGTCGGCAAGGCGGTGGAGCGATTCGGCCGGCTGGCGGAAAAGGACGAGGCCCGCGCGGCGTGGCTGAGGCAGGCCATGTGTGAAATGTCGAATGTCGAGATATGAGGTCTATTTGCGTCATCTTCACCTACTACCTGAATCCGTCGCCGAACGATCGGAACTTGGAATTCGATCCGAAGCGAAACTTGTTTACGAACCTGGGCGAATTCGTGACGGTGAGCGAACCGTGATACCTCTAGCCCGGCTGGCATGTCCGCTGCTTGCCTACGGCGGCACCGGCCATGCCAGCCTCATACGGGTCGCTTCGCGCAAAGGCGGCGTTTAACCAGGCGCGGTGCGGAAGACCGGCACGCGCGCGCCTTTTCCCCTCGACAATCTCGGGGCAGGCAACGGTCGCGCCGTCCGGCGAGCCGCGGCTGGACAAGAAAGCATCCACGCGATCGCCGGACAATCGCACGCGGCCCGCCGTTCCCGCACGCCCCTTGCACCACGGCCCCGGACATGGCGATGGCGAAAGGAAGGCTCAAACTGCGTTCCGTCCCGCAGGAACCTTGGTGGCCGTATGTCTGGGCCACCTGGCACCCCACGATCATTGGCAAAGGGGGGCGTGTTCTCTTGGAAGGAAGGGAGTCCCCGACACGAGGCGCACCGGGAACCTGGGCTGTCATTTGCGAACATCTCGACGGATCCTTTTCCGTCCTCAAAGAACGGCCCAAGAAGGAAAAATATCCCACCATCCTGTTTACCAACCGCCCTCGGTAAGAAGGTCGGACCATTCCTGTTTTGAAAGCTACACGACAGATAATGGATAATGGATTGATCAAGTCTGCCGAACCTGCTTTACTTTTAATTTATATCCAATAAGCCGTTCCGACTGGGAAACGAGGAAAATCATGACTCGATCGATTCGGGCGTTAACGGTGGTGGCCGCGCTGTTGGCCGGCCTGTCCATGAATTCCACAGGGTTCGGAAAAACGGTGGGGCTGTGGACGGTGTCGCCCCGGTACGCCACAGCCGCGATCACGAACACGTTGAGTGCGGCTGGATGGACGGTGGTCACGCTCGGGAACGCCGATCTCGACGAGGGGGCCAAATTGGCGGGTTTGGACGTGATTTTCATGCCCGGCGGGTGGGATGTCTATGGCCTGGCCGGGTTTAAGGCCCGGCGCAACCTGGTCCGGTTCGTGGCGGGCGGAAAAGGGCTGCTGGACAGCGCCGTGGTCACCTCCAGGCGGCCGCTGTTCCCGCAGGTGGGCATATCCGACGGCTATGGAAACGGCCAGGCCTTTTCTCCCGTTGGCGAAAACGATCTGGCCAAGGCCATGGGCGCGGCGTATCCCCTCAGCGACCCGGTCTACCTGAAAGCGAAACCCGGCCCCGCGGGCGAGGTCTTTGCCGCCACGAATCAAACGCCCGTCGGGTTGTGCGGCCCGGCTTACGGCGGCCGTTATGTGTTGTTCGGCGGCTCGTTCTGCCGCATGGATGCCGGGAAGCCGTCCTTGCCCGCACCCAAACTGCTCCTGGCCTGCCTGGAATGGCTGGCCTCGGCGCCACCGCGCTCAGCCTCGGAGACTGAAGCGAACCGGGCGATGGCTGACCTGGATTTCCTGCGCCAGGAGAAAAAGAGCGATTGGACGCGGAACGAAAGCCTGTGGAACGGGTCGATCAGCCGGGTTCCGGAAATGCATCTCAGGTTGCGGCGCGTCCTGGAGAAGCGGATGTTTGCGCTTGGCGAACTGAACCGGGTCCTGTCGGGCGAAACACAAGCCCGCGGCCGGGCGCTGACCAACGAACTCCAGCAAGCGATGAACCGGCTGGATGCCCGGTATCGGGAGGTGCGCGCGGAAACGGATGCCCGGATCGAGAAGCTGGAGGCCGCGGAGCTGACGGCGGACCAGCCGGTGTTGAGCCGAGAGGCGGTATCCGAGCAGATGCTGCCCCAGGCGCAAATGGACGACTTGACGGCTCGGTTCGACAAGGCGATCGCGGAGTTGCGGGGCGCCCTTCCCGTCATGCCCGCGATCATGCCCGGCACGGTGGAGGAACGGCTTCGGAACGATCCGCTGATGGCGCCGTATTACACGGGCGCCATTATCCCCACGCCGCAGCAGGTGGAATACCGCGACGAATTCGTGCCGATGGGCCACGTGGCGATCGTCGTGGGAAAGGATGTCGAGAATCCCGGGCCGCTGGTCGATGTGCTCGTGGAACGGATTGTGCGGTATGGCGGTCAGGCCGCCGTGGTCCGGTCGCCCGGCGTCGCGCACACGGCGGTGGTGTCGCTGGGCGACACGAAGGAGGCGCGGTCGGTTCATGGCCTTCCAGCCGTTCCGCAGCGGGACGAGGGCTATATCCTGCATGCCGCGAAGAACGGCGACAAGCCGCTCTTCGTCCTGAAGGGGCACGACCGGCTGGGAACGCTGTGGTCCATCGCCAGCCTGATGCAGATGATCCATTGGAAGGATGGCCGGACCCTGGCGCGCGCGGTGTCGGTGGCCGATTATCCGAGGTTGAAGAAACGCGGGCTGATTCTCACCGGCTCCGATTTCTTCCATCCCGCGCGAAACCGGAACGGGACCATCCTGTCCCATCCGAACACCGAGCTCCGGCTCCGGCAGAACCGGCTGTTGATGCTGGTCGGGAAGTTCAACGAGCCCTGTTATCAGAAGCTGATCGAGGCGGACTGTTATTCGCGCGACTGGAAGCATCCGGACCTGATGCCGCCGGACGCGCACATCGAGGAGGACCTGGCCGCGATGGGCCGGAACCTGACGCCGCTCGGCATTTCCTGGTGGGCGGGCATCCGGCCCCATGCGGCCGGGGCCAGTTCGCCCGACGAACTGGCGCACAAACTGAGCGCCGACGAGGCGTCGGTCCGGGCGTTGACCTATTACGCCCGTCAGGCGGAGCAGGCGGGCGGGCATCTGGCGATCCTTCTTGACGACATCCGTTTCCCGATCACGCCCTACGACCAGGAGCGGCTCGGGACGGCGCGCGAAGTCGATACGTTCGTGGTCACCAGCGTGCTCGCGCGAGTCAAGAAGGACTACCCGAAAGCCCGGCTCCTGGTGTGTCCGCCGTTTTATTGGGGACCGGGCGGCTCGGGATGGCGGTCGTACGGCGAGGATCGGGAGGAATACCTTCGCATGATCGGCGACCGCTGGCCGTTGGAGGTGGACGTGTTCTGGAGCGGGCGGCAGGTCAATGCGACGACGCTGGCGACCCGCGAGCATTACGAGTGGTGGTCGGGGCTCACGAAGCGCAAACCCTATCGCTGGCAGAATTGCGCCGCCTACTGGTGCCACCTCGCGCGGCGGCACTATCCGACCGATCCGCTCGATTCGCTCTGGCAGAATGACTGGGACGGGCAGTTCGACGTGCTGGGCTGGTATGGGTTCAACGGCGGCGACATTCCCCGCTACTGCGTGACGGACACCCTCTCCGGCGATTTCCAGTGGAATCCCGAGGCGTATGGCAAGGAGAAGAAGGCGTCCGCCTTGCGCTCGATCCGGGAGACGGCGGAGAAGTTCATCGGGGCGGGCTCATGGCCCCTGCTGGTCGCGGTCACGACGCCGCTCAGCGCGTTCGACGAGTTCTACACGGGGGAGACCCGGGATCCGGCAAAACGTCGCGCAATCGACCAGGCGGCGGCCAGGGCGTACGACACGCTGAACGCCAGGCGGAACGAGACCATGGCCGCGTTGAAGGCGCTGGAAGCCCGCTATCCGGCCGGGCTGAAACACTGGAGCGCGCTGGAGAGTTTCGCGGGTTGGGCGAACGGCGTGGATCGATTCAAACCCGGAAAGCCATGAATAACAAGATGAACGGGCGAAACATGAAAATCGAGTTGGGATCGGCAGCAACGGGGGTGGAGCGGAAGGCGGCGGAGCAGTTGCGGGATCATCTCGCGCGCATGCCGTTCCCTGAACAGGAACGTATCGGCTTCGCGGTCGGGCCGGACGCGGCGCGGGCCTCCGGCGTGCGCCCGCGCGACTGGAAGGGTTTGGGGGAGGAGGGGTTCCTCATTCGCCGCACGGACGACACGGTCATCCTCACGGGCGCCCCCGGCGCGAAGCGGGGCACGTTGTATGCGGTCTTTGTTTTCCTGGAGCGGGTTCTCGGCTGCCGGTGGTGGACGCCGGACGCGTCCTTCATTCCCCGGCGGGCGCCGAGGATTCCCCGGGACTTGGCGATCCGCGAGGTTCCGCCTATGGAACTTCGTGAAACGGATTACTGGTTCCGGCGGGACTGGGCATGGATGACGGCGAACCGGACGAATATGAGCGGCATTCCGGACGAGTGGGGCGGCAGTCGCTCGTATGCGGCCTTTGTGCACACCATGATCGGCACCCTGATTCCGAATGAAAAGGTGCTGGCCCATCCGGAGTGGCACGCGATCGTGGACGGCCGGCCGAACCCGGACCAGTTGTGCCTGAGCCGGCCCGAGGTGCTGGCGGAAACGATCGAGGGCGTGAGGCGGATCCTGCGGGCGAAGCCGGAGGCCGAGATCATCAGCGTCTCGCAGATGGACAATCACATCTATTGCCGTTGTCCGGCCTGCGCGAAGGTGGACGCGCGCGCGGGGAGCCCGGCTGGATCGATGTTGCGCTTCGTCAACAAGGTGGCCGCGGCGATCGAGCCGGAGTTCCCGCGCGTGGCGGTGGACACGCTGGCCTACCTCTACACGAGGAAGGCCCCGCGCGGCATCCGGCCGCGGCGGAACGTGATCGTGCGGCTGTGCACCTTCGAATGCGATTTTTTGCATCCGCTGGACCACCCCAACAACCGGCCGTTCATGCGGGACCTGCGCGCCTGGTCGCGCATCAGCAAGCGGCTCTACGTCTGGGACTACGCGGCGAATTTCGCGCATTACACGCTGCCGCATCCGAACTGGTTCGTGCTGGCGCCCAACATGCGGCTGTTCCATGCCCATCACGTGAAGGGGATGTTCCCCGAGGGAAGCCGCACGTGCCCGGGCGGCGAGATGGCGGAATTGAAAACCTGGGTGCTGCTGCAGTTGATGTGGAAGCCGGATGCGGACGGGGACGCGCTGATCCGGGAGTTCCTGCATGGCTATTACGGGCCGGCCGGAAAGCCGATCGAACGGTACATGCGCCGGGTGTATGCGGCGGCGATGCGGATCAACCAGTACGCGGGTTCGGCGAATATCCGGAAGTGTTTGAAGACGCGCGGCTATCCCGAGGGCCGGGTGGGAGCCTACCTGGACCTGAACGCGGAGCCGGACGCGCCCTGGCTGACGCCGAAGGTGGTGCTGGACGGGTTGGCCGATTTCGCGGAGGCGCTGCGGCGGACGGCGGGCGATCGGGAGTTGCATGCCCGGGTGGCGATGGCGCGGCTCCCCCTGGAGTATGACGTGCTGCTGCGCTGGGACGAGATGCGCGCCGCGGTCCGGCGGATGGGACGCCGCTGGCCGCTGTCCGCCTCGCGCATGGCCGCTTTCGAGGCGTTCGAGGGCGTGTGCAAGGCGGCCGGCATCACGATCCTGGGCGAAGAATGGAGCAAGCGGGATTTGACTTGGCTGCGGGGAATATGCGATACAGCTCGTTCTCAACCGAAACCGGGCGAAAGCCGGCCATGATCAAAAATAGAATCGCGACTGCCCTGGCGCTGGCGGCGCTGACCGCCGGACTGCAGGCGCGTCCCCCCGAGATGCCCCGCCTGCCCGCGTTGAAGACCTTCCACCTGGACACGGTGCTGGTCTCGAACGGCGTGGCACGGGCGGCGGTGGCGGCGCCCGACGATCCGGCGTATATCGGCCTGGCGCGCCGGGTCGTTGACGCGGTCAGGGCGCACACGGGCGCCACGCTGCCCCTGCTTACGGATGTCGCCGCGAATGCCGAACTGGACCAGACCGGCGGCGTGAAGCGGGCCCTGATCATCCTGGGCAACCTGATGACCAACAAGGTCAGCGAACGGCTCTACTGCATGGAGATGCTGGACGTGGATGCGGCGTTCCCGGGCGAAAACGGCTGCCTGGTCCAGACCGTTCACGATCCGATGGGGGACGGGCGCAACTTCATCTCGCTTGGGGGAAGCGACTTCAAGGGCGTGCAGGCCGCCACGCAGGCCTTCCTGGACCTGCTCAAGCCGTCCGGCCAATCGCTGGCGGTGGGCCGCTTGTTCCGGCTCGAAGGAAAGGACAAGGGGCCCAAACCGCTCGACGAATCCGACGTCAACCGGAAGGGGTTCGACTCGCCGGAGGACGCCGCGGGCACCGCCTTCCAGTGCGGGCATATCCTGCGCCGGTACCGCACGCCCGGCTACGGCCGGATGTTCCGGCACGCCGTCGAGCGGATCTGGCTGGCGTTGAAGACGGGTGAGAAATTCAAGGATAACGGGCCGCCCTCCTTTGGCGAACTGCCCATCCTGTGGGATGCGATCGAGGAGTGCGAACAGTTCGACGCGGGCGCGAACAACATGGACACGCTGCTCGACAGCAAGCCGTCGGACATCGACGGCTTTAGGCTGTTCGAGGAGCCCAGGGTGAGCGCGGCCGACGATCGGACGTTCATCTCGGACACCCTGTATGCGTACACCCTCCGGCTGCCGTTCGCCACGCAGGAACCCGGCGATCCCGGGCCGGGCAAGAACAGCTCCCTGCCGAGCGGCGCCTTGTATGCGGGGCTGTACTTCGCCCGCTACTACCCTGAGTTGGACGTGGGCCGCACGATACTCGAACGCGTGGACCGCTATTTCGCCTCGCCGATCAAGCACTGGCGCGTCGCCGACAATGCCACGGGGTACGGGGACTCGGTTTGGCACGACAACCTGCAATATTCCCTGGTGCGGCCCAATATGCAGTATTTCTCCTCGGGCATGGCCCGCAAGGCCGCGGATTACCACATCGTGATCACCAGCAATCTCGGCCGGAGCGGGGGATTTGGCGATTCCCTCTCCTGGACCAAGGCGCACTTCCAGTATCATCCGGTGCTCTATCCCATGGCCGCGTGGTACTACCGCGACGGCAGTTTCCTCTGGTTTTTCAAGAAATGCGGGGGCAAGCCGTGGATGTCCTTCGGCCATTACGCCGCGAGGATCCTGGAGGGGCGGTACATGGTGAGCGGCCTTGACGAAACGCCGCCGGTGCGCTGGTTGGGCGTCAAGCCCTTCCCCCTCGATCACTGGCTCTACCGGGCCATGGACGCCCCGCAACCCGAGGACGCGCATGCCCACCGCTACTTCGACAAAATGTCGTTCCGCGCGGGCTTCGAGACGACCAACCAGTATCTGCAACTCTCGGGATTCACCGGGGGCGCGCACACGCACATCGATGCCAACGCCATCATCAACTTCAGCGACAACGGGTGCGACTTTCTCGATGACAGCGGGTACATGGAGCCCGACATCACCGAGCACAACACGGTCATCATCTCCCGCAACGGCATGGGCGGCGCGCTGCCGATGCTGTCGCGGATCGAGAACGTCGCGGATTTCGACGGCGTGGGTTTTTCGGAAACGTCGATTTCGAATTACAACGGCGCCCTCTGGACGCGCAACATCGTGTGGGAGAAGGAGCGCTATTTCGCGGTGTTCGAGGAGATTGAGGCGCAGGAGGACGGCGAGTTCGGCATCGCGTGCCACTGGCGAACCTCGGGCGGCGCCCGGCTGAGCGGACGCGAGTGGCGCGGGAGCCAGCGGAGGCAGGTGATGCGCCTGATCAACCTGAGCGGGGATGCGCTCGAGACGCATCAAAACGGCCAACGGCTCGTGCAGTCCCGGACCCTGAACCTGGAAAAAGGCAGGAAGACCGTCGTCGCGAACCTGTTTTTCGCCGACGAACCGGCCAAGGCGGAGGCGATCGGCGTGGAAAGTGTGGCGTCCGGCGTGGCGCTGGTCAAGCAGGACGGCGTGTTCACGCTGGTGGGCGTCGGCCCGTGCGGCGAGGTTGCCGGCCTGGACACCGATGCCGCGCTGTTTCACATCGGCGGCCGGTCCTTCCACGCCTGCGGCATGACGCGGCTGGCGGTGGCCGGCGGCGCCGTGCGGGCCGGGAAACCCGTAAGCGTGTTTCTCGATTTTGCCGCGGGCACCGGCGTTGTGGATGCCGCCGAGGCGACGGTTGTCACGGTATCGGCCGGCTCGGAAACGACGGTGAACGCCGGACCGGGTCGGACCGGTTTCTCGTTCACGCCGCCGCCGCCCGGACCGCTCGAGGCGCGCCAGGCGACCCTGGCCGGACTGTTCGACGCGACGGCGGCGGCCCGCCAGCGCGAGGAAACCCAGGCGGCGGTCGCCAGTCGGAAGGAAGACGAGAGGTTGAAGTCGCGACTGCGCGTGTTGTGGGAATGCCGGGATTTCAGGGCCGCCGGAGCTCCGGCGGACAAGTCGAAGGAGCGCGAGCTGGAAACCGTCATCGAAAGCGGGAATCTCGACGAACTGGACGCGATCGTGAACGCCACGCGGGTGGGGGAGTTGACGCTCGAGGAGCATGAGGAAAACCCTCAAGCGGGCGGGAGGACGAATGTCCGCTGGATTGAAACGGCCGATCGCAACGGGGATGGGAAATCCGAGATCCTGGTCGGCGTTTCCGACGGGTTCGTGGCCTGTCTCACGTCCACCGGCACGCCGATGTGGTCCACGCCCGCGCTCAGCATTCCCGGCTTGCGCGGGATCACGGGCCCGTTGCGGGCCGTGGTCGGCCCGCCCGGCAACCGGAAGATCGTCACGGCCAGCGGCCGTGACCGGCCGGCCTTCATCGCCTGTCTCGATGCCGACGGCACGAGGCTCTGGGAATCGCCGCTTCCGGCCGTCCCCCTGGTTTTGTTCGCGTCCGATCCCGCCTCCAACGGCACGTTTGAAGTGGGCATGGGCGCCTTTGAATATGCGTACGGCTTCTCGCACGAGGGAAAATTGCGCTGGACGTTCATGAACCAGGTCAAGCACCCGTCGACTTGCGGGGCCGCGTATGACGTCGATGGCGACGGCTCGAGCGAGATGACCATCGGAAACGACTATTATTCCGGACACGTCCTCAAGGGGCAGACGGGCCGCAAGATCATGGGGTTCGCCATGACCTGGCACGCGGGACCTTCCGCCGTCGCCATGGGCGATCTCGACGGCGACGGGAAAGGCGATATCGTCATCGGCGACCGCATGGGCTACATGGAGTTCTGCGTGCCGTGGAACACGAAGTCACGGGTCGGCCGCAGCGTGGCCGCCATCGTCACGGTCATCAGGTTTTTCGATGTCAACGGCGACGGGAAGAAGGAAGTCATCGTCGGGACCAACAACGGCATCGTCTACGTGTTCGATGCCGCCGGCCAGCCGTTGTATCGCGGGAAAACGAGCGCCGTTCCGCGCGACGTGGATGTCGGCGATATGGACGGCAACGGCAAGATGGATTTGCTGGTCGATTGCGAGGACAACTGCATGCGCATCCTGGACGACAAGGGGAAACAGACCGCCCGGTTCACAACCGGGAGCGGGGTGCGGTTCGTGCGCGCGGTCGAGTTGGACGGTCAACGCCGATCGAGCGAATGCGTGGTCGGCAGCAACGACGGAAGCGTGATCGCGCTGCGATTCCAGGCCGATGGAGGAGATTGAACCATGAAGCAGAAACCGTTTGTCGTGGTCGTCTGGGGCGATTCGATCGCCGCCAACAACGGCCGGCCGGAAAGCGGCTGGCCGGCCATGTGCGGGTCGCTGGCGGAGGTGGTGGCCTCCACGGGGCGCGAGGTGAAGATCGTCAACGAGGGCGTCTGCGGCATGCCCGCGGCCCAGGCGGCGCGCGAATTCGAAACGCGCGTCAAGGCGCATGACCCGGACCTGGTCTTCATCCAGTTCGGCGCCAACGATGTCCGCTGGGAACGGGGACGCGGCGGTCGGCCGTTGAGCGACGAGGCGGAGTTCGCGCGGCATCTGGCGTCCATGATCCGCGCCTGCCTCGCCGAAACGCGGGCGCGGGTGATCGTGCTCGGCTATCACCGGCCGCGCCGCCACTTCCGGTTTCCGGATGGCCGGACCTACCAGGAGGCGTACACGCGGTACAACGCCCTGGCAGCGGAAGCGGCCGCGGCGTGCGGCGTGGCGTATTTCGATCTGTCGCGCGAGCTTCCGTACGACGACTACGACTGGAAAGAGCTGGTCTGCGAGGACGGTGTTCATCTGTCCGCGACCGGCAATCACGCGTATGCCGATTTCGCCGGCAATCGGATTCTTGATGCGATCCAACAAGACAATTCAAAAGGAAAACCATGAAGATCTACATTCACACCGACCTGGAAGGCGTCAGCGGAATCGGCACGGTCAATTTCGGCGACTCGTCCGTATTCGGCGCCAAAAACCTGAAATACCCGGGGGCGGTCCGGATGCTGGTGGGTGACATCCAGGCCGCCATAGACGGGGCCGTGGCGGGCGGCGCGACGGAGATCACCGTGCTGGACAGCCACGGCGGCGGCGGCAATTTCACGGCCCGTGACTTGAAAGGGAGGGCTGGTTTCGATCCCAAGACAAACGGACGCTGGTGGGGCATGCTCGACGAGAGCTACGACGGCACCTTCTTCCTGGGCGCCCACGCGATGGCGGGCACGCTCAACGGATTCGCCGATCACACCCAGAGCAGCACCGAATTTTTCGACTTCACGGCCAATGGCAGGAGAGTCGGGGAGATTGAGCAATGGGCGATGGTCGCCGCGGAGTTTGGCGTGCCCTTGGTCATGGTCGCGGGCGATGCGGCCGCCTGTGCCGAGGCGAAGGCGTTTTTCGATCCGATCGCAACCGCGACGGTCAAACACGCCAAAGGCCGGATGTTCGCCGATTGCCTGCCGCTCCACGTCGCCCGCGCCAACATCCGCAAGGCGGCCCGGAAAGCCATGTCCCTGATCGGCAAAGCCAAACCGAAGAAAACCCGAAAGCCGATCACCTTCACCCTGACGTGCCTCCGCTCCGACATTGCCGACAAACTCACGTGGGGCGACATCCAACGCGTCGATGCGCGCACGATCCGCTGGGTGCGGGAAAACGCCTTCGGCTTTTTCCCGTGGGAAGCGCCCATGACCAGGGAACAGGCGCGGGTTCGCGCCAGACCGTGATGGTTTTCAGCCCGAGGACCGCGCCGCCAGCGCCCATGGCTTCGGCGGCCGCCAGCGGCGGTGGCTCCACAGGTATTGTTCAGGGGCGGAGCGAATGTCCGCCTCCAGCCGTTCGTTGAGCGCCTTCACGATGGTGAAGGTGTCTTTCTCCCGGTCGCCGGCAGACTCGAACATGAGCGGTTCGGAAAGGCGGATCGCAAAGCGAAGCGGTCCGGTCCGGCGGCAGGAGGCATAGACGATCGGCGAGCGCGTCAGGAGATGGAGCAGGGCGATGCCGCGATGCGAGCAGGCGGGGCGGCCGAGAAAATCCACCAGGATCGGCTTTTTCAAGGCGTATTGATCGATCATGACTCCCAGCGCGCACCCCTGCCGGAGCGTCCTCACGAGTCCCATCATGTTTCCGATTTCCTTGGGGATGGTCCGGAAATGCGACCCGGGCGTCCGGCGCTTGACCAGGTTTTCCACGAGCGGATTTTTCATGGGTTGGGCGATGGCCGCCGAATCTTTGCGGAACCCGACAATCGGCCCCATCACCTCCCAGTTGCCGAAATGACCGCAGGCGACGAGGAAACCGCGGCGCGGGTCGTCCAGCAGGGCGCCTGTTTCCGGCGGCACCTCGAACGCCACGTGTTCCGCGAGGGTGGCGGGGGTGATGAGTCGCTGGGCTTTGAGGGTTTCGAGCAGCACCAGGGCGAAATGTCGGAAGGACCGGCGGGTCATCCTCCGGGCCGAGGCGGGATTCGGCGCCAGGCTTGATCGGAGGATGTTTTCCGTCGCGATGGAACGGCGGCGGGCGGCGAAGAGGTAACCGGCATCGCCGATCACGGCGGCGAGTCCGGGGCACCACCGAAGCGGAATCCGGTCCGCCACCGCCATCAGCGCGCGAACGGCCGCGTATTCCAGGCGATATCGAATGGCGGTTAATAAAAGCACGGGGCTCCGGCGTTGATGCATGTCCAGGAATAGTAACGCATCCGCGCGGTGGCGCAAGCCTGTACCCAGATGGCACCAGGCTAATGCTTCGGAACGGTTCGGCGGGCGGGATCCGGCGACCGCTGGGCGCGGAACTCGCGGGAGCTCAACCCCATGCGCCGGCGGAACTGGCGGGCGAAGTAATGGCTGTCGCTGAACCCACAGCGGGCGGCGATTTCCGTGATGTTCAACTCCCCGCCGGCCAGCAGTTCCAGCGAGGCTTGAATGCGAAGCCCGATCAGATCGTCGATCGGCAACTTCAACTGATCGATGTCGAACAGGATATTGATCAGTTTCATGTTCCGCGTGTCGGCACAATCTTTTGGCCGATTTTCGCTTGCACCGTTTTGGGAAGGGAGTAGGCTAAACGTATTGTTGCGTTAAGAGGCAGACATCGAACATCGGGAGAAGCGGTGTTGCGAGGGTTCGGCACTTATACGAGAACAGGGCTGGGCGTGTATCGCCTCACGGGCCTTATCCTGTTCCTGATTGTTTCCGGTTTCCCGTTTTCCCAAGGCCTCGTCCGCGCCGTGGAACGGGATTTTCGCAAGGCATTTGCCCTGTTTCATGAACTGGGATATCCGGATGTCAAGGGCGGCCGGCTGGTTCACCTGGAACTGACCGACAACGCCTATTGGAGATTCAGCCGGGAAACCGTCGACGTTTTTCCGGCCGCCAACGCCTGGTTGATGGCCGCGCCTTCGAACGCGCCGGCATCGTTCGTCACCCTCTTCGGACAACCTCTGCTCGTGATGGCCGCCGAGCCTGACTCCAAGGACGGCGCCGAGTCTGCCGGGGATGAATCGGAAACCGCCCAAGCGGCCCGCATCAAACGCGGGACATGGACGTTGCTCTCGTTTCCCGAGTATCTCGCCGCCTTGACCAACAGCCTTGGCGAAATCGAAGCGAACGACCTGTCGGAGGAGAAGCGTTATCTGCTGGGGAGCGCCTTTTTCATGGCCGCCGGCTTGCACCAGAACGGCCTGGAATCGGAAGCCGTCGCCCTGATCGACCTGGTGTTGAGCCGGCACCCCGATTCCGAGACGTTTCTATCCGCCTGCATCGGCGCGCTGGCGGCGCCGGCCTATCAGAAAGCCCTGTCCGAGTGGCGGGCCGGCGGCGGATCGGTGGAACTGGCCGAACGGCTCCGCGCGTTGCGGATCCGATTCGGCCCGCGCTGGGCCGATTACGCCGTGGCGGGCCGGCTGGAAAACGCCCTCCGCGCGCCAACCGGGTCGGTCATGGCCGCCTTTACGGACGCCTCTTTTCCCGCCTGGTCGGCCGGCTGTGTCCGGGATCTGCTTTCCGGGAACGAGAGCGTTGGCAAAGCGCTGGATGAGATCCAGCAGTATCCCTGGATACTCGCGCCGAAGATTCCGGCCGCCGAGGCGGCGCTGGCGTCGAATCCCGTGGTCCGCCTGCTGGACGGCGGCATGGACTCCATTCCGCTCCTGCTGGCCATGTCCACGAATCCCGCTCCGGTGCGGCTCTCCAGCGGCGATTATCGGGAGGAGCGGAACGGGGTCGAACCGGCCGCGGCGGCGTTTCTCGGCTCGATGGAGAGACGCGGTTCCGATCCGTTCGCAAGGTCGGGCGGTTCAGGGGACGACAAGGCGGGGATCGGCGTCATGACGCTGGCGGATGTGGCCTGGAGTTTGTTGACGGCCCTACCGCTGAAGGGTGAGGAGGAGGTTGACCGGTTGACTGGGGCGTACCGGGATTGGTATGACGCGCACCGGAACGATTCGCGGATCGAGTTGGCCATGGCCTACATCAGGGAGGGCGGCCACACCTATCACGCTTCCACGGCGTTGGGCATTCTGATGAAGGAAGGCGGCGACCGGGAGCGGAAGGATGTGGAACCCCTGATTATATCCATGGCGGAAAAGCCGCTCGGGGGATTGTCCATGGCCGAATCGTACGTGCGACACCTGCCGCCTCGGGAAGGCGAGGCGTTCCGGGCCAAATTTTCGGCTTTGGTCAGGGACTCCCTCGCGGCGCCCGAAACGAATGCCGCGGATCCGGACCTGTTTGTCGGCGAAGGCATGCGGGGTGACGATTGGGAGACTCGGGAGATCAAAGAGCAGTTGGAACGATTTTCGAAAGGGGAAGCCGGCCGGTCGTTTACGGCGCCTTCTTTCGAGACGATGGTCAGCGCGATCGTGAGTTCCAATGCCATCCCTTCCTCCCATGTCCTGCAAGCCGCGACCCTGATGGCCGGCCCCGGGCCGGCGGTCGACGTGATCACGAACACCGTCATGCAAACGACGAATCTGCAGGCGAAAGTGACGCTGACCGGTCTGCTGGCCATGCTCCGCTATGGACAGGTCTATGGCGCGGAAGCGAACGGCGAGGAAAAACAGGCTGAGCCGGCCGCCATTCCCGTTCCGTGGCGGCCGGCGGCTGCTGCGCTCCCGAAGCCGCGAGACCCCCGGCTTGAAGAACGAAAGTGTCCGCCGCCGGAACTGGCCATCGAGAAGCTGGCGCCGTTCTGGCGGGCCATGCTGGCGGATGAGCGGCTCGTGGAAGACCAGGGATCGGCAGCTCGGGCGGCGGCGCAAACGATGGAAATCCTCTATAACGAGGGCTTGGGTTACGACTACCCGGTGCGGAGCCTGTTCGGCGAGGAGTGGGACCGGATGCAGCTTCGCCGCGCCCGGGCGCGGCTGGAGGGGAAACCCCTTCCGGAGTGGCCAAGCCTGAAAGCGGCGGCCAAGGTCGATCGCGCGGCCGTTGAGGCCGCGCTGGCGGCCGTGTCGGCCGCGGAACTCCCGTCCGTGACGGCCCAACTGGACTCGCTGTCGGCGCTGGCTTTTTCCCTCAAGGACACGACCAACGCAATCCTGGCCGAACGATTGTCGGCGGCAGCCTGCCGGGTGGTGTCGGCGCCCGCCGGTTTTCCCGTGAAAGCGGGCGACCGGCTGACCACCAACGCCGTGCGGCGGATCGTGGAGTCCCTGACCGCCACCAACGCGGGCGGGCGGGTGGGCATCACAATCCGGCGCCAGTCGCTGTTGAACGGAGTGACCATCGAGCGGCATGACCGGATGCCCGGGAAGTCGGACTATTCGTTCCGGATGCTGGTCCAATATGAATTGGACGGCCGCGAGGCGCTGCCGCCGGGCACGGCGCTGATATACGGCCAGGCGCAGGGGCCGGGGGCGAAAGGACTGCTGCGCCAGGGGAACGATACGAAAACGTTCTGGACGACGGCGGAGCCGGCGCCGGTGGCGGCCGAGGCGGCGGCCTCGGAAAACCTGGACGCCAAACTGGTCAGCCGCCAATCGGGGCGGCGCGGCGACCGCTCGGAGCAGGAGTTCCAGGAACTGGTGGGGCGCGTCTGCGCCGGCGCCCCGGCGCCCCTGGCGGAAGCCTCGATCCGCCTGTACCGGATCCCGGACGAGATCTGGCGAACGAACGTGACGGAGTCGGCCGGCGGCGACTATCCCTTCTGGGGAGACATCATCGAATAAGCGGACCAACGCGGAGGAATGGACATGGCGGACACGGGACAGGCGAAGTGGGAACAGGTGCAGGCGGGCGTCGCAAGCCTCAAACAGGAACTGGCCACGGTGATCGTGGGGCAAAGCGCCATCGTGGAAAAGATGCTGATTGCCATGCTCTGCCGGGGGAACTGCCTGATCATCGGCGTGCCGGGGCTGGCCAAGACGCTTCTCGTCAGCACCCTGGGCGGCATGCTGGGACTGAAATTCCGCCGGATACAGTTCACGCCGGACCTGATGCCGATGGACATCCAGGGCAGCGAGATCCTGCAGGAGCAGGGGGAGGGGCGGCGCGCGTTCGAATTCAAGCCCGGCCCCGTGTTCGCCAACCTGATCCTGGCGGATGAAATCAACCGGACGCCGCCCAAGACCCAGGCTGCGCTGCTCGAGGCCATGCAGGAGCGGCAGGTCACGGTGTCCGGCCGAACCATGCCCCTGGAGGAGCCGTTCGTCGTCTACGCCACCCAGAACCCGATCGAGCACGAGGGAACCTATCCGCTGCCCGAGGCGCAGTTGGACCGGTTTTTCTTCTGCCTGAAAATCGACTATCCCTCCTATGACGAGGAGCGCGAGGTGGTGCTGCGCACGACCGGCCGAGGCGTGCCGGCCGTGCGGCGCGTGCTGGAGCGGCAGGATGTGCTGACCCTGCAGGACGTGATCGCCGACGTGCCGTTGCCGGACCACGTGCTGGATTATGTCCTCCGGCTGGTCCATGCCACGCGGCCCGCGTCGGCGTTGGCGGACGATTACGTCAAGCGCTACGTGGCGTGGGGCGCGGGGCCCCGGGCCAGCCAGACGCTGGTGAAAGCCGCCCGCGCCGCCGCGCTGCTCGCGGGCCGGCCGGCGGCCTCGGTCGAGGAGGTGCAGCAACTGGCGGCCGACGTCCTGCGGCACCGGATCATCCCGAACTATAACGCGACCGGCGAGGGCGTTTCGGCCGATCAGATCGTCGAGCATCTGCTGCAGACCGTCAAGATCTAGGAATCGCGGGGCATGGAAGAGAAAAGCCGATTCAAATATCTGAAACCGGAGGATATCCGGCGGCTCGCCTCCTACGAGTTCGCGCCCAAGGCCCTCGCCGAAGGCTATCTCGCGGGCCGGCACATGTCGCGGCAGCGGGGCGCGTCGATCGAGTTCCACGACTACCGCGCCTATGCGCCGGGGGACGATCCCACGCTGATCGACTGGCGGGTCTATGCGCGCCTGGACCGGTATTACCTGCGCACCTTCGAGCAGGAGACCAACCTGGAGTGCCATATCTTCCTGGACAGCAGCGGCTCGATGGGCTTCGGGGAGCCGTTGACCAAGTTGGAGTATGCCAGTTTCTTCACGGCCGCCCTCAGCTATCTGGTGCAGAAACGCACGGACCGCGTCTCGCTGACCCTCTTCGACACGGAGGTGCGCGCGTTTCATCCGCCGGGCAGCACGCACCGCCACATGCAGGCCCTCATGCACGCGCTGGAGACCAACACGCCCGGCAAGGAGACACGGGTCGCCGCGGCGCTGGGCCGCTGCCTGCCGCTGCTGACGCGCCGGGCCACGCTGATCGTCGTCTCCGATTTCCTCGACGACCCCGCCTCGATCTTCAAGGCGCTGAGCCCCTATCTCCACCGCGGATTCCGGGTGCACCTCTTCCATGTGCTCGATCCGCGGGAATTGGAGCTTGAGAAGCACGGCTTGCAGACCTTCGAGGACATGGAGACGGGCCGCCGGGTGGTGGCCCATGTCGAGTCGATCCGCGCGGGCTACCGCCGGGCGATCGGGGCGCACATCGAACGCCTGCGCAACCTGGCGGCGCGGCGGAGCGTGGACTACGCCCTGGCCCGCACCGACACCCACTACTTCACCCTCTTCGACCACCTGTCGTCATGAACCTGATTTTCGACAATGTGGCGCTGGGCTGGCTGGCGGGACTGATCGCCGTCCCCCCGCTTCTGCACCTGTTCGCGCGGGCGCGGCCGCCCCGGTATCGGTTCAGCGCCCTCGAGTTCGTGGCCCGCGCCGCGCGGCACACGCTGCGGATACGCCGGCCCAAGGACTGGCTGCTCCTCGCGTGCCGGACGCTGCTGCTCGCCGCGCTGGCGGCCCTGTTCCTCCGGCCGGTCCTGTTCCGCCACGGCCTGCCGGAGGCGGGGGGCACGGCCCGCCACCTGGCCCTGATCGTGGACCGGTCGGCCTCCATGGCGTGGACGGAGGGCGGCCGGAGCCGGTTCGCCGCCGCCTGCGGCGAGGCCGCCCAGATGCTGGACGGCCTGTCGGCGCGCGACACCGCCAACGTCGTCTGGCTGGACGCCGAGCCGGATTCGGTATTTCCTGAAATGGGGCCAAACACGGCCTACCTGAAAAGCCGGCTTGCCGACGTGCGGGTGACGCGGGAGTCGGGCGATCCCGCCGCGGCCGTCGCGCTGGCGCTCGCGCTGCTGAAGCCGGCTTCGGGCGCGCGCGAGCTCTGCATCATCTCCGATTTCCAGGCCTCGCAATGGAAAACCGCCGCGCCGGTTTCCCCCCCGGACGTGCGCGTGACCACACTCTCGACGGTCCAGGACGCGGCGGCGAACGGCGCGTTGCTGTCCCTGCGCACCGAGCCGATGTTTCCGCTGGCGGGCGACCCCGCGCGGGTGATCGCCGAGGTGGCGAACTATTCCGGCAAACCCCGGAGCCGGACGGTGACGTTCGAGATCGACGACCGCCGGATCGCCCGGACGCTGATGGTTCCGGCGTGGGGCACGGGCGCGGCGTCGATCGAGCACCTGTTCCGCCAGGCGGGCCGGGTTGTGGTCCAGGCGCACCTGGAAGAGGACGCGTTCGGCGCCGACGACTGGCGGGGCTGCATGGTTCCGGTGCGGCGCGCCATCCGGGTCGGGCTTAACACGAAAGACGGGGAGATGGGGCGGATCTGGAGCCGGGCCTTGCGGGCACTGCCGTGGACCGAGACGGTTCCGGTGTCGCTCGACAAGCCGGCGGAAGCCGCCGCGTGCGACGTGCTGATGCTGACCGGCTGGGCCGGGGAGGAGACGGCGGCGCTGGCCAGGCTGCGGACCGAAGGCCTGCCCATGATCGTTTCCCCGGTCGCGGGGCTGGAGGCGCGGGCCATCGCCGCGCTGGCGGGTCAGCCCGCCGCGGCCGGCGCGGTGGAGTGGGAGATCCTGAAAGAGCCGGTCGGACTTCGGGTCCAGTTTCCCGACGACCCGGTCTTTGCCTTGTTCCACGACGGCGAGGCGGGGGATCCGGCACGGGCGACTTTCCGGAAGCGCTGGCGGCTTTCCGCGAACGGCCTTGCGGGCCGGACGCTGATGGCGTTCACCGATGGCGCGCCCGCCGTGTTCCGGTGCGAGGGCACGCCGCCCGTGGTGTTCTGGACCGCGCCGCTCGGGGCCGACAGCGGCGACTGACCGGCCCAACTGGCGTTTCTGCCGTTTTTCGGGGAACTGCTGGGCGCGACCCGGGCGCTCAAGGCGGGAACCTTGCCGGTGACGGCATTTCCCGGCGAGCGGCTGAACTGGCTGGCGGGGCTGCAATATGACGCCGTGCGGCTGCTGGACGCCCAGGGCGCCGAACTGCCGGTTTCCCCCGGCGAAGTCAATCTCGAAGGCCGGCGCTATGCCTCAGGCCCGGTGGCCAAGCCGGGCGTGTACCGGTGGGAGGCGGGCGGCGCCGTCCGGGAATCGGAGATCGTCAATTTCCCGCCCGTGGAGTCCGACTTGCGGACCGGCGATCCGCCGGCGGGCGGGGGGGCGGGCGGCGGCGTGGCGCGAGCCGCGGCCGAGGCCCGCGAAGCGCGGGAGGGCACGCCGCTGTGGCCGTTCCTGGCCGGGTGTTGCGTGGGGCTGGCGGCGCTCGAGAGCGCACTGGTGCTGCTGGTCGACCGCGAGGCCCGCCAACGGGCGGAGGAGCAGGCATGAATCCCCTGATCCCGCTCAATTATTTCGTGTTGCTGGCCATTCCGGTTCTTGCCTGGACGACGGCGATCGCCTGGCGCTCGGCGCGCGAGGTGACGCTTCCGGCGCGCCTCGCCATGGCGGCCGCGAGGCTGCTGGCCGTCTGCGGCGTGCTGGGGCTTGTGCTGAATGTCGGTCGCTGGCGCGAGAAGGTGGAGGATATGGAGTCCGGTTGGGCCCTGCTGGCGGACCGCAGCGCCAGCATGGCCACCCGGGACGCGGGCCGGTCCGGCGACCGGAGCCGGTGGGACGAGGCCCGCGACATCGCCCGGGAGGCGTTCGCCGCCTCCCGCCGGCCGGACCGGGCGCGGCTCTACACGTTCGCGGGCGGCGTGGAGGAGGCGCGGCCGGAGGCGTTGGAGGATCTGCGGGCGGACGGCTTCCACACCCGGCTGGTCGAGGCCGGTCAGGCGATGCTGTCCCTGGAACAGGGACGATCCAGCCGCCTGCGGGGCATTCTCCTGCTGAGCGACGGCCGGCAGCCGGTTCCCTCGCCGGCCGAGCGGTTCGCCCTGCGTGCGGCCGCGCGGGGCGCCGCGATCTATCCGCTCCTGCTGGGCGGGGCGGTGCCCGCGGGCGATCTCGAGATCCAGTGCCTGCGGCGGCGGCATGTCAGCTTCCTGGGCCAGCCGGTGACGCTGCAGGGGGTTCTGCACAACACCCGCCTGGGGCCGTTGCAGGCGACGGTGACGCTGTCCGACGGCGCGGCCCGGGCGCTGCGGGAGCAGACCCTGTTCGCGACGAACGGCCAGGCCGTCCCGTTCAGCTTCGAGATCAAGCCGGAGAAACCCGGCTATTACGAATATGCCATCGGGACGCCCGCGCGGGACGGGGAGGCGAATCGCGCCAACAACAGCGCGGGGCTGGGCGTGTTCGTGCTGACCGAAAAGCTGAATGTGCTGATCCTCGAAGGCGAACCCTACTGGGACACGAAGTTTCTCTCCCACCTGCTGCGCGGCCAGACGAACATGGCCGTCAGCGCGGTGTTCCGGGTGGCCAAGGACCGCTATTTCAAGGTCACCAGCGACACGGCCCTGACCGCGGTCGCCGCCGATGCGTTCCCCGAAAGCGACGAGGCCATGGCCCGGTTCGACCTGGTGGTGGTGGGGCGCGGCTCGGAGTATCTGTTCGACGAAAACCGGGCCCGCACGCTGGAGCGTTTCGTTCGGGATCACGGCGGATGCCTGCTTTTCGCGCGCGGGAAGTCGTATAACGGATCCGCCTCGCCGCTGTCGGACCTGGAGCCCGTCGACTGGGGCCGGGAGGCGCCGGGCGGTTTCCGGCTCAAGCCCCTGCCGGCGGGTGAGTATGCCGGCCTGTTTGGCGGCCTGCTGCCGGAGCGGGACAGTCCCGCCTGGAACAGTCTGCCCGTCCTGGAGCGGGGCACGCGGAGCGAGCGGCTGAAAGGATTCTCGTCGGTGCTGGCCGACGGGCTTCCCGCCGGCACGGAGGGCGGCGCGTTCCCGGCGCTGGTCAGCCGGCGATATGGGCGCGGGCTCGTCTTGCTGGTCAATGGCGACGGCTTGTGGAAATGGGGTTTTTATCCGAAGGCCGCCGGCCCGCAGGATGTCTATAAAAATCTCTGGATCCGGCTGTTCCAGTGGGCGGTCAGTTTTGCCGAGTTCAATCCGGGCTCGGATTTCGCCATCCAGACGGACCGCGGCGCTGCCCGGCCGAAGGAGGCGGTGCGGGTGCAGGTGATCGCCAAGCCCCATGCGGCGGTGCAAACGCCCTCGGTGCGGCTGTACCGGGGCGACGTCTTTTTGCGGGAGGCGGCGCTGGCCCCGGACGGGGAACGGCCGGGCGTCTGGGCGGGGCTCGTTTCGATGGAGGAGCCAGGCCTGTACCGGCTGAGCGTGGAAACGGCCAAAGGGCCCGAAGCGGGCGCCCAGGCGACGATTCAAATCCTGCCTCCGCCGACCGAACAGGATGAGTTGAGCGCGGACGGCGAGTTCATGCGCAGCCTGGCCGACCTGTCCGGCGGCCGGCCGGTGACCCGCGCCGAGGTCCCGGACCTGGTGAAACATCTGGAAGCGCCGGAGAGCGTCGAGCAGAAGGGCAATATGGAATGGGAGCCGGCCTGGGACAAGGCCTGGGCCGCCCTGCTGCTGGCGGGCTGTTTCGCGGCGGAATGGTATGGGCGGCGGAAGCGGGGCTTGCTGTGAACGAATTCCTGGCCGAACTGAAACGGGTGCGAAACCGGTGGCGCCTCGGGCTGGCGGGCGCGGCGCTGCTCGATTGGATCGCCTGGAGCCTGATCGCCCTGGCCGGGCTGTGCCTGCTGGATCTGGCCCTGGCCCTGGCGCCGGTCTGGCGCTGCCTGGCCGTCTCGGCGGCGGGGGGCGGGGTCACGCTGGTTGCCGCCATCCGCGGCTTCCGGATCCTGACGCTTGGCTCGCGGGAGGCGGCGCAGGTCGCGGACGGGCTGTCGGGCAGCCGCCGCCGCGAAGCCCTGACCGCGTACGAACTGCAGCGCGCGCCAGCGCCGGCCGACTCGCCGCTGGCGGCCTATTTCCTGGCCGCCTGCGGCCGGCAGGCCGTCGACCGGCTGCGCGGGATCCGATCGCCGTTCCCCGCCCCGGTCTGGCGCGCGGCGTGGCGGCGGCTGGCGATCGTGCTGGCTCTTGTCGGGGCGGCCGTGCTCGCGAGTCCGCGCGCGGCGGCGCTGCTGACCGCGCGGATGCTGGCCCCCTACGCGGATAATCCGCCGTTCAGCCGCTACCGGTTCGCCGTCACGCCCGAGGCGCCGCAGGTGATCTACGGAGCCGACCAGGAGGTGGCGGTCACGATCGGAGGTCCGCCGGTGCGGGACACGGTCTTTTTCGTGACCCGCCAGGCCGGCCGCACGCGGGAGACGCCCTGTTTCCAGGGGAGCCCGACGAATTTCGCCCAGCGGCTGGAGCGGGTGATGCAGCCGGTGGAGTTCTGTTTCCGCACGGGCAAGGCGCGCAGCCGGTGGCATCGCGTGACGGTGCTGCTCGAGCCGCACATCGAGGCGGCGACCGTTCGCCTCACGCCGCCCGCCTACAGCCGGCGGCCGGTTCGGACCTTCGCGCTGGGCGCCGAGCCCCTCGCGGGCCTGCGCGGCTCGCAGGTCCGGTTGACCGTCCGCAGCAACCGGCCTTTGCGGGACGGCATCCTGACCGTGACGCCGCTGGACGGGATCACCCATGCGGCGACGGAGTCGGGCGTGCGGCAGGGAGCGAACGGCATGACCTTCGACTGGACGATCGTTCGCAGTGCCCGGCTGTCCGTCATGATCCGCGACCTGATGGGAACCGGGGCACGCGAGCCGCTGAAGACGGTGGTCGAGGCGCTGTCGGACGAAGCGCCGCGCGTTTCCCTGCAGACGCCCGCGCTCTTTTCGCTGGCCACGCCATCCGTGACGGTGCCGATCGAGGGCCAGGCGGAAGACGATCTGGGACTGCGGCGCGTGGATCTGTACCGGGGCGTCCTGGGGTACCGGTCGCGCGGTCTGGCCATGGAGGTGGAACCGGACGCGAGCTCCTGCGTGGTGTCGGGCCGGCTGGATCTGGCCAAACTGGGGGTGGAGCCGGGGCAGGTGCTCGAACTGGTGGCGGAAGCCGCGGACACCAATCCGGATCTGTCCGGCATCGGCGCTTCCGACGTGGCGCGGATCCAGATCATCTCCGAGGCGGAATACGCCGAAATGGTCCGCCTGCGCACCACCCTCGAGGCGTTCCGGGAGCGGTTCGAGGCGGTGGATCGGAAAGCCGCGGAGCTGCTGAAGGAAATCGAGGCCGCGCGGGCGGGCATGAAGGACGGGCGCCTGGACGACGTGAAGGCCGCCGACACGATGCGGGAGTTGCAGCGGAAGGGGAAGGAGCTGGCGGGCGGCTTGCGGGAGCTGGCCGGCGCGTTCGCGGCCTACGATCTGGAAAAGAAACTGGCGTCGACGGCGGCCGACATGGCGGGCACCCTGGAGCAGGCGCTGGCCCGGCCGGGCTGGGAGGGGGGCGACGCCGCCGCGCGGCAGGCGGCGCTGGACGCCTGCCTGGCGGCCATGGGGCGCGGCCGGAAGGAGATCGGCAAGCTGGCGCAGCAGGCGGCGGAGACGGAGGATGTGGCCCAGGTCATGGCCTGCGCGGCCTGGTTCCGGGCCCTGGTGGACCGGCAGGAGCTGCTGGTGCGGCGGCTCGAGCGCTATGCGGCGGGCGACCGCGAGGGCATCGATCCGGCCATGCTGGCCCGAACCCAGACGGCGATCCGGGAGCAGTTGGAGGCGCTGCAGACGAAACTCGACAAGCGGGCCAACCGGCTGCCGGACGCCTACGAGCCGCTCCGCACCTCGGCCCTCGACTTTTTGTGGAGACTGCGCAGCCTGGAGGTGCCGCCAACCATGGAGGAGTGCGTGACGGCGTGCCGGAACGAAAAGGCGCGCGAGAGCTGGACCCACGGCATCCGCGCGCTTGAAAAGCTGCGGGCCATGCTGGGCCAGTGCAAGGGCACCGATTTCGGCGGCCTGTGCGACGGCGCGCTGCGGTTCAAGGTGCCCGGCGACCTGGGGCCCACGCTCGCGCAACTGCTCAAGGCATTGACGCAGCAGTTCGGGGCGGGGGTCGGCCAGGGCGCGATTGGCGCGGCGGGTCTCGGGCTCGCGGGGTCCACGGAGGGATCGAGCCAGGACGGCTATTCGGGGGTGGATGTGCCTGTCTACGGGCCCGAGCGGCGGCAGCCGTTCCCGGTCGCGGGCCAGGGCGGGCGGGGCCCTGGCGAAGGCGCCGGACGCGCCGGGGAACCCGGTAAACGGGACGTGGTGGGGGAGGTGCTGCGCGGCGAGGATCGGAAGGAGATTCACGGAGAGGGGTTGAAGCTGGAGACGGTGCCGCTCCGGTACCGCGAGGCGGTGAAGGCCTTTTACAGGGAGGACGCGGAATGAAAAAGCGGATGGCCCTGCTGGCGGTTGCGCTGGCGGCGCTGACGGCGGCGCAGGCGAAGGACAGCGTCGTGCAGTGCGCGAACCTGATTTACGGGGGCACGCACACCTCGCGCTGTTTCAGCTCGGAATTTTTGAGCGCGGCCCAGCGCGAGACCACCGTGCGCACGGAACGGCGGTTCAAGAGCGTGAAGATGGATTCGGACGAACTGTTCACCTACCCGTTTTCCGTCATCACGGGCGAGGCGGATTTTCATTTCACCCAGAAGGAATCCGAAAACCTGAAGCAGTACGTGTTGAACGGCGGTTTTCTGCTGGCCTCGGCGGGCTGTTCGAGCGCGGCCTGGGACCGGGCCTTCCGCCGGGACATGGAGCGCATCTTCGGGAAGGAGTGCCTCAAGCCGCTGCCGCCGGACCACGCGGTGTTCTCCACCGTCAAGCCCATCAAGGAACTCAGGCTTAAACACGTCGCCACGCCGGCCAAGCTTTACGGGCTGGAGGTGAACGGCAAGATTGCCGTGATCTACTCCCCGCACGGGCTCAACGACACCGCCCACACGGAGGGCTGCTGCTGCTGCGGCGGAAACGAGATCGTGAATTCCCTGGACGTCAACATCAACATCCTCATTTATGCGCTTCTTCATTAACAGCAGCGCCGCCGGTGCAAGCCTGCGCGGAGCGGCCGCGCGCCTGTGGGGCGCCGCGCTTCTCGCCATGGCCGTGACGGCCGGCGGCGCGGAGCCGGACGTCGATCCGGACGCCGCGGCTGCCCGTCCGGCGGAGTGGAAAACGGATTTGGACGAGGCCTTCGGCCTGGCGCGCGTAAGCCTGAAACCCGTGCTGACCCTGTTCACCACTCCCCCGTGCCCGGCTTGCGCGCGGTTGAAGCTGGGCCCGTTGCGGGACGACACGATCCTGGCCCTGCTGCGGCAGTTCGAGTGCGTGGAGATCGATGCCGCGCGGCGCGGCGAACTGGCCATGCGCTACCAGGTGCGCGCGGTGCCGGCCTTCCGTGTGCTGGAACCCGACGGGCGGCTGAGGGACGGGCTGGACGGCTATTGCTCCTCGTCGGAACTCGGCGCCGCGTTGGAGGCGTTCCTCGGCGGCGTCCGGGTCAGCGCGGAACTGGCGGCCCTGGCGGAACGGATCAAGTCCGGCAAGGCCGGACCCGCCGATTGGGCCGCCGCCCTAGCGGCCATGGGCAGTCCCGAAGGCCGGTCGGCGATCCGGCCGGCGGTGCTGACACTGTCCGGCGTGGCGCGCGGTCCGCTGGTTGACGCGCTGACGAACGCCACCCTCGCGGTTCGCTCGGGCGCGCTCGATCTGCTGGAAGAACTGGCGGGGGAAACGATGGGGTTCGACCCCTGGGCGAACCGGGAATCGCCGGCCTCTCGGGAATCGCTGGATCGATGGCGGGACTGGATGACCGGCACCAACCGCGATTTGGCGGTGTATGCGGTGATGACCGAGGCGGAGTTCGAGCAATGCCTGCAGGACCTGATCGGCCGCGATCCGGACCGGTCGGCCCGCGCCCTGCGGCTGCTGGCCCAGGGGGGCGAGATGGTGGTGAACGGCATTGTCCGGTTCCTGGAAAGCCACGGCGACTTGGAGGAGGGGGCCGTCCGCCGCATCAAGGAAGTCCAGTATGCGCTCGGGATTCCGGCGGACAGCGGGCTGAATCCGGCGGCCACGGCGCACCGGCTGGTCTGGGGGAACCTGGATGTGCAGTTGCAGACAATCCGGCAACTGTCCGAGTGCGACATGCGGGCCATGCCGATCCTGCTGGATCTGTTGAAGTCGCCGGACGCCCTGGTGCGCGAGACGGCGGTCGAGACGGCCTTCGCGGCCGCGGGCCGGTTCGCCGTCAAGCCGATGCAGGCCCACCTCGAGACGGAGCGGGACGAGGATGTGGTCTATGCCGTGCTGCGGCAGCTCGGAAAGGTGTCGACCCGGCGGAGCCAGACGGTGCTGGAGCGCTATTTCAACCACGCGAGCGAGGCGCTGGCGGTGGCGGCCATCGAGAGCGCCGGGAAAAACGCGCCGGATCTGTTCCAGGCCAGGATTCCGCCGCTTCTGAAGGATCCCCGCTGGCGGGTGCGTGTGGCGGCGCTGGAGGCGGTGAAGGCGCGGGAGTCCTCCAACAAGGCGCTGGAGGAGGCCGTGCAGGCCTGCCTGCGCGATTCCGATTCGTTTGTGCGGCATACCGCGGTGGCCACGCTGGTGAAAATGGGCGCCAAAACCTCGGTCGGGGAGCTGCACCGCGCCTACGCCGCCAACACGGAGATGCGGGGCGTCATCGTCTCCGCGCTGCTGGCCATGAACGGCGACCTGCCCCGGAACGCCGTGGCCGACCTGCTCGGGGGGGACCCCATGGCGCTGCTCCAGGCCCTGGACGGGCTGGAAAAGGTCGATTCCGCCAACCGGGAACTGCTTCACCGGGCGGCGGAGGGCGATCATGCGGACGCCGCCTGCGCCGCGCTTCGGGTGCTGGCCCGGTCCGACTCGCGGAGCGCCGCGGATTTTGCCGTTCTGGTCAACGCCCTGCGGAGCGGCGCTCCGGAACAGAGGCTGACAGTTCTCCAGGAATATGCCTGGGAAGCCGGCTTGAAGGAGAAGGTGTTGAGTCTGCTCGGGAGCGTTGTGGACCCGTCGGCCGCGGAGGGCAACGGGGCGGGGGACGGCTCGCTGGTCGACGCGCTGGTGCAGGCGTTTACGCCCGCCCGGTCCGAGCCGGCCCCGGAGTCCGGTTCCGGCACGCCGGTGGCGCAGATCCGGGGGGCGAATGCGCAGGCGGTGTTGCGGGAAGCGGAACGGCTGATGGGCGACGCGGGTGCCGGGGAGGCGAGCCGCACCGCGGCCATGCTGCTGCTGTGCCGGTTCGGGCACGACGCGGCGTTCCGGCAGGCGGACAAGGATTGGGAACGGCTGACGCCGGTCGAGCAGGCGATGGTGGCCTCGACGCTGTCGGCGCACGGGCCGAAGGCGATTCCGCTGTTCCGCCGGGCCTTGCGGAGCCGCTCGGAGGAGGTGTGGCGGAACGCGCTGGACGAGTTCACGGATTCGGCGGGCTCGATTTTCGCCGTGCCGCTGGTCGATGAGTTGCTGGCGTCCGATACCCGCCTCTCCATCCCGGTGGCGTGGGACGCCGGGGCCCGGGGGTTGTGCGGGAAGAAAACGCCTCCGGTGCTGGCGCGGATGAAAAGAATCCTGTCGGAGGAGGAGGCGCGGCCCGATCTGCTGGTGTTTGCGCTCTCGATCCTGGCCGCGGGCGAACCGGCCCGGACAAACGCGGTCGCGTTCCTGGCGCTGACGGACCACGCCGATCCCTACGTACGGCGGGCCGCCTGGCTGGCCGTCGCCGCGGCCGACAAGGGGCTGTTCACGGAGCGGATTGAGGAACTCCGGAACGATTCCGCGTGGGTGGTGCGCGACACGATCCCCTCCTGGTTTTCGCCCCCGTCCTACGCCAAGCGGGCGGATCTCTATTTTTCGGAGGACGAACGGTTCACGGGTTACCGGGGGTTGACGTTCCCGTCAAGCGATTCCCGGTATTCCCGGTACGGAAGTTCCGCGCCCGCGCTGAAACCGGCCGTCACGGGGGTGTTGCGCGCGCTGTCGGAGGACGACCCCGAGCCGTGGGTGCGGTTCCGGAGCGGCCTCGTGCTGCTGGGGCACCGGCAGGCGGTGGACCTGAACCGCGTGCTGGCGGCGGGACTGGCCTGCCGCAAGCGGGGCGACGCGGCCGAGCTGTTGTCCGATTTTTTGAGCGAGAACCAATCGAGCCTGGGCGCGAGTTTTGCCCGGTTGCTTCCCCTGTTGCGAACTCCCGACGGCGGGGTTGAGGGGGAGTATGTGACGCGGGAATTGAAGAAGCGGTGGGGCTTGAACGAGGCGGAAAACGACGAAGCGCCCGTGTCGTTCGCCTACCGGCCGCGGCCCGATCCTGAACAGCCGGTGATGGCCGTGGTCGGGGAAGTGGGGCCGACGTCGTTCCGAGCCCGGACCAACCCGCAGCACGCGGTGTTTTTCACCACTGCGGGCTGCAAGGATTGCGCCGCCGTCGCCAAGATGCTGGACAATCTGCGAGGGCGGCATTCCGGGCTCCAGGTGCTCACCTATAATGTGCGCACCACGGAGGGGATTCAGTTCAACGAGGCGCTGTGCGAGCGGTTTGGCGTGCCGTCCGGCGAGCGGGCGGTGACGCCGGCGGTGTTCATGGCCCACGGGTATTTGATCAAGAACGCGATCACCCGGCAGGCGCTGATGGAACTGGCGGAGCGGAGCGCGGAGGAGCCGGAGCCGGACGAGTGGGCGCGCGTCACGACGGCGGAACTGGGCGCGGCCCGGGCCGCGGTTGAAAAGCGGGTCCTGGTGTACACCGTTCCGATGATCGCGGGGCTCGGACTGGCCGATGGGGTCAATCCATGCGCCTTCGCGAGCATGATTTTCCTGATCGCCTACCTGCGCGTGCGCAAGCGGAGCCGGCGGGAGTTGGCGGCGATCGGATGCGTGTATGTGCTGGCCGTTTTCGCGACCTATTTCGCGCTGGGCCTGGGGCTGGCGGACCTGGTGACACGGCTGACCGTGCTGCAGGGCGCGCAGTCGCTGGTGAACCGCCTGTTGTTGGTCGGGCTGCTGATCGTGGCCTTTCTGAGCGCGCGGGACGGGGTGCGGTGTTTGCGGGGCCGAGCCGAAACGATGACGCTGCAACTTCCGGAGCGGCTGAAGAAGGGGATTCATTCGGCGGTGCGGGAGGGCACGGCGTATCGCCGGTACGTGATCGCGGCGGGGATGTTGGGGGTGGCCGTGTCCGTGCTGGAAATGGCCTGCACGGGGCAGGGGTATCTGCCGACCATCGTCTACATGGCTCAGGATCCCGGCGCGCGGCTGCACATGGCGGCCCTGCTGCTGGTGTACAACTTGGCCTTTGTCGTCCCTCTGGCCGTGGTGTTCGTGGTGGCGGTTCAGGGAATGGAGAACGCGCGCCTGCAGGGCTGGATGATTCGGCACATGGCGACGGTCAAGTTCGCGCTGGCGGCGCTGTTCCTGACGCTTTTTGTTGTGTTCATCCGGTCCGGATTTTTCTAGGATGCGAATGGAGAACACCTCATGAACAGAAGAGAGTTTATCATGGCTGCAACCGTGGCGGGTTCGACGATGATGGCTTGCTCGGCGGCCTGCGCGGCCGAGGCGGCGGCGGGAAGCGAGCGGAAAGCCTGCGCCAACAAGGAACTGAACGAGAAGTCGTGCACGTGCGCGAACACGTCCTGCAGGAATCACGGCGTCTGCTGCCAGTGCGTGTTCAATCACCGGGCGCAGAAAAACAAGCCCGCTTGTCTCCGATAAAGGTACGGATTCACAGCTCGCAGAACGTGTCGTCGGCGGTCAGGTTTTTGCAGGGAAAGCGCCAGGTTTCGCCAGGCACGCCGATCAGGCCGTCCGCGGCCTCTGGGCCCCAGGTTCCGGCCGGGTACCCGTAGAGCTTGAAATCGGGTAACGCGTCCCAGGCCTGGAGGATGGGATCGATATAGGCCCAGCCGGCTTCCGATTCCGCGCCGCTTAGGAAGAGGGTGGAATCCCCCCGCATGGCGTCGAGCAGCAGGCGCTCGTAGGCGTCGGGCAGGCGGACATCCACCAGATCCTTGTAATGGAAGTCCATGCCGGCGGGGTGGGCTTGAAAACCCGCGCCGGGCACCTTGAGGTTGAACTTCAAAAGCAGGCCTTCATCCGGCTGAATGCGGAGGATCAACTGGTTGGGCGGCACGCGGTTGCCGGCTTCTCCCTTGAACAGCAGGTGGGGGTTGGGCTTGAAGTGGATCACGGCCTCGGATACCCGCGTGGGAAGCCGCTTGCCCGTGCGGATGAAAAAGGGCACCCCGCGCCAGCGGTCGTTATCGATCAGGCCGCGCAATGCCACAAAGGTTTCCGTGCGCGAGTCGGGGTTGACGCCGGCTTCCTCCCGATAGCCCGGCACGCGGACGCCACGGACCGTGGATGCGGTATACTGGCCTCGCACCACGGACCGGGTCAGATCGTTGGGTGCGTAGGGGCGGAGCGACTGGAAGACTTTTTGCGTTTCGTGACGGATTGCACGCGCCGTGGCGGCGGCGGGCGGCTCCATGGCAATGAAGGCCAGCACTTGGAGCAGGTGGTTCTGCACCATGTCGCGCAGCGCGCCCGCCTTGTCGTAATAGCCGCCGCGGGACTCCACGCCGAGTTCCTCGGCGGCGGAGATTTCAATCCGCGCGATGGCCTGGCGGTTCCAGAGCGGCTCGAAGATGCTGTTGGCGAAGCGGGTGACCAGGATGTTCTGGACCGTTTCCTTGCCGAGATAGTGGTCGATGCGGAAGACCTGCTCCTCCCGGAACACGGTGTGAATGAGCCGGTTGAGCGCCTGGGCGGACGCCAGATCATGGCCGAACGGTTTTTCGACGATCACCCGGCGCCAGGCGGCCGGCGTGGCGGCGGGCGGCTGGTTTAAGCCGGCCGCGGCCAGGCCACGCAGAATGGAAGCATGCAAATCGGGCGGCACGGCCAGGTAGAAGAGCGCGTTGCCGCCCGCGCCGATTTCCGCGTCCAGCGCGGCCAGGCGTTCGCGAAGCCGGGCATAGGCGGCGGGCTCGGCCGGATCCAGGGGGAGATAGCGCAGGTTCCGCGGTTCCCGGAAGCCGGTGCGGCCGTCTTTACGGGCGGCGACAGTTCGGGCGCGGAAACCGGCGTCGTCGAGCGGGGTGCGGCCGGCGCCCAGGACCGCGAAACGGGCGGGGAGCAGGCGCCGGTCATCCAGATCGGCCAGCGCGGGCATGATCTTGCGGGCGGCCAGATCGCCCGAGGCCCCGAATATGACCAGGACGAGTCTGGTTTCGGTCATGCGTCCCCTCGCGGCGGTATGTTTTCCTCCAGCGCATCGATCCGGAGCAACACGCAATCACTGACTTTTTGGGTGGAAAACAGCAATCGGATGCCGGAGCCGTCCGCCGCCGTTTGCACCGTGGCGGGCAGCCGGATGAGAGAGGTTCCGGTTTCATGTGTCCGGACGATCGCGTTTCGAATCGCGCAATCGGAGCAAAAACTGGTGTGGCCGCAGCCTTCGGCAAGGCTGGCGTGCATGCAGGCGAACGCCGTGCCGCACGGGGTGTTTATCAGCTCGGCGAGTTTGCGGTTCAGGAGTTGGCCGGCCTGTCGATTGCCGGATCGGATAAAGCCGGTTCCATCCATGACGAGGACGGGAATGGCGAGTCCGTCCAAATAGAGCTTGAGCGGTGTGCTGAATTCGGAAAAAAGACGGCTTGCGCAGGCTTCGCAAATTCCGTGGGTGATCGTGTCCGGGGCGCCGGGCGGCGAGTTCCGTGGACCCAAGTCTTTTTTACACCAGGCGCAGACAGCTTTCACGGTTTTTCCTCATTGAATTGCCGTCAGCGTAGACGAATGGGGTCGAGAAAGCCAGCCCCAACCGCGGCCGCGCCGAATCGCATCAGGCCCCCATGTAAACCGGAAGATTCTTGCTCCGGAAAGTCGATTCAGTTACTCTGCAACATCCTGCGGGATAGAAAAGGATTTTGCGTCCATGACCACCCTCGACACGGATTTTCTGGTGATCGGCAGCGGCATTGCCGGCCTGACGGCCGCTATTCGTCTGGGCGCCCTGGGGCGGGTTTTATTGCTCACCAAGAAGGCGCGCGCCGAGAGCAACACCAACTATGCGCAAGGCGGCATTGCCTGCGTGACCACCACGGATGACACGTTCGAGCAGCATGTCCAGGACACGCTGATCGCGGGAGCCGGGTTGTGCCAAGAACCCGCGGTGCGGGCCATTGTGAGCGGGGGGCCGGACCGGATCGCGGAGTTGCGGGACCTGGGCGTGGCGTTCGCCGAAGACCTGGGCCGGGAGGGCGGGCATTCCCGGCGCCGGGTGCTGCATGCGGGAGACATCACCGGGCACGAGGTGGAGACGGCGCTGTTGAAACGGAGTTTGGCGATGCCCTCGATCACCGTGCTGGAAGAATGCATGGCGATCGACCTGATCACGACCGGCTGGCTGGGCCTTTCCGGCCCTCAGCGGTGCGTGGGCGTGTATGCCTTGAACCGGAGCACCGGCGAAATTTTCGGCGTGCGCTCGCCCCACACCGTTTTGGCCACGGGCGGGGGCGGCAAGGTTTATCTGTATACCAGCAACCCCGACATTGCCACGGGCGACGGGGTGGCGATTGCCTGGCGCGCCGGCCTGCCGATCGCCAACATGGAGTTCATCCAGTTTCACCCGACCTGCCTGTTCCATCCCCAGGCGAAGTCGTTTCTGATCAGCGAAGCCGTGCGGGGAGAGGGGGCGGAACTGGTGGACGCCGCCGGAAAACCGTTCATGCACGACTATGATTCGCGCGATTCGCTGGCACCGCGGGATATCGTGGCCCGGGCGATCGACCGGGAGATGAAGCGGACAGGTTCGCGGTGCGTGTTTCTGGATTGCCGATGCAAATCGGCCGCCTTCCTGCGCAAGCGGTTCCCCAATATCTACACGACCTGCCGTCAGTTCGGCTTCGACATGGCCCGGGATCTGCTTCCCGTGGTGCCCGCCGCGCATTATTTCTGCGGCGGGGTCCAGGCCGGGCTGGACGGTTCGACGGCCATGACCGGCCTCTATGCGATCGGCGAGGTGGCCTGCACGGGCCTGCACGGCGCCAACCGGCTGGCCAGCAACTCCATGCTCGAAGCGCTGGTCTGCTCCTGGAACCTGGCGGAAAGGCTGCGCCGGGAGCCGCCGCCCTCGGACACGCCGCGGCCGGCGATTCCGGACTGGCAGTCAGGCGCGGCGGTGCCGAGCGACGAGGCGATCGTGGTGGCGCACAACTGGAACGAGGTGCGGACCTGCATGTGGGACTACGTGGGCATTGTGCGGTCCGACAAGCGCCTGGAACGGGCGCTGCGGCGGATCCGGATGCTGCGCGAGGAGATCCGCCAGTATTACCTGGACTACCTGGTCACGGCCGACGTGCTGGAACTGCGCAACCTGGCCGCGGTCGCGGAATTGATCGTGCGCAGCGCGCGGCAACGGCAGGAGAGCCGGGGGCTTCATTACACGCTGGACTATCCGGGGGCGGACGCCCGCCGCGGGGTCCGGGACACCATCATCCGCGATCCGCCGGGCGAGCACATCGACCGCCGGCGGACGCCAACGGGAGAACGCCGGTCATGGGCATGACGATCACGGGAAAAATATTGAGCGCGCATCGCGTCGGAGGCTCCCTGAAACCCGGCGACGAACTGGCGATTCGAATCGACCAGACCCTCACGCAGGACGCGACGGGCACGATGGCCTCTCTCCAGTTCGAGGCCATGGGGTTGACGCGCGTGCGGAACGAGTTGGCGGTCAGCTACGTGGATCACAACACCGTCCAGGTGGGATTCGAGAACGCCGACGACCACGCCTACCTGCAGTCAGCCGCCGCCCGGTATGGCGTTCTGTTTTCCCGACCTGGGAACGGAATCTGCCACCAGGTCCACCTGGAGCGGCTGGGCGTGCCGGGCAAAACGCTGCTCGGCGCCGACTCCCACACGCCGATGGGAGGCGGGATCGGCATGCTCGCGATCGGGGCGGGCGGCCTGGACGTGGCCGTGGCCATGGCCGGCGGACCGTTTTACCTGACGGCGCCGAAGGTCGTGCGCATCCGGCTGACCGGCGCCCTGC
>CAZSUH010000021.1:0-33605 GCA_964609905.1 uncultured Verrucomicrobiota bacterium
CCTTGCTTGAATGGGTCAGCCGCTAACCACCCCCCCGAAACTGACCGATTACGATTAAACGATTGACGTAAGTGAGGGACCGATGTAAAAAAGTAATGAGTTGGAATTGGACGGAAGAGGTTTGATGATGAATGACCCGTCCAAGTTGTTAATTAGGCTGATTGCAGGGATAGGCCTGGCTTTAGGTGTCGCCTGTATTTTCAGCGGGTGCCGGCCTCGTGCCGAAAGCGACCCTGTTGTCATCCGAATCGGACGAGAAACCGTGACCGCCGGTGAATTCCGACAGGCCATGGCGCGTCGCGGGGGCTCGGCTCCCCAGGTGTTCAACGATTCCTCCAACCGACAGGCCCTGGCCGAGGAACTGATCCGCTCCGAAGTGATGGCCCAGGCGGCCGAACGGGCGGGGCTTTTGAACGACCCCGATATCCAGGCGCAGGTGCGCCGGCTGCTCGTGGCGCGGTTCGAGCGGGAACTGCTGGAAAAGGCCGGCGACTCCCTGCGTCCGACCTCCAACGAGCTGGTCCGGCTCTACGAACAGGACCAGGCCCGGTACCGGATTCCCGATGCCGTTCGGGCCGCCCTCATCTTCGTCCGCGTGCCCCCGGGCGCGACCGCCGAGACGCGAACCCGGTTGCGGGAGCGGGCGGAGCAGGCCCGGGTGGAGGCGCTGGCCCTGCCCGCCGATGTGCCCCACTTCGGACCGGTTGCCGCGCGGTATTCAGACGACCCGTCCACCCGGTATGCCGGTGGCGAGAGCGGGTGGGAACGGCAGGGGAGCGAGTTCACCCGCTGGCCCGAAGCCGTGGCGAAAACCGTGGCCGGGCTGACGGAAACGGGCCGGGTCAGCGGGGTGGTGGAAACGGACTCGGGTTATTTTCTCGTGAAACTGGTGGAGCGGCGGACCGGCGCCGCGTTTCCGTTCGAAAGCGTCCGCGCCAACGTGGAGCGGGACCTGACGAAGCGGAACACGCGGCAGGTCCTGGATCGGGCTTATGCGGAGGCGCGCGGGCGCGTCCGCATTGTGGTGGACGAGGAGGCGCTCCGGCGGGTGCCGGCGCCCGCGTCCGCGCCGGCCCGGATTCCCGAGTTGCCGCCGGACCCCTGACATCCGAATGCAAGGAGAGACCCCGATGAAGAACAGCGACCGGATGTGGTGGACGGCCTGGGCGGGCGTCCTGGCGCTCTTCGTTTTTCTTCCCCCGATCCTGGCCGCCCCGATGGCCGGCCAGACGCTCGATCTCCATCCGGGCTGGAACGCTGTTTTTCTTGAAGTCCAGCCTTCCGACAATACGCCCGCCTCCGTATTCGGATCCCTGCCGGTTTCCAGCGTCTGGACCTGGCTGCCGAGGCAGGACACGGCCGAATTCACGCGGAACGTGAGCGAAACCATGTATAACGACTCCCGGTGGCTGGCCTACTTTCCCAGCAACCGCTATGAGTCCATGTTCACCAGCCTGCACCGGCTCTATGCCAACAGGGCTTACCTGATCAAACTGGCCGGGACCAATCCGGTCACCGCGACCGTCACGGGGGTTCCGGCCGCTCCCCGCTATGCCTGGAAGCCCAACGTTTTCCATCTGACGGGATTCCCGTTGAATCCGGCGGGCCCGTTGCCGGCGCTGGGCGGGTTCCTCAGTCCCTCGCCGGAACTCACGGGTCAGCCGGTTTACCGGCTGGATGCGGAGGGGCACTGGAACCTGGTTGTGTCGCCGTTGACGTCCATGCTGCAATCCGGCGAAGCCATGTGGGTGCAGGCGGCCGGCGAGACGGACTACATGGGCCCCGTGTCCGTGCGGACCGGCGACGGCAGCGGCCTCGAGTATGCCGGCGTGGCGACGGAGAAGAAGGTGACGGTGGCCAACCTTTCCACGAACGCCGTCACCGTCCGCATCCGTGATGCAAGCGGCGCGGGGGGGCCGCTTGCCTATTGGAGCATGGCGGGCGGTGAAGTGGTCTGGAACGCGCTGCCGGACCCGTTGACGGTCGTCCTGGCGGCCGGGGAAAGCTACACGCTCCGGCTGGCGGTGCGCCGCGAGCAGATGACGGACGAGATTTTCGAGACGGTGATCGAGTTCACCAGCGACATCGGCACGCGCGTGCGGATTCCCCTGAGCGCGCAAAAAACCGTTACCCTGTAGGAGGCGCCCGTGCATAACGCCACTTTGAACCGGATTCGTTTCGCCGGCCGTCCCGCCGCCTGGGCCGGCCTGTCCGTCCTGCTGTCGCTTCCGGCCTGGAGCCAGGAAACCGCGTCGCGGGCCGGGCTCTGGGTCGGGGATGCGACGCTGACCGCGGTGAGCGACGCGAATCCCATCGTTCCCGACCTGAACTTCGACCTGGGGATCGAGGGGCTGCTGACGGAGGAGACGCTGGTGGCCGCGTCGGCGGTGTGGCGGTATCTGGATACGGGGGCCGACCTGGGCACCGCGTGGCGTGAAAACGCGTTCAACGAGGCGGC
Organism: uncultured Verrucomicrobiota bacterium; assembly: GCA_964609905.1. GTDB lineage: Bacteria > Verrucomicrobiota > Kiritimatiellia > CAIKKV01 > CAIKKV01 > CAZSUH01. The sequence continues at coordinate 2,459 of CAZSUH010000021.1, forward strand.
CTGGAAAACGGGTTCGGGCCCCTTCGGCTACGGGGATGGCGGCGAGACGACGGCGCTGCTCTCCAACAGCGTGCCCACGATCTATTTCCGGACGTCGGTGGCGCTGGCCGACCCGGCCCGGTATGCCAGCCTGAAATGCCGCCTGCTCCGGGACGATGCGGCGGTGGTCTACCTGAACGGGGCGCCGATCCGACGCAGCAACCTGTCCTCCATTTACAACTGCAACACGCTGGCCCTGTCCCCGATCGACGGGACGAACGAAACGGTCTACGAGGAGTTTATCGTGCCGGCCAACCTGCTCCGGGCGACCAACGTGGTGGCGGTGGAGCTGCACCAGTTCAGCGCCTGGGATCCCGACGCCCGTTTTGCCTTCGAGATGACGGCGACGGTGGCGGATCCGGCGCCGGTCACGCTGTTCCCGGCGCGCTCGGTGTGGCGGTACGAGGATTCCGGAGCCGACCTGGGAACGGCCTGGCGGCAGGCCGGCTACGACGATTCGGGGTGGAAGACCGGCGCGGGTCCGCTGGGTTACGGGAACGGCGGTGACCAGGACGTCACGCTGCTGAGCGCGGGCGAGGCGACCAACAAGAACCCGACCACCTATTTCCGGGCGTCGTTTGACGTGGCCGATCCGTCGGCGTATTCGCAACTGACCCTTCATCTCCTGCGGGACGACGGCGCGGTGGTCTACATCAACGGGGTCGAGGCGGTGCGGTCGAACATGCCGGAGGAGGGAACGATCGCCTTCGACACGGATTCCCTGACGTCCGTGACGGCGGGCGACGAGTTGCGTTATTTCGCGTCGAGCCGGCCCTCGGGCTGCCTGACGGCCGGAACCAACACGATCGCCGTCGAGGTGCACCAGCGCCGGGCGGAACGGAGCGAGTCCGGCGCCGCGGAGACGCCGACACCCGCGGCCTTCACCATGCGCCTGCTGGTGCACGTGGATTCCAGCGGAACGGCGCGCCTGCTCAAGGAGGTGACGCAGCTCTGGAAAGACGGGACATACAAGGCAGTGGACGGCGGCAAGGAAGTGGACCAGCCCGGCCATTATGCGCTGGTGACCGATGACAGCCGGTTTTCGGAATTTTCCGGGGCGGGCCTGATCGACGGCGCGGGCGTGGGCCGGCGCCTCAGCGCGCCGGCGTTCGACTTCGAGGAGCAGGCGCTGGCGTTCGCCGGTGGTCTGGAGCCGGGGGAGAGCCTGAGCCTGACCTTCACGCTGCCCGCGAATTTCCGGACGAATCCCTTCCGGCACAAGTATCATCCCGATCATCCATCCGGGTTTGACGTCACCCGCGCCATCACCCTTCAATTTTCATCCCGGTATCCGTCGGACAGCCGGCTGCCGGCGTCCGATCCGCCGCCCGGGTGGGGAGGCTCCACGCTGGGCGGCCTGTATCGCGAGACGCTGACGGGGCTTCACAAGAATCCCCTTTCGGTGTCGGGATATTTCGAGCTGAAACGCGTGTCGACGATCGACCGCCTGAACGAGTAAGGCCATTTCGGAGCATGCGATCATGAAACAAATGTGTATCGGCAGAAAATGGTTCTGGGCGGCTGCCCTGCTCGGCCTGTTCACCCTGGTCCGGCCCGCGCTGGCCTACCGGGATTGGATCCACATGAGCTGGGATGGCCTGCCCGCGGGCGTCACGCCCGGGCAGAACGACGTCTACTTCATTCACAACACCGACTCGGAAATCCGCACGATGGACGCCAACGGCGTCATCGAAGTCGGCAGCGCCTCCACCGTCACGCACTGGGGCGGGTCGCTGCATGTGCCGAGCGTGGTGACAGGGGACGGCCGGCAGTTCCACCGGCCGCAGTTGATCTCCGCCGTGCCGATCGCGGACAATGTGTTTTCGAACAAGTTCCTGTATATCGATTCCGTCCGGGGAGATTACACGACCGGCAACACGGAACTGGGCGATGACGGAACCGCCGACTATTACCTCACCGTCCAATACACGGAGGAGTTCAAGGTCGTTCAGCACTACTCCGGCATCGCCCGGGCCGAACCGGCCGACATGTGGAAGGACAACGGCGCCAGTTTCGTCCTGACCACCCCCAAGTTGATCCAGGATCCCGACGGTTCCGGCAACTGGTATATCTGCACGGGCTGGACCGGCGGGTCCGGCGTGGCGCCGGACGGCACGGAGAATTCGGTGGCGGTCTCCAGCATATCGGCCAACGTGACGCTGACCTGGAAATACGAACGGGCCTGGCGGCTGACCGTCACCAACGCGCCGGCCGGCTTTACGGGGCAGCCGAACCGGCTCATCGAGCGCACGTCCGGCGCGCTGTTCCAACAGACGGGAGCGGACGGCTATGTCTATTACAACGCCGGCGATTACCGGGTGTCGGTGGACGAGGTGATTCCGAAAGGGAACGACCGGTACCAGTGCATCGGCTACCGGGATGCCATCCTGGGCGGCGCCGCCAGCGAGGGACCCGGCACGGTGGAGAGCGGGCGGGTGAAGGTGTCGTTCGCGCTGGACCGGAACTGCCAACTGACGTTTGTCTTTCAGGAGCAGTCGTCGTTGACCGTCGCGGTCGATCCCGCCCTGCCCGTCGAGGTGCGCGACGGCGCGGTGCCTTCCCCAGCGGCCGGCGCCCACTGGTTCATCAAGGGCACCAGCGTGACGGCCACGGTGAGGAGCGAATTGGACGACGCGGAGGGGCGGCGATGGGTCTGCACGGGCTGGGTCGGCTCCGGCAACGTGAGTGCCTCGGGGAGCGGAGCTTCCGTCACCTTCACGCTGAACAGCCTCAGCGGCATCCTGTGGAAATATCAGCGCGTGCTGAATTACTCCGTTCTGTTCGACGGATTGCCGGCGGCCTATCAGGGAACCGGGTTTTCCCCTTCTTCCGGCGTCACGCGCTTCTTCCTCGGCACGTCCCAGACGCTGACGGCCCCCGCCACAATCAGCGGAACCGAGGGGGAGCGTTTCATCTGCGACGGCTGGACGGGAACGGGCGACCTGGCCAGCCCGGGTTCCGGCGCGACCAACCGGGTGACGGTGCCCACCGTGACCCAGGCGTCCTCGATCACCTGGAAATACCACCGCGAATGCCGGTTGCGCATCAACGTGGATCCGCCGGGCCTGGCCGCGAGCGCGGCGCCGCAGCCGTCGGGCACGAACTGGTACCGGGAGAACACCGTCGTCACGGCGTCGGTCAACAAAATCGCCGGCGACAGCCTGCTGATGGGCGCGGCCCTGATCGGCGCGGCGGGCACCGCCACGGATTGGAGCACGACCAGCCGGCGCGGGCGCATCGTCGTCCTGAGCGGCGACGCGCAGATCATCTGGCAGTATGCCGTGTCCGAGCATTGGACGGTGGGCGCGCCCATTATGCCGCCGGCCGGGGTGGCCAGCAACGAGCCGCCGGCCATCGAGATCGTGATCAAGAGCCATGAGGACGATACGGCCGAAAACACCTTTTTCTTCGGGGGGCCGGCCGGCGGCAAACAGTTGTTTCCGGTGCGGCCGGTGGGATCCGCCATCATCTCCTGGAAACCGGGCACGAACGGCGCGCCGGCCTATTCCGGCGGCTACGCCACCTGGCCGTCCGCCATGCAGATCCACGTGGGGACGGTTCCGGTTTCCATGCAGGCGACCGGGCATGCCTTCGTCGGCGTCAAGTATGCCGAAAACGACGCCACCGGCAGCAACAAGATCTTCCATGCGACCGCGGCCGGCAACAGTCTGCTGCAGTTTGTGGGAGGGGCCGTGCCGGATCCGATCAACAGCCCGTCGAAATTCGTGGCGGTCCGGACCGTGCTCTGGAACGATCCCGCCTGGCTGACCGAGACCAACTGGCCGATCGGAACGGCCATCACCAACGGGGTCCACGCGGACACGAACCGTAACGGGTATCTGTTTTTCCAGCGGGCCTTCTATGATGCCTCCATCCACAGCCGGGAAACGCGGCAGGGTCCCATCATTCCGGTCAACCGCGACACCCACCGCGACGACGACGACATGGCGGTGGCCTGGTTCACGCCGGGCGACGCGGCGCTGGGCATTTTCTGGCCGACGCATCCCTTCCGCTATGCGTGCGAGTGGCCCGACCGGCTCCCGGGCGGCGCGGTGGAGAAGTTGGTGATCGCCAGCCAGAAAGGCTCGGGACCGATGCCGGCCATGCTGTATCCCAACGGCCAGGTCTACGTGCAGCCCGATCCCGGGCTGCCGGGCTACAATCCCAACGAGGAGCATGCCGCGCTGTTCGACCAAGGGGGAAGTCCGGCGGTGTTTGCGCTTCGCCACGATCTGAACGGCTTCCTGGGCGCGTCGGATCCGTATGTCCTGTTCAAGTATCAGGATCCGGTGCTGGGCCGGTGGGCCATGAAGGTTTACAAGGTGCTGGCGGAGGACGCCTCGAACACCTTTTCGTATGCGGCCACGGCGGGCCAGCCGATCCTGCCCCCGACGCCCATCTCGCTGCTGCTGCCGGCGTGCCCCGAATCCGCCGTGGCCGGCGGGGAAATGTGGTATCACCGGGATCACAAGGGCGGGCACTGGGCCAAGGCGGCCGCGCCGGACGAAGGCTCCCCCGTCGTCACCATGCACTGGTATTATCCGTTGCAGACGGATTTTTATTATCCCGATTTCAACTACGACGGGAATCCCGACCTCCAGCCCGGCGCCCCCGTGGCGCTGCTGAACGGCGGCGTCAACACCGGCAGTCCGCCGATCGATGTGACCTACACGGTGTCCTGGCCGACGAACGGTTACGTCGAAATGGCGCTCGGTGAAACGCTGCTGAAGAAGAAAGTGCCGGTCTTCGGCATGGCCGCGGCGGAAGTGATCTACGACGAAAACCTGTTCAAGGGGGGCGGCCCGCTGGTCAAGCTGACGGATCCGCTCAGCGAGCGCTGGGTCGCGCTCGAGGCGGTGCCCGATTCCATCCTCACGGAGGCGGACGGCGCCCGGCGCCGGTTCCCCGATCTGCCCTATTATCTGAAATGCCGCCTGTCCTTCGATCCTCTCGCCAAGCGGCTCTATTTCGGCGGCATTCTGGACGAATCGGGCATGGGCGATCCGCTGCTGCTGCCGAACATCATGACGCGCAACGAGCGGCAGCGGCTTCAGGATTTCAACGCGGAATGGGCGGGCGCGATCGGCGAGCTGTTCGCGAAGGGGCGCAATCCCAACACGGTCGAATATGCCGGCACAGCCACGGTCACCAACCTGTATAACCCGGCCCTGGCCTACACGCCGGACCAGTGGATCGCGCTGTGGGGCGAGAGCCAGTTCGGGCTGCGGCCGGCGACCGGCGGAACGGTGCGGGCGGACCGGATCATGGGCGGCCCCAAGATGCTGACCGCGGGCGCCGCAAAGGGGACGGGCTGGGTCGTCCTGGCCGAGAACGACGACGAGAGCCTGGGCGCCGCGCCGGTCCAGTTGCACGTGATCCGGGTTGGCGGGGAGCCGGTGACCGGGCAGATCCAGGTGATCAAGCCCGACAACGTGTTCGACGAAAAACTCACGCTGCGGCACAGCGCCGATTTCGGGGGCGATCCCGACGGCATGGTGTTCGAGTGGTGGTACAAGCCCGATACGACGGGTTTCGCGCCGCCGCTGCCCGGCAATGCGCCCGTGCCGCCGGGGGGCGACTGGAAGCCGTTCGCCTCGGGGGCGGGGCTGCAGGAGGTGACGATCGAAGGCGCCAGCCCGCTGACCCTGGCCGACAACTGGTTTGCCGTGCGCTACGACTATGCCGCCGCCTATCCGTTCCACACGAACGCGGTGTTCGGCGGACAGAAGAGTCCCTGGGCGGGCCAGCCGGGAACCGATCGCAAGGCCCAGTTGGCGGAGGGCTGGATCAAGCGGGTGGTGGCCGGGCTGAATCCGTTCGATGCCCGGGTGCTGGATTTCCACAAGTCGCCCGTGAACACCACGGTCAGCATGCTCAGCCAGTTGGGCACCCGGTACGAGGGGCCCATCGCCTTTAACGGCAGTCCGGACAACCTGAACGCGATCGGCCTGATCGAAGCCTACCAGACGGTACTGGACCGGGGGCTTCAGTTCAGCGTGAACGCCGGCATCAACTACGGGCCGGCCAACAGCGCCCTGCTGAACATCTCCACCCGGCTGTCCGACTTCTACATGCTGCTCGGCAACGAGGCCTATCAGGACGCGCTGGATCCCACGATCGGGTTCGGCACGGCCAGCGGCGAATACGGCACGCTGGCGCCCACCATTTTCGCCTTCCAGAACCAGGCGCCCTCCCTGCTGGAAGAGGAGCTGATCCTGTTGCGGGGACGGGACGACTCGGCCGGCCCCGTGGGTGCGAGCCCGGTCTACAACCGGTTCATCTGGAACTTCACGCAGGGCGAAGGCGAAGTGGCCTACGCGCAATGCTACAACATCTCGGACCAGATCACGGCCGACACCGACAACAACGGATACCCCGACGACACGGACGGCGTGCTCAACGAGTCCGACGCCAGGGTCATGTATCCCCAGGGGCACGGCGATGCGTGGGGGCACTACCTGTCCGCCATGCGGTATCCGTATGCGCTGCTGCGCGAATCCCGGTATACGTGGGAATCCCGCCCGGAGGCGGTGCTGGTGGCGGGCGTCCCGGTGACGGTCGATTACCTGGACGAGCGCAAGTTCGCCCGGGCGGCGGCCGCCAAGGCGCGGGTGGGGGCGGAGATCGTGAACCTGACGTACCGGGCGAATTACGTGGACGATCCGGCGGGACAGTGGCAGGGGTACAAGGACACGGACCGGGATCGCGCCTGGGGATTTGACGATTGGGCCCGGCGCGCGGGGCAGGCCGCCTATTTCGACTGGGCGGTCGCGAACGGGATCCTGCCGGCTACCGACCCGAACCCGGCCCACACCGGGATCGCGAAGATCGACCGGACGACCGTGACGGAACTGGGCGAAATCGCGGCCTGTTACACCGAGATCCAGGAACAGGCGGATAAGGCTGACAAGGGCCTGAATCCCATCGGCCTGGCCAAGAACGTGGTGCCGTTCGACATCGATCCCGCCCAGGTGTTTGCCGCGATCGAGCCCAAGACGCATTTCGAACAGATGTACGACCGGGCGGTGTCCGCCATGAAAAACGCGGTTTCGGTATTCGATTACGCCAACCAGTTGACGCAGATGCTGAGGCGCAACGAGGATTCCCGGGATAAGTTCGACCAGAACATCCGGGACCAGGAGCGGGATTACATCAACCGGCTGATCGAGATATTCGGCTATCCGTATCCGGACGATATCGGCCCGAACGGCTCGTATCCCTCGGGTTACGAGGGGCCCGACTGGCTCCATTACATGTACGTGGATCCCTCCGAACTGACCGGGGAGCCCATCGCGTCGTTCGACGGCTATGACGCGCAGTTTGACTTCACCGCCATCGGCGCGGACCTGCCGCTGGGCATAGTGCCGGAAAGACGGACCGTGCATTACACCTTCACCTCCGACGGCCGCTATATGGTCAAGCCTCCAAGCTGGACCGCACCGCGGCGGGCGCAAGGGGAGATCCAGCGGGCGCTCTCGGAATTCATCGTGGCCAAGGCCGGCCTGGAACGGGCGATGTACGAGTTCCAGGATTCGTTCCTGGGCGAGATCGAAAGCCAGCGGGAGCTTCTGGAGGCGAAATACCAGGCCAAGCTGGACGAAATCCAGGTCAAGCAGGAGGTCAACGACCAGCTCAGGACGATGGACGCCCAGATCGAGGCCCTGCACTGGTTCCAGTTGACGCTGAACCGGACCGTGGACGGCTTTGACCGCGTGACCGATGCGATCGTCGAAGGCGTTCCCAAGGTGACGGGATTGTTCGACAACGACACCCTGGCGCCCGCCCGCGCCCAGTTCCGCGTGGGCGCTGCGGTGGTGGCCAGTTGCGTGGGCCTGGTCGCGGACCAGTTCGACGAGGCCGAGTTGGCGGTCGGGTTGAACAAGGAGGCGGCTGAACGCAACGCGGAACTGGAACTGCTGACCTTCACCGATCTGCCGGACCTGCTGGAGACTTATCAGGCGATGATCAACGCCGTGGGGGAGGCGGAATACCGGCGCATGGAGATCTCGATTATCAAGGAGCAGGTGGCGCAGGCGGCCGCCCGGTACCTGGACGTGGTGGCCAAGGGGCAGCGGCTGATGGAGGAGCGGGCCGCGTGGCGCAAGGCCTGCGCGCCCGAAATCCAGGATTACCGGTACCAGGACATGACGTTCCGGACGTTCCGCAACGACGCCCTGCAGAAATATCGCGCCCAGTTCGATCTGGCGGCCCGCTATGTGTATCTGGCCGCCGCGGCTTACGATTACGAGACCTGCCTGCTGGGCGGGCAGAACGGGTCGGGCCGTCAGTTCCTCACCGACGTTGTGCGGCACCGCGCGCTGGGCCAGATGATCGACGGCGCGCCGGTCGTCGGCCGGCCCGGCTTGGCCGATCCGCTGGCGCGGTTGGGGCAGAACTTCGCCGTCTACAAGACGCAGCTTGGCTTCAACAATCCCCAGACCGAGACGTCGCGCTTCTCGCTGCGCCAGGAGATGTTCCGGATCAAGGGCGAGAGCGCCTCCGACGCGGCCTGGCGCAACGCGCTGGCGGCCTGCCGCGTGCCGGACCTGTGGGCCGTCCCGGAGTTCCGGAAATACTGCCGGCCGTTCGCCGCCGAAAGCGCTGGTCCCCAGCCGGGGCTCGTGATCCGGTTCTCGACCTGCGTCCAGTTCGGGAAGAACTTCTTCGGCTGGCCTTTGGGCGGCGGGGACAGCACCTACGATCCCACCCATTTCGCCACCAAGATCCGGACCGTCGGCACCTGGTTCTGCAACTACAACGGCCAGGGGCTGTCGCAAACCCCGCGCGTTTACCTGATCCCCACGGGCACCGACGTCATGCGGTCTCCGTCGGGCGACACGCTAGCCACGCGCGAATGGAGGGTGATGGATCAGAAACTGCCGGTTCCGTTTCCGATCGGGGAGGCCGACTTGCAGGATCAGAACTGGATTCCGATCAACGATTCGCTGGGCGAAGATTACGGGGGCATCCGGCGGTTCTCCCGGTACCGGGCCTACCACGACAGCGGCTCATTCACGGCGGCCGAAACGATCGCGGACAGCCGCCTGATCGGGCGCTCCGTCTGGAATACGCAGTGGATGCTGATCATTCCGGGCGAGACGCTGCTCAACCCGGCCGGAGAGGGGTTGGACACCTTCATTGACGGACAGCCCGTGCCGGGCGGCGGGGGGGCGCGCGACGGGAACGGGGTGAAGGATATCAAACTGTTTTTCCAAACCTACGCCTACTCGGGGAATTAACATGAACACCACACGCCTCATGTCCGGTTGGCGGTTCGGTGCGGCCCTCCTGCTATTCGCCGGCGCCGCGGCTTCAGGCAAACTGCCGGAACCCGACAAGCTGCTGTACGGAACCATCACGCTGAACGGGAAAGCCGTCACGGCCAACGACGGATACCAGACCTATGACGTCTCGCGCTTCACGGTGGAAGTGCGGACCGCGCCCGAGAGCGCGCCGCTCCAGTCGTATGCGATGGGTTCGTCCCTCCAGTTCAATCCCTACTTTTACGGCCTGCGGGTCACCCTGGAAGCGTTTCAGGAACGCCAGGACGCCGATGCGCTGATCGGGGACACCCTCACCCTGGTGCTGAAGGAGGGCACCAACGAACTGATGCGCCAGACGCTGGCGGTCACCAACCGGGGCGCCAGCCGGATCGATTTCGGCGACGTGGCCGATTCGGATGGAGACGGGCTCCCGGACCTGGAGGAAGTGGAAACGTACAACACGAACCCGCGGAACACCGATTCGGACGGGGACGGACTGTCGGACGGCGATGAAGTCAACCTCTATGGAACCGATCCCGACAATCCGGACAGCGACGGCGACGGACAGTCCGACGGCGACGAAGTCGCCCAGGGTTCGGGCCCCAACGATCCGAACTCGTACGGCGTGGGAGTGAGCGGCACCCTGATCTATTCGGGAGGCCAGACCTCGGGCACCTGTCGCGTGCTGGCCGTACCCTGGCCGGTCGCGGAGGAATCGATCGAAACCCAGGCCGTCAGCATGGCCGTGCTGGAGGAACCGGGCACCTACCGGCTCGGGCCGATCGCGAACGGGCGGGATTATCTGTTTTTCGCCTTCCGCGATTCGAACACAAACGGCCTGGCCGATACCTGGGAAGCGTGGGGCGCCTATTCCAACAATCCGGTCAACGCGACCGGCGCCCTGGCGGGCGTGGACATCGTCCTCACCGATCCCGATTCGGATGGGGATGAAATTCCCGATTATCTGGAACTGTTTTTCTACGGGACCGATCCAACACTCACCGACAGCGACGGCGATGGCCTGGATGACGGCGCGGAGGAGCAGGCCCATCAAACGGATCCGAATAACCCCGACAGCGACGGAGACGGCCTCCTCGATGGCCTGGAGATCGATCCGTGGGGAATGGATCCCCTCAATCCCGACAGCGACGGCGACGGGCTTCCGGACGGCTGGGAAGCCGACACCGACGGCGATGGCCTGGTGGACTTCCGGGAAGTCAACGAGTTTAAAACCGACCCGCGCAATCCCGATACGGACGGGGACGGCCTGTCCGACGGCGACGAGATCGACGTTTACCGGACCAACCCGCACAATCCCGACACGGACGGGGACGGTCTGTCCGATGGGGACGAGGCGCTGGCGAAGACCGATCCCCGGAAGGCCGACACCGATGGCGACGGGCTGAGCGACGGTTCCGAAGTTCACACCAATGGGACCAATCCAACACTCGCCGACAGCGACGGCGACGGGCTTTCGGACGGGAGAGAGATTGCGCGCGGACTGAATCCGCTTCTGCGCGACACCGATGGCGACGGGATCGACGACCGGACGGAAATCCGCGTCACCCGGACCAATCCGAACAAAGCCGATACCGATGGCGACGGACTCGCGGACGGCGCGGAAGTGAACATTTATGGCACCGACCCGAAGAATCGGGACTCCGACGGCGACCGGTTGGGCGATGGCGCGGAAGTTCTGACCCGCCGCACCAATCCCCGGCGCCGGGATACGGACGGGGACGGCCTGAGCGACAGGCGGGAATTATGGCGGTACAAGTCCAATCCGCGCAAAACCGACACGGACGGCGATGGGCTTGCGGACGGCGCGGAGGTCAACCGGTATCGAACGAATCCCGCCAAGGCCGACACGGATGGGGACCGGCTCGCGGACGGCGCGGAGATAAAACGGTATGGGACGAATCCTCGTAAAGCCGACACGGATGGCGATGGATTGAAAGACAAGAAGGAATTCGCCGCCAGAACCGATCCGCACAATCCGGATACGGATGGAGACCGGCTGACGGACGGGCAGGAGGTGGCCTGGTACGGCACGGATCCGTTGAATCGCGCATCGCGGCTGGCCTCGATTTCCGGATCGATCGACTGGTCGGGCGCTCCGACGGGCCGGATCGTCGTGGTGGCCAGCCGATGGCCCAGCCGGATTCTGGAACTGCACGGCGGACCGGACGGGGTGGCGGTGACCAGCCTGGTTTATACCGGAACGGGCGCGGTCCGCGATTTTACAGCCGAAGGCTGGCTGCTGACGACGGCATCCGGCTCGAACACGGTCATTTCCTTCGGGCGCGACACGCTATGGACGCTTTCCGTTGCCGGTACGCTGGTGTTCGATACCCGGGATGCCGCCGGAACGGCGCATACCCTCAAAGGCATGCAACGGGTCAATGACGGACAGTGGCATCATTTCGCCGTGACCTACAACCGGGCAGCCGGGTCCAAGAACATTTACGTGGACGGGGCGCTCGATGTCGCGGCCCTGGCCGCCCATGCGCCGGGCGCGGCACTCGGGCTTTTCCCGCCCGGCGAAACAAGGTGTGCCCTGATCGGGCGGGGTTGGGACCTCGGTGGCGCGGCGTTTGAGGGCCTGCTCGATGAGCTGCGGCTCTGGAAACGGGCGCTGCCGGAAGACGAGGTGAACCGGTTCATGTCCTCCCAACCGGCGGAACGGCGCCCTGATCTGCTGGCCAACTGGCACTTTGACGACGGCACGGGGCAGGATTCAACGGCCGGCCGCCGCCATGGCGTTTTTCTGGGCCAGGCTGGAACGGTGGAAGCCCGGACAGTGTTTGCCGGACTGGCCCAGGCGGTAAGAAAAACCGTGAAACGGGCTCCCGGCATTTATACGATCAACTCCCTGCCGACACTCCGGTCGTATGCCGTATTTGCCTTTCGGGATGCCAATCGGAACGATTCCCGCCAGTATTGGGAAGCCTTCGGCGCGGCGACGTCCGTAGTTTATCTTGCCGCCAATACCGGGGATGTCAATGTGACGATCGAAGATACGGCCATCACGACCAAGCCGGACGACAAGGATACGGACGGCGACGGGCTCAGCGATGCCTTGGAAATTTTCCGCTACGGCACCGATCCGACCCGGTTCGACACGGATGGCGACCTGTTAAGCGACGGCCAGGAAACGCTGATCTACGGCACCGATCCGTTGCTGAAAGATACCGACGGGGACGGACGTTCCGACTGGAAGGAAATCAAGCGGGGAGCCGATCCCTTGGATCCGAATTCCTACTAGCCGCCCTTGGCGAATCCGTCTCTCCCGATATGGCTCTCCCGGTATGGCATCCCGACCGGATGGGAATACCCTATCGATCATGTGGCCTCGTGTGAATGGGCGGACCCAATAGGCATGGGGTTGCGCGAACAGCGCAATCGTCGCGCGGGCCGACTATCGCTCTTGCCATCGGGCTTGCCGTTTTTCATAATTGCGGGATGACTTGGACTCCCGAACGGCGGGCCCGATGACGGCGACGGAAAAACCCCAATACTGGAGTTTTTACTGGCCCCTGGCGTTGACCGGACTGGTTACACTGCTGGCCCAGCAGCTCCAGAATGCCGCGTTGGCGCGCTATCCGGACGCGGCCCGGGAGCTGGCGACCTTCGCCCTGGCGGCCGGCACGTTTCACCTGTTCGATGCGGTTCTGATATTCATGCCGCAACTGGTCAACGTGCTGGCGCGGTCTCGCGCGGCCGCGCGGCTGTGCCTGCGGTTCACGCTGGCCGTCTGCGGCATCATGACCGCGCCCGTCGTCCTGCTGGCGTTTCCGCCGGTGGGCGGGCCGGTGTTGGGCGCGCTGTTCCATATCGAAGGCGACCAGTTGCGCGACGTGCTGCTCTACATGGCCCTGCTGGCGCCGAACGTCGTCATCCTGGGGCTGCGCCACTACTACACGGGCCTGATCGTGCAGGAACGGCGCACGGGCATTGTGACGGCGTCGAATGCGGGCTTTCTGGCCGTGGTCGCCATCCTGCTCGTGGTCGGCCGCATGGCGGGTTGGGGCGCCGTGGTCACCCTGGCCGTGGCTCAACTGGTGGCCTCGACGGCCCAGTTCCTGGTCCTTCGGGCGGTCGCGGTGCGGATTTGCGATCCGGAGCGGCACGGCACGGGCGAAACGCTGTGCCTCCGGCAGGTGGTCGACTTTTTCTGGCCCGTGGCCCTCACGAGCCTGATGTTCTCCCTGAGTCGGCCGATCCTGTTTTCGTTCCTGGGCCGGCTGCCCGATCCGGCGCCGGTCATCGCGGCCACCCGGGTGGGGTTCGATGCCGCGCAGATTTTCCACAACCTGCTCAACCAGTTCCGCCACCTGTTCGTGACCTTCGGCCGGGTGGACCTGGCGGGCGTGCGCCGGTTCATGACGCGGGTGACGGCGGCAGTGGTGGTCGCCATGTTGCTGGTGACGCTGACGCCGCTCTCGAATCTGGTGCTGCGCGACTGGATCGGCGTGCGGGGCGAGGTGCTGAGGATGAGCCGCCACGTGCTGATGGTCATGACCGTGCTGCCGATCATGGTGGCGTTACGCAACTATTTCCACGGGTTGGCGATGATCGACCGGCAGACCGGTCCCATGGGCGCGGGCGCGGTGGCCCGCAACCTGGCCACCTATGGGGTGTCGGCCCTGCTGTCGGCCGCGGGCTGGATGAACCACGTGGCGGCCGCGGCGATCCTGGCGACCGGGTTTCTGGGCGAGACGCTGGTGGTGATCTTCTGGCACCCGATGGCGCGCCGGGCGCGCGCCGCGCTGGCGTTTTTGCCGTGGCCGGTGGCCGGAGAGGACGACGAGGAATAGGAGGGCGGGGCCGGCTGCCTATCCACGAGGAACGCAAACCGGTCCGGAAGGGAATGCGCGATCGATTAGGTTGTTGCCGCGCCCGGAACAGTCCGCGCGGCTACACGCATTCCGTCTGGACAAGCGGCGGGGACGTGATACGCTTTTGGCCATGAACGACAAGACGGCCGTCAAAGCCGGGGCGATGATGGGCGATCCGAGCCGGTCGCCGTTGCGCAAATACCGGGACCTGAACTACGGGCCCCTGTCCGCCGGGAAAGCCCTGTATGCGGAGCTGGTCTTCTTTCTTTTCGGCGATACGCCCGGCGCCCTCGGCTTGTTCTGCCGGAAACTGGCTTACCGTCCCCTGTTCGGGAACCTCGGCCGCAACGTGATTTTCGGGCGAAACGTGACCATCCGGCATCCCTCCAAGATCCGGATCGGCGCGGGAACCGTGATCGACGACGGCGCCGTGCTGGACGCCAAGGGGGAGCGGAACGGCGGCATTGCGATCGGCGCGGGCGTCTACATCGGGCGGAACACGATCGTCTATTGCAAGGGCGGCGCCATTACGCTGGGCGACCGGGTGAACCTGGCGGCCAACTGCCAGGTGTTTTCCTCGCATGCGCTGACCATCGGCGATGGCACGGTGGTGGGCGCTTTTTCCTACTTCCTCAGCGGCGGGGAATACGATCTCCACTCCGCAACGCCGTTTGCCGACCAGTCCGGCATGAAAACGCAGGGGCCGTTGGCGATCGGCGCGAACTGCTGGCTTGGGGCGCGGGTGACGGTGCTGGACGCCGCGAATGTGGGCGAGCATTGCGTGATTGGGGCGGGCGCGGTGGTGACGAAGCCGATTCCGTCCGACAGCTTGGCCGTGGGCGTGCCGGCCCGCGTGATCCGGTCTCTCGGTCGCGGGGCGTAACCGCGTGTGGCTTGCGTTCTCCGCTTGGCATTTGGGTGCGATCTGGTAGGATATGACCGTCATGGAGCAGGCCACCACCAGGAAGCCGGGGGAACCGGAGCCGCTGAACTTCAGTTTGAGCCCCGACGAAACGGATTACTCCCTCGACGTCTTCCGCAAATCGGCGCCGGGCCAGGGACGGACCCGTGAAATGCTTCGCCTGCTGGGCGCCGCGCGCCGGGGCCGATGCCTTGACTTGAGCGGAAGCGATGCGGCTACCGTCTACTGGCTGACCCGCAGCGGCGGCGAGTGGGACAGCGTGGCGCCCTCCAAGCCGGCCGCCGAGGCGCGGCGCCGTTTTCTAGCCGACCGGGTCACCGTTTTCTCCGGCCTGCCGCTGGCGTTTCCGGACAAAACCTTCGATGTGGCCGTGGTGGGCGACCTGACGCTCCGGACCACGGACAGCGACAAGCTGGTTCTCGAACTGCACCGGATTCTGAAACCGGCCGGCAGTCTGGTTTTGGACGTGGCCCATTCCAGGCCGTTTTCCTGGCTGCGCCCCCTGCAGCGGGGCATGCCCGCCTACCATGCCGGCGGCCAGTTCCGATCCGGCTATTCCGAAAAGGAGCTTTTTCAGATCGTGAAGGACGGTTTTGACGTCCAGGAAGTCCGCTCCTATTCCCGGCTATTCGTGAGCCTGCTGGACCTGCTGCTCCAGCGCGCCGTGCAGCGCGCCCGCATCCGGTCGGACAGCGCCATCCGGATCAAGCGCGCCTATAGCCTGGCCTATCCCTTTTTTCTGGCGGCGCGCCACCTCGACCGCCTTCTGTTCTGGACGCGGGGTTATCGGCTGGCCGTTTTGGCCAAGCGCCACATTTGGCGGCCCCGCAACGCGCCGGGCATCCAGGAAAACCGTCCGGTTTCCAAGTCCGTTTTGTCCACGGTTCGTCATTAAAACCCGACAGGCGGGGTGTCATGGAAGCGGGCTTGACGCGCCTCACTCGTGCCGGAGCGCTTCGATGGGGTCGAGCTTGGACGCGGCGACGGCGGGATAGAGGCCGAAGACGATGCCGACCGCGACGCTGATGCCGAAAGAGAGCAGGAGGCTCCAGAGGGGGGTGGCGGTGGGCATGCCGGTGAAGCGGGTGATGCCGAGCGGGATGAGCATGCCGAGGGCGACGCCGATGAGGCCGCCGAGGCCGGAGAGAACGCTGGTTTCCACCAGAAACTGGATGGCGATGTGGCTGCGGCGGGCGCCGATGGCGCGGCGGATGCCGATTTCCCGGGTGCGTTCCGTGACGGATGCGAGCATGATGTTCATGATGCCGATGCCGCCGACGAGCAGGCTGATGCCGGCGATGGAGCCGAGGACGATATTGAAGGTGCGCCGCGTGCTTTCGGCCTGGCGCAGGAGGGCGAGGGGGACGCTGACGCGGTAATCCGTGCGCTTGTGGAACCGCCGGAGCATGGCTTCGATGGCCTTGGCGGCCGCTTCCACCTTGTCCATGTCCCGGATTTCGACGATCAGCTGGTGCAGTTCCACCAGTTCCATGCTGCGGGCTCCGGAATCCTGGAGCACCGTAATCTCTCCGAACCGCTCGAGGCAGACGGAGAGGGGCACATACGCGTCGATGTCGCGATCGGGCGTCTGAATGGCGGTGCTGCCCTCCTCGTTGCGCACGATGCCGATCACGGTGAAGCGGGCGCCGTTGAGATAGACGGTTTCGCCCAGGATGGCGGAGCCCGCGAGCAGGCGGCGCGCACCGTGTTCGGTCAGCACGCAGACGGTGGAGCGGGTGGCGGAATCGAGCGGCGTGAGCACGCGCCCGGCGACGGTGGGGCGGACGACCAGGTCGAACCACTCGTCCGTGGTGCCGACGATGCGCATTTCCAGCTTGCGATCCCGGTGCCAGCCGTCGGTGCGGATGAGGCGGGCGGGAACGGTGCGCACGACGTCGGGAACGGAGTCGCGGATGCGGCTTTCGTCGTCGTGGAGGAGGCCGTAGATGGCCAGGAAGCTTTTCTCGGTGGTGGCGGACTGTTCTTCCTCGGCGGATTTCTGGGACGTGAGGATGATGTTTCGGCTGCCGAGCTTGCCGATTTGATCGAGCGCCTGGCGGCTGGCGCCCTCGCCGACCGCGAGCATGGCGATGACGCTGGCCACGCCGAACACCACGCCGAGCGTGGTGAGCAGGGCGCGGGTCTTGTGGAGCATCAGGTCCTTGACGCCTAGCCGGAGCAGACGCGTGTAACGGGCGGTGCGCATCAGGCGGCCCCCTCGATTTCGTGGATCAGGCCGTCGCGCATATGGATGCGGCGCGAGGCCCAGGCGGCGATTTCGGATTCGTGGGTGACCATGACGATGGTGCGGCCCTTGCGGTTGAGTTCGGCCAGCAGTTCCATGATCTGAAGGCTGGTGGCGGAGTCCAGGTTGCCGGTGGGCTCGTCCGCGAGAATCAGGGAGGGATCGGTGGTGAGGGCGCGGGCCACGGCGACGCGCTGCTGCTGGCCGCCGGAGAGTTCGGCGGGGCGGTGGTGCAGGCGGGAGGACAGGCCGACAAGGTCCAGCATTTCCCTGGCCCGGGCCGCGCATGTGGCGGGATCCATGTCCTGGTAAACGAGGGGGAGTTCGACGTTTTCCTGAACCGTGAGCTGGGGAATGAGGTTGAAACTTTGGAAGATGAAGCCCAGGTGACGAAGCCGGATATCGCTGAGCGCGTCGTCTTCGAGGCCGGCCACGTCGCGGCCTTCCATCCAGTACCGCCCGGAGGTGGGGCGGTCGAGGCAGCCGATCAGGTTGAGCATGGTGCTTTTGCCCGACCCGCTCGGGCCCATGATGGCGGTGAAACTGCCCCGGGGAAAAGCCAGGGAGACGCCTCGGAGCGCCTCGACATAAACGGCGCCGGTGCGGTAAATCTTGCGGAGTTCTTCGAGTCGGATGA
Source organism: uncultured Verrucomicrobiota bacterium (assembly GCA_964609905.1). Taxonomy (GTDB): domain Bacteria; phylum Verrucomicrobiota; class Kiritimatiellia; order CAIKKV01; family CAIKKV01; genus CAZSUH01. The sequence continues at coordinate 20,403 of CAZSUH010000021.1, forward strand.
CATCATCCGCCATGGCTTTTTCCCCGTGTCCTTTCCTTGGGAAGCCCGGGTGAAGGGGTGTCGGGCGCCGCGCCGGGCGCGGGGTTGGGAGGCGCCAGGTCTTTATCCCCGGATCCGGACTCCATCACGCCGTTCAGCCGGGCGCCCGCGCGGTTCTGCTCGGCGAGCGGAGGCGCAAGCAGCACGGATTCCCCGGGCATCACCCCGTCCTCGATGTGGATCATGCGGTTGTTGTCGAGCCCGGTCTTGACCGGCCGGGCTTGGGGCCCTTTCGGGGTCATGACATACACCACCGGGCGGTTGTCGAGCTGGGTGACGCACTGGACGGGCACATAGACGGCCTTGTCGTATTCCGCGAGAACGATCTCGGCCTGGCAGTTCATGCCGGGTCGAAGGCCCTCATGGATGTTGTTGAAGTAGATTTCGCAGACATAGACCTTGAGATCGGGATTCATCCAGGAGCGGTTGGCGTCGGGCAGAACCGCGATTTTGCCGACGATGCCGGGGAATGCGCGGCCGGGCAGGGCGTCCACGGTGACGCGCACGGTCAGGCCCGTGGCGATTTTGGACAGCGAGGATTCGTGGATGCGGATTTCGGCCATCATGGCCTGGTCGGCAGGGAGGTAAATCAGGTCCTGCCGCTCGATGACCTGCTGACCCACCCCGAGGGGCTCCTGGTTCCAGCGGCGGGCGGAAACGCTGGTGGCGTAAACGACCATGCCATTGGAGGGGGCCACGATGCGGCAGGCCGCGATCTGCCGGGCGATCTTGTCCAAGGCGGTCTTTTGCCGATCGTTTTCGGCTTCCTTGGCCTTGAGGTCGGCCTCCGCCTGGACAATGTCGGACGCGGCTCGGCGGCGGATGCGGTCGAGTGCCATTTCGGCCTGGCTGACGTCGCTTTTCCGTTTTTCCAGATCCTGGACATAGGTGTATTTCTTGAGCAGGTCCAGCTTGTTCTGGGCCAGTTCGATATTGAGGGCCGCGCGTTTGCGGGCCAGTTCGTCGCCCTGGAGTTCGGAGCGGGTGATGTAGCCGGAGTCGGCGAGTTTTTTCGACCAGATGAGTTTGTCGTCGGCGCGCTGGAGTTCCTCGTTGCTGATGGCGATATCGGCTTCCGCCTGGCGGAGCTGGTTGGGGTATTCGCCCTCGGTGTATTTTTCGAGGTTCAGCCGGGCGAAGCGCAGGTCGAGTTCGGCCTTGTCCACATCGGCCTGGGCCTGGTTGCGGGTCACCGCCAGCTTTTCGCGGGATTGGGTGAGGGCCGCGATGGTGTTTTCCATGCGGATCTGCTGATCGTTCTGGCGTTCCAGGATGGTGCTGGAATCGAGCTCGATGAGCAGGTCGCCGGTCTGCACGATCCGGCCTTCGGGCACGATCGAGAGGATGGTGTTGCGTCCCTCGGCGGCGGAGCGGACAATCACCTTGTCCCGGCTCTGGATGGAGCCGTTTTCCACGACGCTGATGACGAGGGGGCCTTCCTCGACGGCGAACAGCGGTTCGGCGGAGACGGCGGGCTGGCGGGCCCGCAGGCGGAGAGCGCCCGCCGCGAGGAGGATCGCGACAAGCAGGAAGCCCGTTACGGCGATTCTTTTTTTAGGGCTATTGAGCCGGTGTTTGAGGAATGCGATAATCGTATTCACGCCATAGTCCTTCCGGGTTCACGTCGAGCACGCCCAGGTTGCGTTGCAGATTCAGTTCCGCCAGCCGGCGGGTGACGATGGCGTCCGTCAGGGCGTCCTGGGCGGAGATCAGGGCGTCCTGGGCTTCGAGCACGTCGCGGATTTCGGCGCGGCCGGCTTGGAGGTAAATCTCCGTGCTGGCCACGCGGGTTCGCGCCAGTTCCACGGCCAGGGCCTGAATGCGGACGGCTTCGCGGGCTTCGGCCAGGTTGCGGAGCCCGTTGCGGACATCGAGTTTCAGCCGGTCTTCGGCCGCCTCGAAGTCGCGGCGGGTGCGGTCGAGGGCGATCAGGCACAGGCGGTAGGCGTTGCGTTCGGCGGTGCGCTCCCAGGGGGCGTCATAGCTGAGCCCGATTCCGTAGAGGCCGTTATGCATGCCGAGGGAGAGGCCCTTGACGCTGAGGGCGTCGTTGCGGTCTGAGCTGGCGGCGGTGGCTTTGAGAATGAGTCCGGCTCGGAGCGCGTCGCGGGCGAGGAGGATGGCGCGTTCGGCGTCGTCGCGGCGGTCCGCGGCGGTCTGGAAATCAAGGCGGTTGGTGAACGCGAGCGCGAGCGCGTCGGGCTCGTTGATGGGCGGGGGGGCGGCGGCGGTGGACGAGACACCCTGGGCAAGGGAGGCGAGTTCTTCCTTGACCAGTTGGATGCGGGCATCGGCGGGAAGGCCAAGCGTGACTTTCAGGGAATCGAGCCGGCTTTCGTAGGACTGGCGGACGCCGTTCAGGCGGCTTTCGGCGCGGAGGACATCCTGCCGGGCCTGGTCCACCTGGATACCGGGCAGACGGCCGGCATTGGCGAGCTGGCGGGCGCGCTCGAAAGCATCGCGGACGCGTTCGAGATTGGAGGAGGCGTCCTGGACGGCTTGGAGCTGCTGGAGCACGGACAGATAATCGGAGGCGAGGCCGACGGCGAACTCCTGTTTGTAGAGCTCGAAGCGGCGGATGGCATACACGAGGTTGCGCTCGGCCTGGGTGAGGGGTTCGGCGGCGATGGCGCGGCCGGCTCCGCGGAGCAGGGGGATGCTGATCGACGCATCCACGGCGATGCCGAAGGAGGAGTCCTTGTCGGCGGTGAGAAGCTTGGCGAGATCGACGGCCAGGCGGGTGGAGAGGCTGGCGCCGGCCTTGAGTTTGCGGGTGAACCCCGCGGAGGCGTCGCCGGTGATTTCCCGGGATTCCGGGTCCGCGCTGTTGTCGCCGCTGAAGAGGGCGGCGACCGCGCCGGCGAAGGAATTGCGGAAGGCGTCGGCCTGCAGATCGAGGCTGAGGGCCGATTCGAACACGCTTTCCTTGCTGTCCTGGTAGTCCCGGCTGTTGGCGGCGCCGATGCGGAGGGCGTCCTGGAGGCTGATGACGAGCGGGTCGGCCAGGGCCTTGGCGGGGGGCGGATGGATGACGGGCGTGAGGCCGGGGAGGGCCTGCGACTGGAGGAGGAGACGGCGGAGCGTTTCGGAGGGGCGTTCGATCGTGAAGGCTTCGGTCCGTCCGAGCGTCTTGTCCTGGCCTTTCGCAATGAGGCGCGCGGCGGCTTTGTCGGCTTGCTCCGCATAGCGGGCGGGGGACCGGCAGCCGGCCAGAAGCGCGGCGATGGCGGCCAGTCGCGCCCAGATGGCGAAGGAATGGAAGCGTTTCATCAAGCTGTTATTTTATAGGAGACAAGGCGATGGGAGCAAGGGCTCTTTTCGAGCGAGTTTCTGTTTGAGCGCCGTTTCGTTTTACGGCGTCCACGGCTTCGCCTGTTTTGGCCTGAGGATCCTGGACGCGACAGGGGATCAGGCGCGGCGATCAGCCGTCGCATGCATCCGGCTTGTTCGCGGCGTTCGTCTCATTCGGACATCTCCAAAAATCGTCTGGCGTAGCGGATTCCGAACTCGCGAAGCGAGGCGGCATCGAAGTGCAGAGCATCGCCGTTGTCTTTCATTCCTTCCGCGCTGACACATCCATAGCCGGGCAGGCTGTTTGCGAGTTGCCTGAGCTGCGCGTTCACCAACTCAAAGAAGGGACATCCGTCGTATTGCCGAAGGAAGTAACCGAGTTCACCGGCTATCACAGGGACGGATTCCGCAGATAGATCGGCGCGCAGATTTTGAATCATCCTTCGAAAACGCTCACCGTAACTCTCCGCCTCCTCGCGGCGGCCGGAATCGCTTTCACCCTGGTGCCACAGAACGCCACTGAGATGCCCTGTGGCCAGCGCGGATCGGGCCGTGGCTACCGCGTTCTCATACAAATCAGCCCCAGGCATCCACCGACTCAACGGCGTCCCGCCGACTGCGCAGGGAATAAGCCCGATTGGCGCTATGCCTGCCGCACCGATCAACTCAACGGCGAAGCTCATGGCCAAGCCAGTTCCGGCGATCTGCGGCTTGTCCGTGTGGAGAGGTTCCGACGCGGTGATCCAGCGTCCCTCGCGAAACATGAACACGTGCGGGTGCTCCAGTTTCTGGACGTCCTTAAGCCTTCCGCGACCCGCCATATTGGATTGGCCAATCAGCAGGAAGATGGCGAGGTCTTTTGACATTCTTGGCTCTTTCCAAAAGCGAACGTTCCGGGTGGGCTTGAGCGGCGCCTTGCGGCGATTCTCGGGGCCGGTGGGTTGGACAAAATCTCTCTCTTCCGGCCTCCGGAATCAACCTCAAACTTTTTCCGGTTCCGGTCGCCGGATCATCCATCGTTTCATCGGCAGCCTTTCTCCTTCATTGAAGGACGAGGGGGACATGCTTGCCCAGCAGGCGAACGTGCTTGTCCGGCGAGAACAGCGAAAGGTTGTTCTGTTGGGTTCCGCGAGTGTGCGATTTTCAGAATATAATCCAGAATGGTTTTGGCGTCGGAGTACTGCGTGGAGTGTCCCATGGTTTCCCGATAGATGAGGAGGACGTCGCTTTTTCTCGCGTTCAGAGCGTCGGCCAGACGAAGGACGCTCTGTGGCGGCACGGAACTGTCTCTGCCTGAAACCGTGAGGCCAACCGGCATGGTCAGTTTCTCCGGCCAAAACTCAGCGCTTCGTTTCTGGTATTCGAGCGGGACATCTGTCTTGGATCCTCCAAATGACGCTCGAATGGCATCCTGGAAATTCTCGTACTCCAGGAAGTTGGCCGTGCCATTCATCGAGGCCACGCCGTCGACCAGTTCCGGATGCAGCACGGCGAAGGCCAGGCTGGAGGCTCCGCCCATCGACCCGCCGCACAAGAAGACGCGTGAGACGCGATACGTTCGCTTCAGATCCTCGATGATTTGCACGACATCGGCTTCGGCTTTCGGCCCCATCCATGACGTTGAGGCACGGTAATCCGGAGAAACGTAAAGCATCTGATGGTCTGCCGCAAAATCGCGAGCCGCTCGGCATTCATCACGACCGTCCCTGACGAACTGCCAGCGATCCGAACCGTGGCCATGCAGTGCAATCAGAACATCGTGCGTGGTGTTCGTCCTGAAACCGGCCGGAACCAGCAAGACGTATTTCTGTTGCGTGCCATCGCATGCCGCCGTGAAGACGACATCCTGGGTTGTGCTGTGTCCAACACGCCTCCGAACAGCCGGGTTTCTCAGAGTCGAGGCAACGCCATCCTCGTCATTGTGATAAACCATCTCGTTCTCATCCTTTCTCGCCTGTCCAACGCGTTTCCGCGCAACAAGTTACAACCAAATCCGGCCGGCCGGGTTTGCGCATCCCGCTCACCCGAGCGCCACGACGAGATCCATGACATTGGTGCCGGTGGGGCCGGTTTTCAGGAGCCCGCCGATTTTGGCGAAGAAGTCATACGAGCGGCTGGTGAGGAAGTAGCCCAGCGGATCCAGCCCCTTGGCGCGGGCCGCCTGGCGGACGGTATCGTCATAAAATGCGCCGGCGGCGTCGGTGGGGCCGTCCTCGCCATCGGTTCCGGCCGCGAGCAGACAGCAACCGGCAAAGCCGGTCGCCGCGGTCGCCGCAAACGCGCCCAGCGCGAGTTCCTGGTTCCGGCCGCCTTTTCCCCCCGTCGCCACGCGGGAGACCACCGGTTCGCCGCCTGCCAGCAGGCAGACATTTTTACGACCGGCTGCCCGGCGCTCCAGCAGCAGGCGCGCGAGGTTGCGGCCTGCTTCCCGGCTTTCGCCCTGGAGCGGTTCCGGCAGCACCTCCACGGCAAAGCCGAGCGATGCCGCCTTTTTTGCCGCGGCCCGCAAGGCGAGGCCGTTGTCGGCAATGACCCGATTAACGATGGACGGCGGAAGCGTTTTCGGGGTCTCGGATTCCTGCCCCTGAAGCCCGCGTTCGAGATATCGCATGACCGAGGGCGGCATTTTGGCTTCCAACTTGAAACGACGGATGACGGCCAGCGCGTCGGCATAGGTGGTGGGGTCGGGGGAGGAGGGGCCGGAGGCGATGACATCGAGCGGGTTGCCGATCACGTCGCTCAGGATCAGGCTGATCCATCGGCCGGCATTGGAAGCGGCGGCCAGGCGGCCGCCCTTGACCTGGGAGAGATGCTTGCGCACGGCGTTCAACTCGCCGATCGATGCGCCCGCTTTGCTGAGGAGGGCGGTGGCCTCCCGTTTTTCGGTCAGCGTGACGCCCGCCACGGGGAGTGGCAGCAGCGCGGAGGCGCCGCCGGAGATCAGCCCGATCACCCCATCCTCAGGCCCAAGCGAGGAAACGAGTTTCAGCATCGCCGTGCTGCCTTCGGCGCCCGCGTCGGTGGGTAGCGGATCGCCCGCGGGCCGGGCGCCATGCAGCCGGATGCCGGGCCGGGACTCATCCGCGAAGTCGTCGATTACGTTCACCACGCCCTGGATGCGTTTGTCGCGCATCAGCGCCGGACCGAGCGCCAGTGCCAGGGCGTGAACCATGGACGCGCCGGCTTTGCCGGCGCCGACCACGGCGAGCGAGCGCAGCGAATCGAGTTCCAGCGCCTGGTCCGCCAGAAGGAGGCGGGTTCCGTCCACGCGAACCGCGGCGGGGATGAAAGCGGCGGGCTGGACGGCGGCCACGCCCGCGCGCCAGATGGCGAGGGCGTCATGGCGACTGGCGGATGGTTGGGCGGTCATGCAGCCTCCGCGGGGTCAACGGGTCGAGAGCGAAAGATCGGCGACTTCCACGGCGCCGCGGAAGCGGCCCCGTATTTCAAGATGAATTTCCCTGGCCCGGGCGGGAAGCGGCGCGCTTTTCCGGGCATAGAGCCAGCCGTCTTTGCGGGGCTGGTTGGGCTCCTTGACGAGAAACTGATCGAGCGTTTCGGGGCCGGCGTCGGCATCGCGCACCAGCGGCGCCGTGAGCGCGACGGCGCCCGTGAAATCCGGGCTTTTGCGGAATCGCGCCTCGATGGTGACGGCGCTTTGATTGACGAGGTGGACGGGGATGGATGCGACACGGACCTCGGACGCGGCGTCGGACGAGGTGATGCGGAGCATGGGCCCTTCCGGCGTGGAGTGGCAGGAAACGGATTGGCGGTAGCGGTTTCCGAGAAGGATGCTCCAGCCTGGCTGCGGTTGGTCGTCCAGGCGGAGCGCGCGGTGGGCGAGGTGCCGGACGAAGCCCCCGACCAGCAAGCCGGCGATGGCCAGAATAGCCAAGGCCAGCACCGCCAGCCGCCGCCAGGAGCGGGTTTGACGGCGGAGCGCGCCGAGTTCGCGGACGGCCTCCGTGTCGCGCACGCCGGCCTCGGGGTCGCCGGGCGGGCGGAAGCCGGTGACGGCGCGGAGGACGGGGGCGCCGGCGCGGGGATCGCGTTTGAGGAACCAATCGAGCGTGTTGGCCAGGCCGGCGCGGTCCAGGTCGGCGCGGAAGCCGTCGAGATCGAAGGGCACGCGGCGGAAGAAAACGGCGTGGACGGCATCGTCGTAGATGCAATAGGCGGCGCGGGGGTCGGCTTCGCGGGGCAGGCCGACGGAACCGGGATTGACGAGGTAGCGTTTGCCGGGTTCGAGCGCGAAATCCTGGGGCGCGAGCAAGTGGGGTGTGCCGGAAGCGCCGATGACGAAGAGCGCGGAGCGGTGCGTGTGACCGAGGAAGAGGAGGGGCTCCGGCACGGCCCGCCAGGAGGGGAGGGCATCGGCGGCCTCCTGCACGTAGTGGAACTGGCCGGGCGCGGAAAAATCGCCATGCGCGCAGCGGAAGCCGGGCCCGGCGAGGGCGAGTGGCATGGAGGCGCAGAAGGCGGCGGCGGCGCGGCCGAGCCGCTTGCGGGACCAGGCGAGGGCGAGGCGGGCCTCGTCGGAGAAGAGGGCGTCATCGAGTTTGCCGCAGAAGGCGGCGTCGTGGTTGCCGAGCAGGCAATCGTGGATGGAGGCGTGAGCGGATTCGAAGACCTCGGCGGGCGAGGGGCCGTAGCCGACGATATCGCCGAGGCAGACGATGCGGTCCACGCGTTCGGCGCGGAGATCGAGCAGGACGGCGTTCCACGCCTGCCGGTTGGCATGAATGTCGGAAACGAATGCGACGCGCATGGGGCGCCTAGGCTTTCGGTTGTTCCGAACCGGGCGGGTTCCAGCAGCCGATGACGCATTGTCGGCAGTTGGCGGTGTGGGCGGGGATATAGACGCGGCCTTCGCGTTCCGCGCGCCGAAGTTCGTAGCGGTTCATGGCCGCGAGCAGGCAGCCGAGGGTGATGAACCCGCCGGGCGGCAGCACCACGAGGAGCATGGCGGTGTAGTCCTTGAGATTCCAGGCGAGGTCGCCCCAGATGGTGAGCGAGCCGTTTCCGATGAGTTCGCGGACGGCGGAAATGACCGAGAGGGAGAGCGTGAAACCGAGCCCCATGCCGAGCCCGTCGGCGAGGGAGAGCAAGGGCGGGTTTTTGGCGGCATAGGCCTCGGCGCGGCCGAGGATGATGCAGTTGACGACGATCAGGGGGATGAAGATGCCCAAGCTTTTATTCAGCGCGGGCGCGTAGGCCTTCATGAGCAGTTCGACGATGATGACGAAGGTGGCCGCGATGACGATGAAGCAGGGGATGCGGACCTTGTCGGGGATGAGATTGCGCACGGCCGCGATGGCGACATTGGAGCAGACCAGCACGAAGAGCGTGGCTATTCCCATGCCGAGCGCGTTCTGCACGCTGGTGGTGATGGCGAGCGTGGGGCACATGCCGAGCACGATTCGGAAGGTGGGGTTTTCCTTCCAGAGCCCGCGGATGAGTTCGGAGAAAAAGGTCATGGCGTCACCTGTTGAGAAGCCGGAGCCGGGGCCGTGGGAGCGGCGGCGGCGATGGCGGTTTTGAATTCCTGGAACGTGGCGAGCGCGTCCGACACGGCGTCGCAGAACGCGCGGGAGGAGATGGTGGCGCCGGAGATGGCATCGATGGAGCCTCCGTCCTTGGCCACCTTCCAGATGCCGGCGAGGGGTTTCCCGAGGAACTGTTTGATGAAATCGGGGGTGGTCATCTTGGTGCCGAGTCCGGGCGTTTCGCTCTGTTTGGTCACTTCGAGCCCCTGAATGGCGCCTTCCGCGTTGACGCCGAGGAGGATTTCGACGGCGCCGCCGTAGCCGTTCGGGGATTCGCCGGCGAGGGCGGCGCCGGCAACGGCGCCGTTCTTGAACGCGACATAGATCGTCACGGGACGCCCGGCGGCGTTGGTGAGGGAAAGGGTGATGGGCTCGCCGTCGGAGGGGGGCAGCACTTTGCCAAGAGACTCGAAAAGCTGGCGTTGTTCGGACAGGCGGATCGGTTCTTCGGTGTATTTGTGGGTGACGGCGAGGAGGAGGCCCGAGAGGAACGAGATGAACGAGAGCACAAAGACCAGTTTCAGCATTTCTTTCATGGCGGGCGCTCCGTTAAGCGGGGTTCTGCTTCAGGTGGCCGAAGGCGCGGGGGGGGGTGAGCCGGTCGATGAGGGGGCTGAAGCCGTTCATGATGAGGATGGCGAAGCTGACCCCTTCGGGGTAGCCGCCCCAGCGGCGGATGACGACGGTGAGCAGGCCGCAGCCGAGGCCGTAGATCATCTGGCCGCGTCGGGTGACGGGCGAGGTGACCATGTCGGTGGCCATGAAGAGGGCGCCGAGGAACAGGCCGCCGGTGGCCAGGTGGAAAGCAGGGCTGAGGTTGCGGACCGGATCGACCTGATAAAGAATGGCGGTGAAAACGGCCACGGCGCCGATGAAGAAGACGGGGATTTCCCAGTAGATGATGCGGCGCGCGAGGAGGTAGAGGCCGCCGAGGAGCAGGGCGATTTCGGACACTTCGCCAATGCAGCCGGGCTGGCGGCCGATGAACAGAGCGGAAAGGCGGTAGGTGTCGAAGAACGAGGCCGGCGCGGCGCCGGTGGACCAGGCGCTCTTCCATGCGCCGAGCGGGGTGGCGGTTGTGACGGCGTCGGGGAGGCTCCAGGTGGTCATGGCCACGGGGAAGGAGATGAGGAGAAAGACGCGGGCCGCGAGCGCGGGGTTGAAGATGTTGTAGCCGATGCCGCCGAAGACCTGCTTGACGATCACGATCGAGAAGACGGAGCCCACGATGGCCATCCAGGTGGGGAGTTGCGGCGGGAGATTGAAGGCGAGCAGGACGCCGGTGACCACGGCGCTGAGGTCGTCGATGCCCATGTTGCGGCCCATGATTTTGCGGGAGGCGGCTTCGGCGACGACGCACGTGGAGGCGCAGACGGCGACGAGGCGGACGGCATCGGCTCCGAAGACGGTGACCGCCATCGCGAAGGCGGGGATGAGGGCGATGAGCACATCGGCCATGATCCGGCGCACGGAGGAGCCTTCGTGGGCGTGGGGCGAGGAGCTGAGCATCCAGATGGGGGGAGCTTGGTCGGCCATGGGGTTATCCTTGTTTGGCTTTCGCTTTTTCCTGCTCCTGCTTGAGCCGGCGCGCGAGTTGAACCTTGGCCTTGCCCTGCCGCATGAGTTGAACCATGGGGCGGTGGGAGGGGCAGACAAAGGCGCAGCAGCCGCATTCGATGCAGTCGAGCACGTTCAGCCGCTCGGCCGTTTCGGTCTGGGCGGCTTCCACGGCCACGGTGATGGTGCAGGGGAGGAGGGACATGGGGCAGGTGCGGACGCAGCGGTTGCAGGAGATGCAGGGCATGCTTTCGAACAGACCGGTGGAGGTGCGCGGGAGGGCGAGGATGCCGGACGTGGTTTTGCCCACGGGCGCCTCGGCGCTGACCTGGGCCACGCCCATCATGGGGCCGCCGCAGATCAGCTTGCCGCTCTCGCCGGTCAATCCGCCGCAGAACGCGAGGAGATCGGCGATTTTGGTCCCGATTCGGACCAGGACGTTGGCCGGACGGCGGACCAGGGGGCCGGTGACGGTGACCACGCGCTGGGTCAGGGGCCGGCCCTGGACCACGGCTTCGTAGACGGCCGCGCTGGTGGAAACGTTTTCCACCAGCGCGCCGACATCGGCGGGGAGGGCGCCGGAGGGGATTTCGCGGCCGAGGATGGAGTAGATGAGCTGTTTTTCGGCGCCCATCGGGTAGGCGGTGCGAAGGACCACGAGTTCCACGTCGCCGTCGGCCTTTTCCATGGCCTTTTCCATGGCGCGAATGGCCTCGGGCTTGTTGTCCTCGATGGCCAGGCGGACACGGGAGACGCCGAGGATATGGCGGAGGATGCGGATGCCCTGCCAGATGGCGTCGGCGCGTTCGATCATCATGCGATGATCAGCAGTGAGGAAAGGCTCGCATTCCGCGCCGTTGAGGATGAGGGTGTCGATTTTCTTGGCGGGGGGCGGATTGATTTTAACGTGGGTGGGGAAACCGGCGCCGCCCATGCCCACGATGCCGGCGGCGGCGACGATGGCGATCAGGGATTTGGCGTCCGCGGATTCCCAGTCGGGCCGGGGCTGAAGGGCGGAGCCGGGCCGGTCCTGGCCGTCGTTTTCGATTTCGACGAGTCCGGTGGGCTTGCCGGAGGTGGAGGGGCCTTCGGAGATGGCCTTGATGGAGCCGGAGACAGGGGCGTGTGCGGTGGCGGAGATGAATCCCGCGGCTTCGGCGATCAACTGGCCGAGGCCGACGGCCTCGCCCTTGGCGACGATGGGTTTGGATGGGGCGCCGAGGTGTTGGGACATGGGAACCTGGATCACGGCGGGTGGCGGCATGATGTCCAGGGGGAGGGAGGCGGTGGCCTCCTTGTGGTAGCGGGGGTGAATGGAGCCGGGGAGTTTGAAGGGGGCTTTGACGGTTTTCATAGGGTGGCGCCGGCCTTCTGCTGGGGTTGGTCGGGCAAGGATTCGAGGCCGCGCTTGTGGATGGTATGCTGGGGGCAGACCTCGATCAGCGAGTCGGGGAGGGGGGCGGTGTAATCGACCACGGCGAGATTGCCCTCCATGTGGATGCCCTGGTTATTGACGGCCTTGGCGCATTTCTGGCAGGCGATGCAGCCGACATCGCAGGCTTTACGGGTGAGGACGCCGCGGTCGCGGTTGCGGCAGAGGATGTGGACGGTGTGGGAAGCGGGCACCAGGCGGATGAGGCTGCGGGGGCAGGCTTTGACGCAGAGGCCGCAACCGATGCAGAGATCGGGGTTGACCACCGCGAGGTTGTGGGCGGAGGTCTGGATGGCGCCAACGGGGCAGATGCGGGCGCAGTTGCCGAAGCCGAGGCAGCCGTAGCGGCAGATTTTGCCGGCACCGGCGAGCATGTCGGCGGAGACGCATTCGGCGAGGCCGTTGTAGAGGGAGGCGCGGCGGGAGCGGACATCGCCGCCGTTGCAGAGGACAAGGGCGACCATTTTTTCGGCAGCCTTGGCTTCGACCCCCATGAAGGCGGAGATTTCCCGGACGGCCTCGGCGCGGCAGGGGCGGCAGAGGTTGGTGGGAGCGTTTTTCTCGACGATGGCCTTGGCATAGTCGGCGCAGCCGGCATAGCCGCAGCCGCCGCAATTGGCGCCGGGCAGGAGGCCGGCGATTTTTTCGATGCGGGGATCCTCGAACACGTGCAGGAATTTGGCGGCGATGGCGAGAAGGAGCCCGCAGCCGAACCCGGCCAGGCCGATCACGAGAATGGGCGTCAGAAGGCTGTTTTCCATATTATGATTTTACCAGGTTGGCGAACCCCATGAACGCGAGGCTGAGCAAGCCGGCGGTGATGAGTGCGAGGGCTGTGCCCTGGAAGGCCTTGGGGGGGTTGGCGCGGTCCAGTTTTTCGCGGATGCCCGCGAAGATGATCAGGGCCAGCCCGAAGCCGCAGGCGCCGCCGAAGCCGAACAGCATGCTTTCGATGAGATTCAGGTTTTGTTTGATGTTGAGCACCGCCACGCCAAGGACGGCGCAGTTGGTGGTGATGAGGGGCAAAAAGATGCCGAGCGCCTTATGCAGTTTGGGCGCGGATTTTTTAAGGACCAGTTCGACGAACTGGACGAAAGCGGCGATGATGAGGATGAAGACGATGGTTTGGAGATAGCCCACGCCGAGCGGATCGAGCACCAGGCGCTGGATGGACCAGGTCACCCCCGAGGCCAGGGTCATGACGAAAATGACGGCGCCGCTCATGCCGAGGGCGGTGGAGATCTGCTTGGACACGCCCAGAAAGGGGCAGATGCCCAGGAAGCGGCTGAGCACGAAGTTGTTGACCAGCACGGCGCCGATCACCAGCAGCAGATAACG
>CAZSUH010000022.1:0-33516 GCA_964609905.1 uncultured Verrucomicrobiota bacterium
GAGCCCCGTAGCGCGCAAAAGCGCGCGCCAGGCCGCGGCCGAAACGCCGCCCCCCCTCATGCCATCCTTCCCGCGCCTCCCGGTTTATGCCAACAGCGCAATCGGCTCCCCTTTTTCAGAACATTCCCCGGTTTTTTAGGCAGTCGCAAAAATGTGCGTCTTCTTATTGACCGCGAGCTGACTATGAACGAATATAGCGGCTGCCATCCGTGCAAAAATACATCAAGCGTCAAAGTCAATACCTCGGATATTCGTGAAAAATCTCTGCCGGCGGTTAAGCATACATTCACGCTTGTTGATTTGACACGGTATGAATAATCACGCGGCCGCTAAAATAATGTTGAAAAATTGCGGATACATTCGATATAGTATTATCTAATGTAGCTTTCCCACACAAGGAAACGAAAGGGTGCGAAGGGATGTTTAAACTGCCTGAATATACTCCTCCGGATTTCTCAAAGGAACCGTTTATATCATCACCGGATGTTAAAACAGAAAAGGCGTCAAACGGATACCTTCCGTTCGATTTTTACGCCACCACCATCTTCCCCGAGTATTTCAAGATAGGCGGGGAGTGGAAGCTCCTTGAAAAAAGCCGTATGGATTGCTCCGTGGTTATCCGCGGCGGCGAGCCGTATGCGACTGAAATGCGGAACATAAGGGAAGGCGACGATGTTGTAGTCAGCCGCACGGATAACGCCTCTGAGGGTATCTTTGTTCATGCCGATGGATTCGAGAAGGAAGCGCGGGCGGAGGATGAGGATAAGGGCTCTGCCTTTGTTTTCAGGGCAAGCAAATCAAGGGAATCTTCATATTCGCGCGATTACGACTGCCTGTACGATATTCTTCGACATGACCGTGAGAAAGGTAATATTGTCTGGGTGCTCGGCCCTGCGTGTGTTTTTGATTATGATTCGCGCCGCGCCATGAGCCGCCTTATCGAGGAGGGCTACTGCAACGCCCTTTTCGCGGGCAACGCGCTCGCGACGCATGATTTAGAGGCGGCGCTGTTTAACACGGGACTTGGGCAAGATATTTATTCAAAAAAACTGATGAAAAACGGACATTACAATCATCTGCATACGATTAATCTCGTGCGAAGCGAGGGCTCGATAGCCGGTTATGTGAGGAATCATAATGTCAATGCGGGCGTTATCAGCGCACTTGTGCGAAACGATGTTCCGTTTGTGCTGGCGGGCTCAATAAGGGATGACGGCCCTCTGCCGGGCGTTATTTCAGATGTTTATCAGTCGCAGAATGAAATGCGAAAATATACGAGCAATGCAACAACCGTGATTGCGCTTGCAACCCAGCTTCACACCATTGCGACCGGCAACATGACACCCTCGTATCAGGTGGTTGACGGCGTCGTGCGACCTGTCTATTTTTATGTGGTGGATATTTCGGAATTTGCCGTTAACAAGCTTCACGACCGCGGCAGCTTGAGCGTGACGGGCTTTGTTACCAACATTCAGGATTTTCTTGTGAATATGGAAAGAAACTTGATTGAGGGTAAAGGAAAGGAGTAGCGTCGATGAGCGCAGAAACCACATCCGCCTTACCCGCGGCACAGCAGAATTAAGGGAGTAAAGCGTCTCGGCAATCAGGGCGTAGCCGTTCAACTGGCACCGATACATCGGCAGAAGGGCGTCCTGGATATCGGCTGACAAACCCCCTGATTCCGGAAACTCTCCTTAATCTCCCGTTCACCCCTCACTTTTTTCAAGGTTCCTGTGGTTGATCGGGGCGGGGTAGGCAGCCTCCGAAAAGTGGAATCCCCTTGTTTTAGACCTTGGCAGTGCCGCGGAAATTACCGCGGAGTCCACTTGGGTTAAAATCCGAAAAAGTCATAAGGCGTTGGTATTGAGGGAAATAAAATGGTGGCCAGGGTCGGAATCGAACCGACGACACACGGATTTTCAGTCCGTTGCTCTACCAACTGAGCTACCTAGCCACCTGAAGAAATAGAAACTATACGAATAAAACCCCGCCTGGCGCAATCC
The DNA here is from genome assembly GCA_964609905.1 of uncultured Verrucomicrobiota bacterium. GTDB lineage: Bacteria > Verrucomicrobiota > Kiritimatiellia > CAIKKV01 > CAIKKV01 > CAZSUH01. Next base: position 2,004 of record CAZSUH010000022.1, read on the forward strand.
ATTTTTTAGGGCGGGGCGCGACAAGTCGGGGAAAAACAGCCTTACTTCGCGGGTTGAGCGGCCACCGGCGCATTCGTGCAGGCAGGCGCATTCGTGGAGGCCGGGCAATTGGCCTTCGCCGCCATTGGGCACTCCTTGGCCTTGGGGCACCCGACAACAGCGGTGCCATCCGCCAACGCCGAAATCGCGACCACCACCGCCGAAACCGCCATGGCAAACAGAACCTTCTTCATCGCTCGATCTCCTTTTCCGGCTTAAACGAGCGATAATTATATCCCGCCTGCCGGCCGAATTCAAGCCTGCGCATTGACGAACTTGAATGTCCATCCTGCCGCGGGTATGATGCCGTCAAGAATGTGGCTCGCATGCGCGCATCCGCATCCGGGAGGACCCTTCACATGGCATGGGGAATGAAAAACGTGGTGATCAGCATTTTCGGCTCGTCCATCATGGAGGGGCGCATCGGCGCGGCCACCGCGTCGGAACGGTGGTACCAGATTTTACAGGCCAAACTTTCCGAGCGCTTTCCGGAGATCTGTTTTGCGATGATCAACGGCGCGGTCGGCGGGGAATCGACCCGCGAATGCATGGCGCGCTTCGACCGCGACGTCCTGGCCTACAACCCGGATTACTGCCTGGTCATGATCGGCGCCAATAATCACGACTGCCAGCGTCCCGAGCGAATCCTCGCGGAAGGCGAGCTGGAAAAGCTCATGGAGGAATTCAAGGAGCGGCTGCCGAAGAAAACGCAACCGATCGGCGTGATCCTCAACCAATGCGTCAACGAATGGCATTTTGCCACCCAGCATCCGGATTTTCAGGACTATGTGAAACGTTTTGGCGGACTCGACGAGGCGCTGGAGATCGAGCGCAATAAGTGCCGCGCGTTCATCCGGCGGAACAACTGGCCCAGCTTGGACCTGTACAAGCTGTTCGAGCCCGATCCCGGCCGCTACATCCTCCATGAAGACGGCATTCACCTGAGCAAAGAGGGGCATCGTCTGTTCGCCGAGAAAATGGCCGAGTTGATGGAACGCCTGATCGCGCGAAAGGTAAATTAATCGGCAGCCGTCAGCCGGTCGCCCGGTCCGATGGCATGGCGCGCCACGAAGCCGGCGCACATTTCAAGAACGACCCGGGCGCCCCGGGGGGCCAGGCGGATGCGCCAGGGCGGCACGGCCGGACAGGTTTTCAACACGCGCCCGGCACGGTCGAGAAAAATCAGGTCGATGGGCATCCTCATGAAAAAGGTGTGAATGGAGTCCGCGGGCGCGATGATCAGGCCGTCGCCGGGCATGGCGCGTTTCCCCATCAGCCCCCGCATGCGGGCGACCGCGCCATGCGCCAGGCGCAGATCGGCGACCAGAACCTGGCCGGTCTCCTTTCGGATCAGCCGCATCAGGCGCTCTCTTTCACGTGGGTGTGCGCATCGAGGTGCTCGGGGCAATACGCCTGGGCGGGCTTGCAGTCGGTGCAGTAGCGGAACTCGGTGTCGGGGTGGGACAAGTCGGTGATGCCGCAGACGCGGCAACGGTGGCTGGGGATGCGGGTGTCGCGGGTGGCCTCCACCTGGAAGGTCATGCGGCGGTTGGCGGAACGCATGTTCAGAAGGATGTCGCGTCCGAAGAAGAGCAGAAAATTGCCGACGGCGGCCAGGATCGCGAAACGCTCGGTCCAGTGTCGGGCGGTCAGGAACGCCCAGCCGTATTGGAGCCAGGCGGCCAGCGCCAGCCACTTGATCGGGACGGGAATGAGAAAAAACAGCATGATTTGGAATTCCGGAAACAGAAAGGCGAAAGCCAGGAAAATGGAGCCCGCAAGATAGCCGTTGGTCACGGGCAGGCCGGGCGGGAGAAAGGCGATGGCGGCGGTGGCCAGCCAGCCGACGAGGACGAACAGGTTGAAGCGGAAAATGCCCCATTGATTTTCCAGGGCCGTGCCCATCAGGTAGAAGAGATACCAGGCGAAGAAGAGGAAAACGGGATGAGCGGCAGGCGGAATGAAGAGGAAGGTGACCAGACGCCAGACCTCGCCCTGGTGCAGGACCTTGGCCGCGTCCAACTGCATGAGGGCAAGCATGCCGGTATCCGGCGCGCTCGCGCCCGCGAGAAAGAAGAGCACCTGGCCGGCCACGAGCACCACGGTCAGGTGCGGCACGGCCAGGCGGCCAAAAAGGCGTTCCAAGCGATCAAGCCACATCGGGAGTATCTCCGGTTCAGCGGGCCGCGCGTTCGTCGTTTCGATCGGTGGCGGGCGGGGGTTCGGGGGTGAGGGCGGCCAGCTCGGCCCGCAGTTCCGGCGTCATGACCACGGCGGCGGCCTGGAGCGATTCCTCGAGCTGGGCCACGTTGCGGGCGCCGATGATGGGCGCGGTGACGGCGGGATGGGCGGCGACCCAGGCCACGGCGAGGGCGGCGGGGGGGATGCCCTTGGCCCGGGCGAGAGCGGTGAAGCGGGTGGCAGCCTCGAACATCCAGTTGTCCGAATAGCGGGCGGTGTACATGGGATTGGCGGCCAGGCGCGCGCCGGCGGGTTTGACGCCGGGCGCGTATTTGCCGGACAGCAGGCCGCCGCCCAGGGGGCTGTAGGGAATGACGGCCAGCCCTTCGGCCGCGGCGAGTGGCAGCAGTTCCACCTCGGCCTGGCGTTTGACCAGGTTGTACATGGGCTGGAGGCAGACGAGGGGGGACCAGTGGTGGAGGGCGGCCAGGCCGAGGGCCTTCATGACCTGCCACGCGGCGAAGTTGCTGGCACCGGCGTAGAGGATTTTACCGGACCGCACCAGGTCTTCGACGGCGCGGAGAGTTTCCTCGAGCGGGGTCCGGTCGTCGAACCGGTGCAGGAAGAACAGGTCGATGCGGTCGGTCTGCAAGCGGCGCAGGCTGGCCTCGACGGCGCGGACCAGGTTGCGTCGCGAGGAGCCGCGGTCATTGACGTCGGGGCCGGTGGGGAAATAGGCTTTGGTGGTGAGGACGAGGCGGTCGCGTTCTGGCGCGGCGAGGCGGCCGAGGATCTCCTCGGCGCGGCCGCCGGAGTAGATGTTGGCGCAGTCGAAGAAGTTAATGCCGGCCTCGCGGCAGCGGCGGTAAAGGGCGGCGGAGGTGGCTTCGTCGGCATCGCCGCCGAAGGACATGGAGCCGAAGCAGAGGCGCGAGACGGTCACGCCGGTGCGGCCGAGGGGCACGGTGGGCAGGGTTGTTTGCATGGCCGCATCATAGCCCAGGCGCGATGGGAATGCAAACGGGGCGTTGGGCGCCGCCCCTCCGCTCAACCCGCCAGGATTTGTTCGTAAATCCGTTCGGCTTGATCCGCGGCAATCGCCGGGGAGAAGCGGCGTTCGAGCAGGTTGGCCCAGCCGCGGGGCCGGCCGGTTTCCGGATCGCGCGCCAGGCGGAGCATGGCTTCGGCGGCTTCGCGGGGGTCCGCGACATTCCGGACAAAGGTGACGGGCACGGGTGCGACGGCCCACGGAATGGCGCCGACCCGGCCGGCGATGACGGGGATGTCGAACGCCAGGGCTTCGCAGACGGCGTTGCACGACGATTCCTCGCGGGAAAGATGGACCATGACATCCGCGTCCCGGGCGAGTTCGCGCATGAGGTCGGCATAGGGCAGCGTGCCCCGGAAGGCGATGCCCGGCGCGAGGCCTTCGGCGTGCGCCCACCGGAATCCCGCCTGGTCCTGGCCCAATCCGTTGCCGTAGAGGGAGAGGCGGGCACCGGGAATATGGGAGCGGAGCCGGGCAAAGGCCCGGATCAGGGTGGTGATGTTCTTGAGGCGGGTCCACCGGCCGATGCTCACGAAGTGGGGACGGGCGGGATCGTACGCGCGCCGGCCGGGCATCCGCCATGCTTTCCACTCCTCGAAAGGAAAGGGATTGGGGAGCAGCTCGATGGGGCCGGGATAGCGGTAGACGCGGCGCAGGTGTTCGGCCAGGATGGGGGAGACGGCGGCCAGATGGCGGCAGCGGCGGCAGACGTCCCAGGTGAGGCGCAGGTGCGCCAGGGCGCGCAGGAGCGAGCGGGGCAGGAATTGGCGATTGAGCCACAGGGCGGAGAGCACGGCGCCGCGTTCCGTCACCAGGCAGGGCAGGCCCGAATCCAGGGCCGCGGAAGCGTGGCCGTCATCGGTCCAATGGGCATGCAGCAGGTCCGGTCCGGCCTCCCGGATGGCAGCCCGGATCGCGGCCCGTTCCTGGTCGTAAAACCGGCGCTCGGGTTCAAGCTGGATTTTGCGATGGGGGACCAGGTACAGGGCCAGCCGGTCGCCCGCGAGGCGCACCGGCTGATGGACGCCTCGCATCGCCGCGAACAGGCTGATCTGGTGGCCGCGGGCCAGCAGAGGGGGGACGAGATGGGTCAGGGAGGTGTTATGGTGCCCGTTGAGGCGGCGGATGTCGGACGCGACGGCCGCCGGCGCATCGAGAAGCGGCAGAAAACTGGAGGGCGTGAGGCGGGAAACGAATCCGATATGCATAGGTACGGCAGGTTGCGGTATGGATTGGGGGAATAGTGGAAGATCGGAGGAAAATAGTCCATCTCTTATATTCCGCAAGGCCATTCTTTGCGGGGCGGACAGTTGGTCTTGAAACACCGGGCAAGGGTGCGTATGCTGGTTTTGAATTGGAGCGAGAGGGAGCGATATGGCGCGTTGCTGGCTGGATTTGCACGATCCGAACAAAACGGTCTTCCTGGCGGGGGTCGGCCGGAGCGGCACCACATGGCTGGGCGACGTGCTGAATTACCGGAACACGTTCCGGACGATGTTCGAGCCGTTTTTCCCCGCCAAGGTCCCGGAACTGGCGGCGGCCGGCTGGCGGGCGCATGGTTACCTGCGGCCGGGCGCGACGGGGCCCGGCGTCGCGGCGGTGGAACGCATTTTGGCGGGCCGCATCCGCAACGACTGGATCGACCAGTTCAACACCCGGGCGGTGGCGCACCGCCGGCTGATCAAGGATATCCGGGCCAATTTCATGCTCGGCTGGCTCCGCGCGCGATATCCCGCCATGCCGATCGTTTTCCTGATGCGCCATCCCGTTCCGACCGTGCTTTCCCAGCTCAAAATGGGGTGGAAGCCGGCCTACCACCATTTCCGGGGCCAGCCGGAGCTGATGGCGGATTTCCTGGAGCCGTTTCGCGGAGAGATGGACGCGGCCCGGGACGAGTTTGGCGCCCGGATGACGATGTGGTGCCTGATGAACCTGGCGCCGTTGCGCCAGTTTTCGGACGGGGGCATGAGGGTGGTGTTTTACGAGGATCTGTGCCGCCGCCACGCGGAGGTGTTGCCGGGGTTGCTGGCCTATATCGGCGTCCGCCACACGAACTGGGTACTCTCCAAGGTGTGGCAGCCCTCCGTCATGACCAAGCAGACCAGCGCCATTCTGCAGGGCGGGGATCCGGTGGACAGTTGGCGCCGGCAAACGACCCCGGAGCAGATGAAAGCGGCAATGGCCATCCTGGCGCGTTTCGGCCTCGATCGGATCTACGGCGAGGAAGCCCTGCCGCGCGTGGAAGCGGATCGGGTTCTGGGCTTGTTCAAGGCCTGACCGTCCGCAGGAGCCGCCGCGCCGCGCGGACGAGGGGGCCGCCCGCGCGCGACGCGGCCGCCGGTCGCGCCTCCGCCTGCCGCTGTTCCAGGCGGACGAGGCGGCGCTGGATTTTTTCGGTTTCCCGCCGATCGATCGCGTGTTGAAGCGCGCGGGGATCCGCCGGTATCTCGGGAAGAAACGCCTCCTCCGGCAAGCGGAGGCGGATGGAGCGGTCGAGGAATTCGAGCGTGTCCCGGACCTCGGGCGAGAGGCGGTCCAGAATCGCGTGTTGCAGGGGGGCCGGCAGGCCGGTCATGGGGCGGAACAGGGCGTCGTCCTCCGGCGGGGAATCGACGAACAGCGCGCCGTCCGCCCGTCCGAGATAGGTGCGGGCGATCCAGGCGTTTTCCTCGGCGCAGGACTCCAGGATGTGAAGGCGGGCGGCCTGGGAGAGGCTGTGCGTGGGTTGGGGGGTCGGGTCGGCCGCGGAGAGGCGGGCCAGTTCGCGGCCCAGCGCCTGATGCTCCTCTTCAAGCAGGGGGAGGAGGTTGCAGGGGCGTTTGAATTCCAGGTAGTGGCGCTTGAACGATTCGTTATGGCGGCGTTCGTCCCGGGGAAGGCGGGCGGGATCGGCGCCGATGAGCGTGAGGAAATCGGTCACCAGATCGCCGCCCTGGAACGCGGCCTTCTCGAACGGCCGGACGAGGATATGGGCCGGATCGAACGCCTGGCCGAAGCGGACGAGGTGACGGCGGTAGTGGGGGATCAGCGCGGGGAGCACGGCCTCGATGGGCGGGACCAGCAGATGGATGAAGCTGCGCACCCGCTGGGCGTAAACGGATTCGGCGGTCAGATCCTGCCGGCGGATGTAGTAAACGACAAAGGGTTCGAACGCGGGGCCGAGCAGCCCGGCGAGGCGGGCGGGATTTTCCTGGATGAACCCCTCGCTGCTGAGCACGACGGTGCGGCAGCCGGACCGGGCGACTTCCCGCCGGAGGCGGTCCTCGTTCCGGGCGGCTTGCGACGCCAGGCGCCGGACGCTGTAAAAATTGTCCGCAAACCCGTGATGGGCGCCCATTTCGAACCCGGTTTCCGGCACCAGGATGCCGGCCTGGCGCAGGGCGTTCCGGTTGGCCAGCAGGCAGGACTGGATGCTGGTGGTGCCGGTTTTGGGATGGCCGATGTGGAGGTAGAGGCGGGGTTTGGTCATGGGGTGTCCGGGGTTTGGGCGGCGGGGGAGAGGCGCCGCTCCAGCGCCGCTAGGCGGCGTTGGAGCTGGCTGGATCGGCGTTGATCGGCCAGGCGTTCGAGCGCGGCGGGGTCGTCATCCGGGAGCGCGGGGAGGATCGATTCGCCGGCGAGGGCAAGGCGGGCGGGGCGGCTGAGGAACGCGAGGCAGGCCCGATTGTCGGGGGACAGTTTCTCGAACACGACGCGCTGCTCGGCCGGTTCGAGCGGGAGCAGGGACGCCCAGGGTTCGCCGGGATCGGGCGGGGGGTCCTGGAACAGGACGCCATCCGGCCGATCAAGAAACTCACGGGCCACGGCGGCGTTGAGGGCGCGATGGCGTTCGAGGATGCGAAGGCGCATTTCCGGCGGAAGCGTATGGCCGAGGGGCGGTTCGGGATCCTGGCGGGAGAGGGCGTTCAGGTTGCGGCACAGGCTGGCATGTTCGGCCTCCAGCAGGGGCAGCGCGTTGCAGTGGCGTTTGAAGGCGAGATAGCGGCGCTTGAGCGCGGCGTTGGGGGAGGGGGCGGGTTTGGCGCCGGCGGGGAGGGGAACGCCGATGACCTTGAAAAAGTCGCGGACGGCATCCCGCTCGTGGAGCGCGTTCCGTTCGAAGCCGCGGACGACCAGGCGGTCGCGGCCGAAGACGGAGGCGAAGAGGCGGAGCGTGCGGCCGTAATCCAGGGGCGGCCGCTCGTCCACGGCGCAGCGGTCGGCGCGGCGCAGTTCCATGTCCAGGAAGCCGCGGATGCGCTGGGCATGGAGGGATTCGGCCAGGTGGTCCTGGCGGCGCAGGTAATAGACCACGGTCACGTCCGCGACGTCGAGGAGCGGCGCGAACGCGCGGGGGTTGTTGCCGCAGGCGCTTTCGCAGCTCAGCACGACGAGGGGGAGGGAGGACGCGCGAATTTCCCGCAGCAGGTCCGCCAGCACGGCGGCGGCGCGGTTGGCGTCGTGGCGCAGCGCGTAGAAGGTGGGGCAGATCAGGCGGTGGGCCGAGTCCCGCAGGCCCGTTCGCGGATAGAGCAACCCGGCGTCGCGCAGGCGCGCCCGATTGAGCAGCAGGAAGGTCTGGATGCTGGTTGTTCCTGTTTTAGGGTGACCGATATGGAAAAAGAGGCGTGGTTTAGGCATGAGACGCGGATCGGTTGGGGTTCGCAACTCTCGACCGGCATTGTAGGGGGCGGTCCGGACGGGTCAAGGATATTCACCCCGGAACCGGCGGATCGGGGCGAGGCACCGGGTCAGCAGGCGGCGCGGGAACGCCCGCTCCCGGAGGCGGATGCGGTCGGCGCGGTCGGCCGCGGCGGCGGCGCCGGCCTCGGGCGTGACGGGGAGGTCGGGCAGCAGGGGATCGGCGGGACTTCGGGAGCGGGCGGGCGGGTGCAGGCGCGCCAGCAGGCGCTGGAGGCCGGGCGAGAGGCGGCCCAGGATGGCCTGTTGGACCGGCGGGGCCGGCGGGTGGAGGGGCGCGAAGTCCGCGTCGTCGGGCGGGGGCGCGGCGAACAGGGGGCCCGGCGATCCGGAACGGTAATCCCGCATCAGGGCGGCATGATCGTCGGCGCACTCGGCCAGGATGCGCCGGCGGGTGGCGGCGTCGAGCAGATGACGGGGGTATGGAGCCGGGTCCGCGTCGGACAGGGCGCGCAACTCCTCCCGGAGCCGCCGGTGTTCGGCCGCGAGCAGGGGGAGCACGTTGAGCTGGCGGAGGAAGGCGAGGTAGGGTCTTTTAAGCGCGGCATTGCGCCGCGGGGGCTCCGTGGCGGCCAGGTTTTCGGGCGCGCCGATGAGCGCGATGAAATCGGCCAGCAGGCCGTTTGGGAAACGGGCGGGTTCGAACGGACGGAGCCGGATCGAATCCCGGCCGAAGGTTTCGGCATAAGGGGCGAGGAGGCGGTGATACCGGCGCACCAGTCCGGGCCAGAGCGCTTCGAGGGGGAGGCATTCGCGATGGAGGTCGCTTTGGATGCGCTGGGCATAGGCGGATTCGACAGCCTCGTCCTGGCGGCGGATATAATAGATGACGGTCAGGTCGAACCGGTCGAGGAAGCGGACGAACCGCGCCGGCTTTTCCCAGATCAGATCTTCGCAACTGATCACGGCGGTCCGGCAGGCGGAGGCGGCCAGCTCGCGGCGCAGGCGTTGGTACCGGCGTTCGGAGCCGTCGGGCAGGCCGCGATGGCGGTAGTAGGCGGTGGAGAGCCCGTAATGGGCCGCGTGAATGGGGCTGGAGCGGGGGGCGCGGATGCGGCCGGCGTCTGGGTAGAGGATGCCGTCCTTTCGCAGGGCGGTCCGGTTGGCCAGCAGGAAGTTCTGGATGCTGGTGGTGCCGGTTTTGGGGTGTCCGATATGGAGGAAGAGGCGGGATTTTGTCATGGGAGGGGGGGCTTTGTTTTTTGGAAGAAAAGGATTCCGGATGAATCCTTGAAAACAAGGGTTAAAGAAACGGGGGAGGAAAGGGATTTAAGCGGATTTCGTTTGTTGGGGAGAACCAGCACGTAATCCCACGAATCGCTCATGCGAAAAGCGGTTGGAAGGGAATACAAGACGCGGAAATCACGATCCATATAGTACCACAAAGCGGGGGTAAAACCTTTCTTGCCGGGAATGACCACGATTTTGGCGTTTGGCGGGGTTACGGCGTTGATTCTTTCTCCGACACGCGCATGAGTGGTATTGATTCTTTCTTGGAGGCACGACGGAGCAATAGGGACAAACGTCTGATGCATTTTCTTGTAGGTGGACATGCCAAGGGAAAGCGGAACCAGCAATATCAGCGGCATGATATAGCGCAGGCGCGGCCTGTTCGGAAGCCCGGCAGCCACAACGCCTGACAAAAGAGCCGCAAATGGCCACAGGGACATCACGTGATAGTCGTGCTTGAGGAAGGCGAGGGGCATAATCGGCAGCAACAGGGCGAACGGCAGAATCGTTCCCGTTAACAAACGCCAGGGGAGGGCGTCGCGGATTCGGCGCCACGCGATGACTGGGAAAAGGAACCAGAGCGGCCAGGGGAGAAGGTCATTTAAAAAAACGCCCACCGTTTTCAGCCATTGGCCCAAAGACAGCCTGTCTTCCGGCCGGGAAACGTAATGCCATTTCATGGATCGCTTTATAGTTCCCATAAAACCGCGGGTTTCCTCGTTGGACAGGAAAAGCAGAATGGCGATCACCGAAACCAGGGGAATCAGCCAAACGAAAACCGGGTGGCGAACACGCTGGGCGCGAGACCACAACACGGCGGCGATAAACGCCCAGACGCAGCCGGCCCAACCCATCCACGGCGCTGTCGCAAGCGCCATCAAGACGGCGAGACGGTTGATCGTCAGGGGGCCCGTTGCACGGTCCAGCGAGGCATAAAAAGTCAGCGAAACCGCCAACACCAAGGGCTCGAAATTCACCATGCGCCCGATGTAGGTGAGCGCCGGGCATGCCGCGGCCGCGAGCAGGACGCATCCCGAGCCCGCGGGGCCAAACCGGCGCAAGGATAGGGTCAGCAGGGCCCAGGCGCCAGTCAGGCTGAACGCGACGGGGACGAGGCGGGCTACCCATTCGTGCGGACCGAACAGCTTGAATAAAACGGCCAACACCCAAACCAAGCCCGGCGGATGATGATTGTAGATCGGCGCCTGCGTTTCGAGCACGCCGCCGCCGTTTCTATACAGAATGCCCCTGGTCGCGCAGAACCCGAATCGGGCGATGTTCCGAGCGTGCAATGACCAGAGTGCGCCGTTTGAGGATCGATGGTCCGTCCACGGCGCGTCGAGTCGGAACAGAAGCAGGAGAGCAAGCCCGATCCCACCCAACGCCAGGCAAGCCCATTTTATTTTCGGTGAAGCCGTTTGGGTTTGGTCCGTGCATGCATAAACAAGAAGGCCGGCCGACAAAAGAACCAGCGTAAATCCCACGGCCGGCTGGATAGGAAGTGGGGTGGCGTATCCCACGGCGGCGGAGAGGACGAGAAAAACAGATAGGCAAATGATTCGCAAGCTCATGGATTTCCTAAAGCTGGGGGGGTGTGGCAAACCGGTGTCCGATGTGGAGGAAAAGGCGTGGCTTGGGCATAAAACGCGGACGGTTGGGGGTACGCAACTCTTGGAACGGATTGTACGGGGCGGCCCGGAGGGGTCAAGGATATTTCCCGCGCTCGCGTCATCCGGGAAGTGACTTTGCTCCGTCGATCTGTTACGGTGTTCGGTGATGTCTTCGCCGTCTGCATACCGGTTCTTGACCAGGCGGGGTCTGACATGTGTGGAATATGCCATTCCCGCACTGGTTGGGCTCCTCGCCGCGCTTTGTGTCGCCAACAGCTTTACGGGACACCTGTCGCCCGACAACTCCATCTACCTGCTTCACGCGCGCACCTTCGCGCAGACCCTGGATCGGTTCACGCTTTCCCACGATTCCAAAGGCTTTCTGCTGTGTCTGGTTTTGGCTCCGACGGTGATGGCGTTCGGCGCCACGATGGTGGCCGCGGCCATTCCCCAGTTCGTGGCGCACGGAGTGGCGTGCCTGTGCCTGTTCTCGATCGCCCGTTCCTTTGCCTCCGCCAGGGGGGCGGCAACCCTTGCCTTGCTGTGTCTCTGCGCCGTGCATTCCCATCTGATCTGGGGCGGGAACGTGCGCCCGGAGGATTTTGCGCTGGGCTATACGGCGATCGCCTTATGGGGGGCGTGGCGGGGCACGCCGGGAGGGTTGTTTCTGGGCGGGGCCGCGTGCGCCTGTTGCCTGTTCACAAAAACCCCCCTGGCCCTCGCCCCGGCCGTTGTCCTGGCCGGCGGTTGTCTGGTTCCTCCCCGTCCGGCCGGCGCGGAAGGCGGTTCGCGCGATATCGGGCCGGCATGGGAAATCGGGCGGCGCGCCTGGTGGGCGGGGCTGGGATTCGGCCTGGTGACGGCGGCCGTTCTCACCTGGGTCAGCCTGTTCGACAATCTGGCGGGAATGGTCCATCAATGCGTGCAATGGCCGGCCGAATACCGCCGCCTGCATGTTCCCGGTCTCACGGAAATAAAGGGCGCCATGAGATTGATCAACCGCACCGGCCTGACCATTCTCCTCGTCGTCTCGTTCTTCGGGCTGTTGAGAGGAGGGTTGCGAGGGCCGCGTCGGCTGTCTCTGCTCCTGGCCCTGGCCCTGCTCGGCGAACTCCTCCGGATTACCGTGGAAGGCGCGCGATGGCCCTACACGCTGACGGTTGCCGTCCTGCCCATGCTGCTCGGAAGCGGCGTGCTTCTGGCCGAACGGGAGAAGGCGAGCCGATCGCGCTTTCCGGTTGTCATTCCCCCGTTGTTCGCGCTTCTGCCCGTGCTCGCCCTCAGCGTCCCGGCGGAGGCGCATGCCTTTATCTATCGGATATGGATGCAGCGGCCTTCGCCGCATGAGCACCTGGCCGCCCAGATGCGCGTCGCGGGATATCGGGAGGGGGATGCCGTTTTGCCTCTGCTTAATGATTGCCAAATCATTCTTCTCCTGAACGCGCCACGCCCGTATCCTCTTTTGCCGCTCGATTTCAAACGAACACCCAAACAGGAGCGGATGGCGGCGCAACGGCACTACCGGCTGTTTCCCCCGCCATGGGTGGTCACGCGCATGCGGAAATCCAAGTGGCGGAGCGGGACGATACAAGGGGGGGTTGACCGAGCCTATTTCGTCGTCATGACTCCCGGCGACGCGTCCGTTCCGCCACGCGATAGAGTCGACTGCAACGGAGCCGATCTGTCTCCCTTGTTGCCGGATTCGACGGCCTATCGCACGGTGTTGGATACCGGCTACTTGAAGGCGTGGCGCCTTGTCGAAGGCGTGTCCGTGCCGCCGGGCTCCGGGGGGGGGCGATCGGGCGCGAGCGGCTCGAAAAATCCTTAATGGGTCCAGGCCAGTTGCGTGAGCCTGTCGTACAGGGCGGTCGCCTGGCGGAGAAGATCCGGCGGAATCGCATCGGCGGCCGTGTCATGCGGGCTCCCCTTGCGGATCGTCGGCGCGTGTGAAAGAAGCGCTGGGGAATGCCGGGTGCCGATGAGGGCGCCCAGCGCCCGCAATCCCGCTTCAGGCGCTTCGCAGAACGCCTCATAATGGAGAAAATGCACCTGGGGGAAATCGGCGGCGGCCCTCAGCAGATCGCCGTAGCCGGCGATCCAATATTCCAGCCAGAAAGACAGCTCCATCGCGTCCCGTGACGTCCGGCGGTCCAGCCACTGGTCGAAGTTGATGGGGCGCAAATTCCGCCCGAAATCGAAATGGCCGAGCGCACGCATGTATTCGCAGGCGAACGGATTTTCTTCGTGAATGCGCAGGAAACGACGGTGTTGCTTCAACAGGGACGAGGCGTGTTGCGCGGGGGACCGAAAAGGGACGATCAGGGTGGCGTCCGGGAAGCGCCGGCACAACCAGCGGATTCGCGCGATGTTCAGGTTATTCTTGGACACGTAGCGCGCTTCGGGTTCCGCGTGGCCGCGGCGTAGCCACACGATCTTGCGCATATGCGCGCGGAAGAACGCCTCAAATTCGGGATGATCCCGATCCGGCCAGGGGGCGATGCGGTCGTCGCCGTAAGGCCGGCGCCAGAACGCCATCCAAATCATCTCTTCCAGCGCTTCGGGGCTGTTCAGGTCGATCAGAATCCCGTCTCCGTGGGAGCGCGGTTTTTTTTCAACACTCCGTTGAAAGGGGGACGAGAAGCGATGCCACAGGCAGGGAATCAACGCATAGGGCATGTCGCGGTAGCAGTGGGCGGCCAGATCGGGCACGCGTGAGCAGCATTCGAGCAGCAGGGTTGTTCCCGCGCGAGGCAGAGCCGTGATAAAAACGGGGCGATCGGCCCGGCAACGGGCGAGGGGGCGGGCAAAGAGGGTGTTTTCCAGGTCGGCCATGGCGATCTGGGCGGAGACCGTCCGGAACGCGATGCGATGGGAGAGCCGGTCCGTAAACGAATAGTCGGGATTCGGGCTGCTTCGCCTGAGGGGAACACCCATGGCCAGGAGGGACAACCCGCCGCCGATGAGGAGCGCGGTTGGCGAGCAAGCACGGGCAAGGACGGCTTCCACGGGGACGAGGTTCGCCCAATCGCAGAGCCACACGACGCCGAAGGGGAGCAACGCGGCCGCGGCTCCGCCGGCGGACAAGATGAGGAACAGCCGGAGGAGACGGACGGCGTTCCGTTGAAGCGCGGCCTCTTTCGCCGCATCATCCAGATGGGGATCGCGCACCACCGCCAGTGAGCGGCGGGCGATGGCGGCCGCCTCGTGGGCCCTCGCGAGGAGGCCGAAAGCCCGCACCAGGAGGACGAATCCCAGAATCAGAAAGGCGACTGCGATCCAGGCCATCATGCGTCTTGATTATCCTCGTCCGGCCGGTCCGTTCGCGGCCGCTTGCGGAGCAACCGCTTGATCGGATACCAGAGGAAGCCCAGGATGGCGATGAGCAAGCCCGCCACGGCCGCCAGCACGGCGCCAATGGCGGACACCGCGCCGCCGGGTCCCAGATAGGCGAGGGAGGGGTGGGCGGCGTCAGGATGGAACCAGGCGAGCAGCGTAACCGTTATGGCCGGCAAATGAGGCATCATGGCAAGGGACTCCTTGGCGAATCGGCTTTTCGGCTCCAGGCGGCAACCTGTTCGGGCGTGATGGGGTATCGGGTTCCCTCCAGAACCTCGGGCACGCTTTTGTCATCGTAGCGTTCGGCCACCCACTCCCAGACCGTTTTCCCCGTCCGGTCGATTTCAAACACCCGGCCCGCGCGGGCCTCGGTAATCAGCACATGGCCGTTGTCGAGATCCTGGGCCTTCCCTCCGTGAGACGTGTAGAAACGCGCGCCGGCCGTTGGATACAAGACGCGGACGGCCTCCTCGCCGGGTTTCAGGCTCACGAGTTCGCTCCCGCCGATATGCCGGCCGTCGTTCGATCCGTCGGTGTTGTTGTCGAACACGCGGATGCGGCCGTCGCCCGTGAAGTCAGGATCGTGTTGCGAGAGAAACAGCCTCGAAAACCATTTCACCTTTTCTGTTTCGATATCGATGACAAAGACGATGCTCGGGCTCCGGCAGGAGACAAGAAGATCGTTGGCCTTGAAGAGCGGGTATTGATCCGCCATGGCCGCCGGCAGGGGTTCGACATCGTTCATGTGCAGAATATCGCCTTTGCGCCTGTGCTGCCAGATGCATTTGCGATGCCCGCTCTCATACAAGGCCTTCACAATGCTGATTTCACGCAGGACGACTCCCTCGGGCGACACCTGGATCGCGAAATCCTCGGCCACCGGCGGCTGAAGGCCGGGCAGGAGCGCAAGCCGTTTTCGCCCTTGGGGATTGGCTTCGACCCATTTCAAGCCGCAAACCCAGAAATTTCCGGACTCGTCGCGGCTGATGGAGTGATGGGTGCGAATGGGGAGCTTCCACAGCACATCGCCCTTCGCGTTCATGCGGATCAGCCCCAGGTATTCGATATTGAACAGAATATCCCCGTTTTCGAACAGGTAGGTGCCGTGCACGTAGTTCGCGGACGTGTTCTTCCGTCCTGCCATATGATCGGCGTGGGGGGATTTCGGCCAGATCGCGGCGGGGTCGGTTTTCCACTGGTGCAGCGTTTTGCCGGTCGGGTCGATCAGGCGGATTCCCGGCTTCCAATCCAGCTCTTTCCAGAAGCCGGTAAGAAGGGTGACGCCGGGCGCCATGGCGTCCGTGCGGTGGATCCGCGCTCCCGCGAACGGGTAGCGGGCGGGACTCAGGTGATGAGGCTTCCGTTCCGGATCGGAGACGCTTTTTCTCACGGTGTCAAGCCACGAATAGGGAAACAGGTGATATTCCCCAACCGCCACGCCATACCCGAATATAAGGAGGCCGGCGGCATACAGGAAAAGAAGCCAGGAAATCCGATCGAGTTTGCTCTCCGTTTTCGCGCGTGTCATGGCCATGTTCCCGTCCGGTTGGCTTTCGTGGTTCAATCCGGTTCGTATCCTACGGCCCCGCCGGTGAATGTCAATCTTTGCTCATCCCCGTGCCCGCGGATCCGGTCGCGCGCGGCGACAAATGGAGATACTGGCGATACAAATCCGAATCGGGGTTCACGAGGCGGGCCAGGGACTGGGGAGTGAAGGCGTAGGAGTCGCGCGGCCGGTAGAGCAGCGAACCGGCGAGGGTTTCGGCCCATTCGGTGAAGAGGCGGTATTTGCGGGGAAGCGGGCCGCGCAACCGCTTGGCGAGGCTTTTCAAGCCGTCGCGCGAGAGCAGGTTTGCGGTATATTCCTCCGGCCGCCATACGGTACGGCGAAGCTGGCGGGCCAGCCAGGCCGTTTGTTCCGGGAAGCCGGTTTGCCGGACATAGGCCCGGTGTTCCTCGTTGCGCACGGCCACGGGATTGAACTGGAGCATGTGGCGTCCGTAGAGATTGACGGCCAGGATTTGAAGGGTGCTGGAGGTGCACCACCAGCTCAGGGGGTCGAAATGGGTTTGAAGCGGGAATAGGAGGCCGTCCTCAAGGACGGTGCGATGAAGCGCGGTCATCTGGCCGTCGCCGCGCCGCAGGAGCTGGGCCTGGAGACAGCGGAAGGGGGGGCGGAGCAGGCCGCCGCCGATGCCCAGGACCGTGAAGCGGCTTTTCGGAATGAACACGGGGCAGGCCAGCGCGGGTCGCCAGCGGCGGAGCATCTCTTCGAAGCGGTCGAAATCGCCTTTGGCGAAGACGACGTCGTCGTCGAGGAAGATATAATAGGCATATCCCGGCCTGGCGCGGGCGAGTTCGGCGAGCCTGTTGCGGCCCTCCCCCCAGGTGCATTTTTCCAGGAAGAGCGCACCGTCAGCCGGCATGTCGAACGTGAGAAAAATGGCGTCCGAGGAGGGGCGGCCGGCCAGGGCGAGGTGCGGCGGAAGTCGCGCGGCTGACGCCTGGATGAGGTAGAGGAACTCTTTGGGCATACGGAAGAAATTCAGGATTTTCCTGCTTCTTATACCGGAAATGGATTTGTTTTTCCATGCTTGTTTTTCCTGGCGGATTCGGACAGAATAACGGGCTAATTACGCCTCTCCGCCCCGATCGGAATCGGACGCGCGGACGGGGCGCGGGAGAGACCATGGCGCGAGCGTACGAGGACAAGGCGGCGGTGATCTGGCTGACGGGCCTGTCGGGGTCCGGCAAGAGCACGATTGCCGACCGGGTGGCGGCGGAACTGGAACACCTGGGCTGCGCGGTGGAAAAACTGGACGGCGACGGCGTGCGGGACGTGTTTCCCACGGGTTTCAGCCGGGAGGAGCGGAACCAGCATGTGCGCCGGATGGGGTTCATGGCGGGGCTGTTGAACCGGCACGGCGTGTTTGTGGTGGCCTCCTTCATTTCCCCCTACCGGGAGTCCCGGGATTTTGCGCGGTCACGCGCTCACCGGTTCCTGGAAATTCATGTGGCTACGCCTCTGGCGGAGTGCGAGCGGCGCGACGTGAAGGGGCTGTATGCGCGCGCGCGGCGCGGGGAGATCCGGGAATTCACGGGCATCAGCGACCCGTACGAACCGCCGCTGGTGCCCGAGTTGACGTTGGACACCACGCGCCTGACCGTGGACGAAGCGGCCCGCCGCGTACTGGATGCGGCGCTGGGCAAGGATTGGAGAGCATGAAGCGTTACACGTTGACCCATTTGAAACTCCTGGAGGCGGAAAGCATCCAGATCATGCGCGAGGTGGCGACCGAGTTTGAACGCCCGGTCATGCTGTATTCGGTCGGCAAGGATTCCTCCGTCATGGTGCGGCTTGCGCAGAAGGCGTTTTATCCGGGGAAAATCCCCTTTCCGCTCCTGCACGTGGACACGGGCTGGAAATTCCGGCAGATGTACGAGTTCCGGGACGCGTTCGTGAAGTCGATCGGCGCCGACCTGATTGTGTACCAGCACGAAGGGGCGGGAAAAATCAGTCCGTTCGAATTGGGCACCCAGAAATGCTGCGCGCTGCTCAAGACCCAGGGGCTGTTGCAGGCCCTGCGCGCGGGCAAATACGACGCCGCATTCGGCGGGGCGCGCCGCGAGGAGGAGAAATCGCGGGCCAAGGAGCGCGTGTTTTCCTTCCGCGACGAGTTCGGGCAGTGGGATCCCAAGAACCAGCGGCCGGAGCTGTGGAACCTGTATAACGCGCGGGTCAACAAGGGGGAATCGATCCGGGTCTTCCCGATCTCCAACTGGACCGAGTTGGACGTTTGGCAATATATCCACAAGGAATCGATCCCGGTGGTTCCGATGTATTTCGCCGAGGAGCGGGAGATGATCGTGCGGGACGACCAGTTGATCCCGCTGGACGGCCCGATTCCGTTGAAGCCGGGCGAAACGCCGCAGCGGGTCATGAGCCGGTTCCGCACGCTGGGTTGCTACCCCTGCACGGGGGCGATCCGGTCCGAGGCGAAAACGGTGCCGGAGATCGTCGAGGAGATGATGGTGGCCCGGAAGTCCGAGCGGGCGACGCGCGTGATCGACCATGACCAGGACGGCTCGATGGAGTTGAAGAAGCGGGAAGGATATTTTTAAGATGAGCCCATCCGCCATTGACGCGTTTCTGCGCGAGAACGAGAACAAGGAACTGCTCCGGTTTTCCACCGCCGGCAGCATTGACGACGGCAAATCCACCCTGATCGGCCGGCTGTTGCACGACTCGAAATGCGTCTACGAAGATGTGCTCGCCTCCGTCAAGAAAGCCTCCACCGAGCGGCATTTCGAGACCGAGGAGCTGGATTTCTCCCTGCTCACGGACGGCCTGAAGGCGGAGCGGGAGCAGGGGATCACGATCGACGTGGCCTACCGCTACTTTTCCACGCCGAAGCGGAAGTTCATCATCGCGGACACGCCGGGCCACGAGCAGTACACGCGCAACATGGCCACGGGCGCGTCGACCGCCAACCTGTCGATCATCCTGGTCGACGCGCGCAACGGCGTGCTCCCCCAGACCAAGCGCCACGCCTTCATCGCCTCGCTGCTCGGCGTGCCCCACCTGGTGGTGGCCGTGAACAAGATGGACGCGGTGGGGTACGACCAGGCCGTCTACGACCGGATCCGGACGGAGTTCGAGGATTTCGCGCGCAAGCTCAGCACGGTGGACGTGCGGTTCATCCCCATCAGCGCGCTCAAGGGGGACAATGTCGTGCACCGCAGTCCCCGCATGCCGTGGTACGACGGAGAGAGCCTGCTCGAGCTGCTGGAAACGGTGTATATCGGCAGCGATGTGAACCTGATCGACCTGCGCTTTCCCGTGCAGATCGTGCTGCGGCCGAACATGGACTTCCGGGGCTACGCGGGGCAGCTCGTCTCGGGCGTCATCCGCAAGGGCGACACGGTGATGGCGTTGCCGTCCCGGACCGTCAGCCGGGTGAAATCGATCGTCACGTTCGATGGGGAGTTGGACGAGGCGTATCCGCCCATGTCCATCGCCGTGACATTGGAAGACGAGCGGGACATCAGCCGCGGCGACATGCTGGTGCATGTGCACAACCAGCCCCGGAGCGAGCGTCACTTCGAGGCGATGCTGGTGTGGATGAGCGATGAGCCGATGGATCCGGCCCGCTCCTATCTGATCAAGCACACGACGCTGGTCACCCGGGCCCGGGTGGACCAGGTTCGGTACAAAGTGGACGTGGACAGCCTGAACCGGCTGGAGACGGACCGGCTGAGCCTGAACGAGATCGGGCGCGTGGTGTTCACGGCCCACAAGCCGCTCTTTTACGATCCCTACACCAAGAACCGCGCCACCGGCAGTTTCATTCTCATCGATCCGCTCAACAACGGCACCATGGCGGCGGGGATGATCATCGACCGGGAGCCCGCGGAAGGGTTGCCGAGCCGGATCACGGGCGGCGATGCGTCGGCAGACCTGCATCCGGGCCGAAGCCGGGTGAGTTCCGAAGAGCGGGCCGCGCGGCTGCGGCAGCGGCCCGTGACGCTCTGGCTGACGGGGCTGGCGGGGTCGGGCAAGACCACGGTGGCCGGCGGACTCGAGCGGCGGCTTTTCGACCAGGGCGCCACGGCCGTGGTCCTGGACGGCGGTTCGTTGCGGCTGGGCTTGAGCCGCGAACTGGATTTCACGGGCACGGGCCGGGCCGAGCACCTCCGGCGGGCCGCGGAAACGGCCCGCCTGCTGAACGACTCGGGCCTGATCGTGATCGCCGCGTTTGTCTCGCCCGACCGGGACCTGCGCCGGCAGGTGCGGGAGATTGTGGGCGAGGAGCGGTTCCTGGAAATCTTTCTCGATGCGCCGGTGGC
Organism: uncultured Verrucomicrobiota bacterium; assembly: GCA_964609905.1. GTDB lineage: Bacteria > Verrucomicrobiota > Kiritimatiellia > CAIKKV01 > CAIKKV01 > CAZSUH01. Next base: position 21,975 of record CAZSUH010000022.1, read on the forward strand.
GGTGTGCCAGGCGCGCGATCCGGGCGACGTCTATCGCAAGGCCCGCGAGGGGCTGATCGCCACGCTGCCGGGCGTCAATACGCCCTACGAGGCGCCCGAGTCGCCAGCCCTGACGGTGCGCACGGCCAAGGAGTCGGCCGGGGAATCGGTCGAGCGGGTGCTGAGCTTGCTGATGGAAAAGGGTTATTTTCCGCGGCCCGAATAAGGAGCGACGCATGAGCGAGGCGATGGGGAAAACCACGCCGGCCGTGACCGTCTACACGCCGGACGACATCTACCGGCTGGGGTGGCGGATCTGGGGATGCATGCTGGCGGACCTGTATCGGTCCCGTGACTTGATCTGGCGGCTGTTCATGCGCCAGTGGACGAGCCAGTTCCGGCAGACATGGCTGGGCTATTTCTGGGCGGTGTTCCCCACGATTGTGGCGGTGGCGGCGTTCGTGCTCCTGCGCCGCAACGTGCTGCCGAAGTTCCACACGGCGATTCCCTATGTGGCCTATGCCCTGTGGGGGATGTCGGCCTGGCAGCTTTTCGCCGGCGCGTTTCAGGCTTCCATGGCTTCGTTGCAGGAGGCGGGCCACATGGTGTCGCGCCTCAACTTCCCCAAGGAAAGCCTGGTGTTCGCCTCGGTCGGGAAGGGGGTGTTCACCTTCCTGCTCCGCCTGGTGGTGTTCGGCGGAGTGCTGGTCTGGTTTTACGCCCGCCGGGAGTCGGCGCAGTGGCATATTCCCTGGACCGTGCTGGCGGCGCCCCTCGCGTTGCTGCCGCTTCTGCTTTTGGCCATGGGGCTGGGGATGTTCGGAGCGGTGGTCATGACGGTTGCCGGGGATGTCGGAACCGTGATTCCGATGGCGCTCCAGTTCGGTGTTTTCGTCACGCCGGGGGTCATGTTCCCGCCGAGCACGAAGTGGCCGTTTGTCCTGCTCAGCGTGCTCAACCCCGTCAGCGCCATCATCGAGGGCACCCAGGGACTGCTGGCCAACGGCCGGATGGCGCATCCTGAATTCTATGCGGTGAGTTCGGTTTTGGCGCTTCTGGTGTTCCTGAGCGGGTGGCGATTCCTCCGGCTTGCCCTGCCGCGCATCGCGGAAAGGTTTTGATCATGGCCGATTCCGACATTCTGGTGCAGGCGGACGGGATCGGCAAAAAATTCTGCCGCTCCCTCAAGCGCTCGATGTTCTACGCCGGTCTGGATATCGGCCGCGTCATCACCCGCCGTCCTTCCAGGCGGGGCGAGTTGCGGACGGACGAGTTTTGGGCGCTCGATGATGTGTCGTTCCAACTCCGGCGGGGGGAGTGCCTCGGGCTGATCGGTCCGAACGGCTCCGGCAAGTCCACGCTGCTCCGGGTGCTCAACGGAATCATTCCGCTGGACCGGGGCCGGGTGACGCTGCGCGGCACGGTCGGCGGCCTCATTCAGGTGGGCGCGGGTTTCCATCCCAAGCTGACGGGCCGGGAGAACATCTACATTACGGGCGCGATCCGGGGCATGAACCGCCGCGAGATCGACTCGAAGCTGGACGAGATCGTGGCCTTTTCGGGAGTCGAGGAGTTCCTGGACATGCCCGTGCAGTTTTACAGCTCGGGCATGTCCGTGCGTCTGGGGTATTCGGTGGCGGCGCACCTCAACCCCGACATTCTGCTGCTCGATGAGGTGCTGGCGGTGGGGGATGTGGCGTTTCGATTCAAGTGCCTGAACCATATGCGCAAGAAGATCGAGAACGGCGTCACCCCCATTTTCGTGACGCATTCCATGGATCAACTGTCTTTCATCTGTTCGCGGGCGATCGTTTTTTCGCATGGAAAAACGGCCTTCGACGGCGAGGTGGACGAGGGAATCGCCGTGTATCAGGACGTCCTGAGCGCCGACGGGAAAAAAGGCAACCGGCAGCCCGGCCGTCTGGTGTTTGACCCGCGGGCGACGATCGATTTTGTCCGATTGGCGTCCCATCCCGACGGCTGGATCCGGACCGGGGATGACGTCGCGATTCGGTTGGGCCTGCGGGTGGAGGAGCCGGTGGAAGACCTGGCCCTGTCGATTCGGGTGGAAAGCCCGGTGGCGGGCAACATCGCGGCTCTGGATTCGGCGGCGGGCGGGCTCAGGATCTCCGGGCGGCCGGGGCTCCGGGTGCTGGAGGCGCGCCTGCCGGCGTTGCCCTTGCTGCCGGGCGTCTATATATTGAAGCTGGTGTTGCAGGAGCGGCATACGCTGCGCCCGTTCATGCGCTGGATGAGCGCGCTCACGCTCCGCGTCGGCGACCGTGGCGCGCGCCGGGCCCGGTTCCTGGTCACCCTGCGCGACACGTGGCGTGAACTGGACGATGCGGAAGCGGCGGGGGAAAGCCGGGAGGAGACCGGCGCGGGCCGGCGGGAACTTTCCCTATGAAGAACGTCATTATTCTCGGTTCGGGCCGAAGCGGCACCAGCATGGTGGCTGGCAGCCTGCGCCGGGCGGGATATGAGATGGGACACGGCCTGAAAGCCGGGACGTCGAGCAATCCCCTCGGCTATTTCGAATCCGTGGAGATCAACGACATCAACGAAGACCTGTTGCGTCCCGTGGTGGCCCCGCTGCAGGGGACGGCGGTATCCGCCTGGGGGCTGGTGCATCCCACCGTCCGAAAGGATCAACACTGGATGGCCTGCCTGCCTCCGGCGGCGGAGACTCCGGCCGATCCCGACCTCAACGCGCGCATGGCCGTGGCAACGGCCCGGCGCCCCTTCTGTTTCAAGGATCCCCGGTTTTGCTACACCTTGCCGGCCTGGCGTCCCCATCTCGGCCCGGATACGGTGTTCGTGTGCGTGTTTCGCCAGCCGGGCCGAACGGTGACCAGCATGATGAGGGATTGCGAAGAACAGGCGTATATGCGCGATTTCAAATTGACGGCGCGCTTCGCCTGGCAGGTGTGGATCCACATGTACGACCGGGTGGTGCGGGCGCATCGCCGGCAGGGGCGCTGGCTGTTTCTGCATTACGATCAGGCGGCCGGCGGCCGGGGCTTGCGCCGGCTGTCTCGATTTCTGGGCGCCCCCGCCGATCCGAAGTTTCCCGTTCCCGCGCTCAAGCGTTCCGCCGATTTGAAAAACACCCCGCGCGCGGCGCGCGTGCTCTACTGGAAAATGAAGCTGTTATCCTGGTTGCCGGCATGAACGACGTCTCCCTCATCATTCGCACGTGGAACTGCCGGGACGTGCTTCGGGAATGCCTGGCCGGTCTGGACCGCCAGACGTTCCGGGATTTCGAGCGGATTGTGGTGGACAGCGGCTCCACGGACGGCACGGTCGAAACGGCCCGGACGGCCGGCGCGCGCGTCGTGTGTCTGCCGCCCGGTTCCTTCACCTACGGCGACACGCTGAACCGGGGCTTTCGGGAGGCGCAAGGGGCGGTGCTGGGCGCGCTCTCCGCCCACAGCGTTTTTCTGGATCCCGAGGCGCTCGGCAGGCTGGTGGCCACCTTTCGCGCGGCGGACGAACGGGTGGCCGGCGTCTACGGCTGTCCGGTTTACACGGACGCGGACGCGGCGGCCTGGCCGCTGGACCCGACGCCCGTGCGGATGACGGCGGACTCGTTTCGGCGGTGTTGCAACACCGGGCTCTCGAATTCCTGTTCCCTGATCCGGCGCGATCTCTGGGAGGCGCACCCGTTCCCGCCGGAGCGTTGCGAGGACCAGAAATGGGCGGCCTATTTCCTGGAACGCGGGTATTCCACCCTGCAGGCGCCGGCGGTGCGCTACCGCTACCGGCTGGACCGCCCCTGGCGCTATTACGTGCGCAAGCATCGCGACGACTTGCTGATGTTGCATCGCACATGGCCCGACGCGGAATGGCCGAAATCAGCGTTGACGAACGGCCCTAAAGTGCGTTGGCGCTTTTGGCTGATCTGGAACTGGCTGCGCCTGTCGCGCTGGAAGTGGGACCAGCTCAACGATGTCCAGAAATGGTTCGCGGCCTCGGAACTGGGCTTGTTCGAGGCCAGTTCACGCGTGCGGGGCGGCCGGTTCTGGTGGGCGGTGGCGGTCTTGGACCTGGCGCGCACCCTGCTCGTTCCCGCCCGGACAAAAGGGTGGTTCCTGCCCTCGGAGGGTTGGCCATGAGCGAGGCGATCCGCCTGATCACGATCGGCACGCGTTCCCGACTGGCCGAGGCGGCCGTCCTGGCCGACAGCCTCGATCGCGTTCATCCCGGGGTGGCGCGGGTCTTATACCTGGCGGAGCGCGAGGTGACGGAGGATGACCGCGCCTGCGGCTGGACGGTGAAGCCGGCCGCCGACCTGCCGTTGCCGGAGCCCGAACGGTTCCTGTTTCAATACGCGCCGCTGCAACTCTGTTGCGCCCTGAAGCCATTCGCGCTGGAAACCGAGTTGCGGGAACCCGGAACGGCCGGCGCCGTCTATGTGGACGGCGACATGCTGGCCCTGGCCCCGTTCCTGGACCTCGTGGAAGCCGCCTGGCGCGACGCGGATGTGGGGCTGACGCCGCATCGGCGCAAACCCCTGCCGGCCGCCGCCCACGAGTATCCGCTGCTCCGCATGGGCGCCTACAATGCCGGCTTCATGGCCGTGAGCAATGCCCCCGACGGGCTTCGGTTTTTGAGTTGGCTGCAGCAACGCTTTGCGCGCGACTGCGTGCGGGATATCCAGAACGGCCTGTTCGACGACCAGAAGTGGCTCGACCTGGCCGCCGCGGTCTGTCCCGGCGTGCGGCCGTTGCGGTATGCCGGCATCAACGCGGGGCATTGGAATCTGCACGAATTTGCCTTTGAGGAGAAAAAGGACGGCATCCTGATCGACGGGGCGGTGCGGCTGGCCCTGTTTCATTTCAGCGGGCTGACCCCGGAGGCGCTGAGCAAACACGCCCCATCAGCGCCCGTGCCGCCGCCCATCGAGGCGCTGGCCGGCCGGTATCGCGAGGCGCTGGCCGCAAAACGGGCCCGTTTTCCAAGCGACGGCCGGTATTCACTTGGCTGTTTTGAGGATGGCGCGCCGATCCTGCCCGTCCACCGCGAGGCGGTCCGGCAGGGACGCGCGAAAACGGACCGGCCGTTCGAGGCGCGCGCCGAGGTGGAGGCGGCTTCCGCCGGGCTGACTCCGCCCGCCGGAACCTACGAAGAGGCGGCGGCTGCGGATCTTCAGCTCCGGCGGCTGCGCGCGCATCCGGTGATCGGCCGGGTGTGGCGCTTCTGGAAGCGATGGGTGAATCATGACCTGCCCTGACGCGGTTCCGGCCGGCTCGGTGTCCGCGGCTCTGGCGCGGTTGCCGGAGGCGGTTCGGCGGCATGTGACGGACGCCATTATGCCGCTGGCGGGATGGTCGGCCGGGGAGGCCGGAACGGAAACGATTCCGGACCTGCGCGGTTGCCATTTGGCTTTTGCCTGCCGGAGCCTCGTGTATAGCGGATCCGGGCGGGTGCTGATCGAGCAGGTGGCGGCGCTGGCGCCGACCGGGGCGACGGCCGATCTGTTTTGCTTTGAGGACGGCGCCGACCCGGGCGTGGAAGAGGAGATCCGACGCCGATGTTCGGCCGTGCGGCGCATCGAACGGGTAAGTCGCAAGTTGCGGGCGCGGAATTCGGTCCTGTTCGAGACATGGCCGGGCCGGCACGCGCTGTGGATTTCCACGGATACGCAGGATATGCTGGCGTTTTCAGAGAAAGTCCGGAAATTCATGCTCATGTGCCCCCCCCGCCTGGCAACGATCCTGCACGAGCCCTACGACCGGTATCTGGCCGTGTTGCGGCCGTTTGCCTCGGAGATCTCGGCGCTGTGCCTCGATTACGACTTTACCTCTGAAGTGCGCACCGTGTTCGGACCGGACGTGAAAACGGGGATTGTCGCCCCGCTCTTTCCGCGCGCCGACGCCGGGAATGTCGAAAAAGGATCGGTGCGACGGGAACTGGGCATCCCGGCGGATGCGCGAGTGCTGGGGTATGCGGGCCGGCTGGGCCGCAACAAGCGGATTGAGCGGATGCTGGACATCCTGGCGGCCCTCCTGGCGGAAGGCCGGGATAACGTATGGCTGCTGCTGGCGGGACGGTGGGAGGAAGACTCCTATCGGCGCGAGGTGGAGATGAAGCTGCAGGACGAGGCGGTGCTGCCGTCGGGCAGGCGAATCCGGCTGGCCGAGCGGGTTCGGGTAGCGGGTCCGCGACCCGCGCTGGAACCGGTGTTCGCGGACATGGACGTGTTCCTGCTGCTCTCCAAGGCGGAAGGTTTTTATCCGCTTTCGGTCATGGAGGCCCAGCAGGCCGGCTTGCCGGTGGTCTGCACGCCCGCGGGCGGGCTGGCGCGGGTGATTTTGGACGGCGTGACGGGATTCAGCCTCCCGGGCGAGAATCGCTCGGACGGCGTGACGTATGGACCTGACGCGGCATCCCTTGCCACGGCGCGCGTCGGTCAGTTGCTGGACGATGACGCGCTTCGGCTGCGCATGGGCGAAACCGGGCGCGAGGTGGTGACGTTTTTGACCGCGCACTATCCGTTTGCACGCCTGTTCCGCCGCTGGTTGGCCAAGGCGCTGACGCGGGAAGGCCCGGCATGACGGCGGTGAAACCAAGGGTGTCGGTCATTATCCCGGTGAAAAACGACGCCGCTCGCCTGCGCCTCTGCCTGGCGGCGCTGAGTCGGCAGACGCTGCCTCCGGAGCAGTGGGAGGCGGTGGTGGCGGACAACGGGTCGGATCGGGACGATCCGGCGGCCGTGGCGGCCGAATTTCCAGGAGTGCGGTTTGTCGTGGAGCGAAAGCCGGGCGCATCGGCGGCGCGCAACCGGGCGATCGCGGAAAGCCGGGGTGCGGCGCTGGCGTTCACGGACGCCGATTGCATTCCGGCGCCGGACTGGCTGGAGCGGGGCCTGGCGCGCCTGGAGGCGCTGGGCGGCGCCGGCCTGGTGGCGGGCCGCATTGCGGTGTTTCCGCGGGACCGGTCGCGCCCCAACCGGCTGGAACTGTTCGACATGGCCTGGGCGTTCGATCAACCGATGTTCGTGAAACGTGGCAAGTTCGGGGCCTCGGCCAATTTGTGGGCGGACCGCGCGGGCGTGGCGGCCGTGAAGGGATTCGACGAGGCCATTCCCTATTATGGGGAAGACGTGGATTTGTGCGTGAGGCTGGGAAAACTCGGGCGGGCGATCGTCTACGCGGAGGAGGTGGTGGTGGCGCATCCGGCGCGGCACGAATGGCCGCCGTTCCGGGCGCGCATGGAGCGGCAGGTGCGGGCGCAGTACGCGTATCGGCCGCGCGGGTGGCGGGGGCTGCGGAAGATCCCGGTGGATTTCTGGTACGACTGGCTGGGCGTTCGCGCCCTGAGCAAGGCGCTGGCGCATCCGGAGGCGCACGGCGCGCGGGAGCATGCGAAGCTGCTGGCGGTGACGCTGGCGGTCAAGGCGCTGCGGTATCGGCTTCGGTGGCGCCTGCTGTGGGAGCGCGACGCGGCGAAAGGGGGCGGCTGATGGCGCGGGTTTCCATCCTGATCCCATGCCGGCAGCACGGGCATTATCTGGACGCGGCGCTGGCCTCGGTGTTCGGCCAAACCTGGCCGGATGTGGAGGTCGTGCTGGCGAACGACGGCTCCACGGACAACACGGAGGCGGTCGCGCGGCGGTGGCAGCGGGCGTATCCGGACCGGGTGATTGTTCTGGAAACGGGAGGAGTGGGCCAGGCGCGGGCTCGGAAACTCGCCTCGGAACGGGCGCGGGGCGACTTTTGGATCACGCTGGATGCGGACGATCTGCTGGAGCCGGCCATGGTGGAGACGTGCCTGCGGGCGATGGAGGCGGCGCCCGGCGCGGCGGCGGCCGTTGCAGACGTGTGGATGACGGATGCGAGCGGCCGGCGCGCCTTGCATCGGTTGAGGCAACGGAGCCTGCCGGGCTGGCCCGCCGTGCTGGAGGGGTGTCCCATTGGAGCCTGGAACGGCGTGTTGATCCGGGCGTCGGCCGCGCGGCAGGCGGGCGGCATCGGCGTGGACGGAGAGCCGGGCGCGGAGGATTGGGATTTCGCCGTGAGGCTGGTGCGGGCGGGCCTGACGGTGGTGAGCGCGGGCCAGGCGCTGGCGCGGTATCGGCAATGTCCGGATTCGCACAGCCGGGATCCGGTGGCTCCGTTGAAAGCGAAGATCGCCTTGCTGGAGCGTTGCCGGACGGAGGATCCCCGGCTGGCGAACACGGGCGTGGCGCAGCCGGTGCTGGATGAGGCGGGTTATTGGCGGTACCGGAACCGGTGCCTGTTTTTCGCATGGGGCGTTTGCGCAACCGGCCCACGGGCCTCGGCGGCGTCGCTGACGCCGTTTTTTGGCGGACACGATCCGGAATGGGAGGCCTGGGCCGCGGCTTACGCAAACGGGGTGGCGCACGGCTGCCGGGGCGGGACGCCGCCCCCGCGCGGCGTCCCGCCGGAGGTCCGGAAGGCGGTGCTTAAAGCGTTGGACAAGTCGGACCAGTCTGATTCGTCCGACAAGTCCGACTTGATTGAGAAGATGGCCCGAGCCGCGTGGGTGCGCCATTTTCACGGGCCGCGATACGCGTGGCGCCGGTTCCAGTGCTGGCGCGCCACGCGCGCCTTCAGGCGGACGGACGCACGTTGGCCCCGGCCCGCCAACCCTGGAAAGTAGCCTTGATTTCGATCCAGCGTGCGCGCGCTTTTTCGCGGCGGCACAAGAGCAGGCTGCCAATTCCCATGCCCGCGGAATGGATGAGCCGCAGCGGGATCATGGACAGCGCCGCCGGGTCGTCGGCGAATTTATACCGGACCATGGCGGCAATGCCGAAATAGTAGGCCCGCGCGCGGCGATACAGGTCTTCCGGCTGGTCGGACTGATGATGAAGCACCCGGATGGCGGGCGTGTAATAAATGGACATTCCCGCATTCAGGGCGCGGAAAAAGAAATCCACCTCGTCCCCGCAACCGCCCAGGGGCGCGCCCATGCCGATGGCCGGGTCGAAGCCGCCGAGTTGTTCGAAGGTGGCGCGGCGAACGGCCATGTTGGCGGAGACGCCGCAGCGCCAGACCGTGACCTTGTTCCTGAAACAGGGAGTCCAGATCCGCGGCGCGGCCGCGGTGCGGAGCGTCTGGGCGTGGCCCGGCGTCAGCGGATAAACGGAGCCGGTGACGATGGCGCAAGCGGGATTTTGGAAAGCGGCGGCCAGGGCGCTCATCCAGCCGGGATCGGGAACGGCGTCGTCGTCCAGGAAGGCGATGAGATCGTAGCGGGCGAGGGCGGCGCCGCGGTTGCGCTTGGCATTGGCGGAGGGGTTGGGGAGGGTGTCCACGCGCAACTCGGGGCGGGCTTGCTGTTCGCGGGCCAGCATGGCGGGCGTGCCGTCGGCGGAGGCCTGGTCCACGACGATGAGCTCGTGGGGCACGGCGGGGGACTGGGCGTAAAGACCCGCGAGGCAGCGCTGAAGCATCTCGGCGCGGTTGGCGGTGATGACGACGACGGAGAGCATGCCGGGAGCATAGCAGAACGGCGCGGGGGAAAGGAACGCAAATAACGAGGATGACGGGTTCAAGGGATCAGGAGTCGGGTAAACGGCGTTCCGGCCCGAACTTCGATCCCGGACCCGGCGATATCCCGTTACGGAGACATGGCTTGGTTCCATGCGCGGCGCCAGGCTTCCACGCTATGACGCCCGCGCATGGCGGCGGCCGCCGCGGAGCGGAGTGCGGCTTGGCGGGCCGGATCGCGAAGCAGGGATACGAGAACGGCGGCGGTATCGGCGGGTGAATCGGCGGTGAACAAGCCCTCGGCGGGTGTGGCTTCGATGCCGGATGCGCCGAGGGGAGTCGTGACGACGGGGCAGCCGCAGGCCAGCGCTTCGAGGAACTTGCCGCGCACGCCTTCGCCGGTGCGAATGGGGCCGGCGACCGCGGCGGCGCGGCGATAGAGGGGGATCAGCGAAGGAACGGATTCGCTGAGCCGGATGTGGGGTCCGTCGGCCAGACCCCGCATGGAGAGGGCGTCGCGGCCGGCCAGGTGAAGGCGGGCTTGCGGAATTTCCGCTCGCACGCGGGGAAGTACCTTGTGCGCCAGTTCGACGGCGGCCTCGCGGTTGGGCGGGTGGCCGAAAAAGCCGGTGAACAGGATTTCGGGTTCCGCGGAGAGCGAGTCGTCGGGGCAGAAAACAGCCGTCTCGACAAACAGCGGAATGCGGGCCGTGCGGATGGCGGGGTCCAGCAGGAGCATGGATTCGGCTTCGCGCGCGCTCAGGCAAAGCACGAGATCGGCGAGCCGGCCGAGTCGGCGTTCATGGCGGGCCATCCAGGAGTGGAAGCGGCTGTGCAACAGGATATTCAGGCCCAGGTGGCGCCGGTTTTTCCAGGAGTAGCCTTTCCAGGCGCGCCAGAGCACTTCCTCGGTTGCCAGGACGAGACGGGGCGCGGCGCCGCCATCCTTCAGTGACGTGAAGAGCGGCTCCGGCAGGTCGGCCAGGGCGAGGGGCGAGTTGGCCATCAGCAGATGGTAGTGCCGCTGGTCGAGCGCGTTTTGGAGAAAAACAGCTGCCGGGCCGGAGTGTTTGAGGCTGAGCATGGGGGGGGTGCGCGAGGCAAACCCGCGAAGGACGGCGCCCAGCGCCGAGGGCAGGCTGGGAGGCGTGGGAAAGGCGTGCACGCGCCGGCACACGGCGCGGATCCGAGGCGGAATGGGATGGCCGCGTTTCGCCCAGGGGAGCAGCGCGAGCAGATCGACCGGCCCGCGCGCCGCGAGCGCCTCGATCTGGTGGAAGGCGAGGCGGTCGGCGGTGGTGTGGGCGTCGGGGTCCGGGAAGCCGTGCGAGTAGAGGAAAAGGGCGTTCATGGCCGGTTCACCGGCTGGAGTTGCGCGAATTCAGGCGGATGTGTCGGTTCAGTTTGTTGAGCAGGCGGCGGTTGGCGGCGATGCCGTCGCCGAGGAAACCGAGCATGATGAACATGAGGCCGGACATGGTGAAGAGGGAGAAGAACGCGAGCATGAGCATGCTGCGGCCGTCGCGAAGGAAGCGGTCCAGGGCGTAGTAGAGGCCGCAGACAAGACCGGCGGCGAGGGTAATGCCGCCGAGCAACGCGAAGGTCTTGAAGGCTTCGTAGCGCATGTAGATGCGGATCATATCGGCGCCGCACTGGGTGACATATTTGCGGATGGACCGGATGAGCCGCGAGTCGCGGACTTTATGGTTGGTGACGATGGGCACCTGGGTGAAGACGGCCCGCTCCTTGCCGAGGGCGATGAGCGATTCGAGGGTATAGGTGTAGTCGGTCACCAGGTCGAGGCTGACGGCGGCCTCGCGGGTGAAGGCGCGGAAGCCGCTGGTGGCGTCGGCGATGGAGGTGCCGGAGAGTTTGCGGACGGTCCAGCTCCCGAGCCGTTGGAGGATTTTTTTCTGGGGGGAAAAGTGGCGGATGGAGTCCATGTCCCGCACGCCGATCACGCAATCGGCTTTTTTGAGCACGAGCGGTTTGACGAGGCGGGGGATATCGGCGCCCTTGTACTGGTTGTCGCCGTCGGTGTTGACGATGAGGTCGGCGCCGAGGCGGAGGGATTCTTCGAGACCGGCGCGGAAGGCATAGGCGAG
>CAZSUH010000023.1:0-24328 GCA_964609905.1 uncultured Verrucomicrobiota bacterium
CGACACCCGCCTGTTGCGCAACCGGGTCCGGCACGAGCTGCTGCCCCTGCTGGAGACGCGCTATAATCCCCGAATTCGGGACGTGCTGAACCGAACCGCCGCGGTGCTGCGGGACGAGGAGGCGTGGCTGAAGCCCCTGGTGGAACGGGAACGCGCGCGGGTCCGCACGGCGGACGGTTTGGACGCCCGGACGCTGGCCGGCCGGCCGGCCGCGGTGCGGCGGCGGGTCATCCGGGCCTGGCTGATGGACGCGGGCCTGCCGGAGGAGCTGCTGGATTACGGACTGATGCGCCGGCTGGAGGCGCTGGCGTCCCGCCGGGAAGGCACCCGCGGGGTTGAAGCAGGGGGAGGGCTCCGGGTGGTGTCGGAATATGGCCGGTGGCGGATTCGTCCGGAGGCGGAGCGGCCGCCCGGCGGCGGGCGGGAGCAGGCGATCCGCTCGCCGGGCTCCTACGCGTTTCCGGATTGGGGAATCCGGGTATGCGTGACGGCGGCCCGGGGATACCGGAAAACGCCGCCGCCCGGCGTGGGCCGGATTCCCTGCCGCGCCTGGGTGGATGCCCGGGTGGAGCGCCAGGGCGGGCTGCGGATCCGGGGGCGTCAGCCGGGCGACCGGATGGAACTGCCGGGCGGCGCGCGCAAAGTGCAGGATCTGTTCACCGACGCCAAACTGCCCCGGGCGGCGCGGTCCGGCGTCCCGCTGTTCCTGTGCGGCGAGTCCCTGGTCTGGATCCCGGGCGGCCCTATGTCCACGGCCTGGCGCGTGCCCTCGCCGCGCGCGCCCTCCTGGCGCGTGGAGGTGGCCCTGTTGCCGGCGGAGGCCTGATCGGAAGGATTTCGTTTTTCAGGGAGGCGGGTATTGCGTTTTCCGCTTCCGGCGGTGTACAATACGCCATTCAGGAAGAAAGCAGGCATTGGGAATGAATTACGATAAGAACGACAAACCGGGCGTGCGCAAGGATCCCGAGGGGGGGGCGCCCCGTCCGCCGTTGCGCAATATGCTTCTGTGGCTGGTCTTGCTGACCCTGGCCGTGAGCCTCTACCAGGTTTACGGCCGGATGGCCGCCCGCATTCCGGTCATCCCCTACAACCCCCAGTTTGTCGACCTGGTCAAGCGGGGGGATGTGAGCGAAGCCGAGATCGTGCAGGAGGACATGTCGGGCCGGCAGTATGTCCAGGTGGAAAGCAAGAGCGTGGACAGCTCGGGCGCGAAGCGGTTCCGGGTCGATCTGCCGGTGATGAGCGATCTGGGCCTGGTTCCGCTGCTGCTGGAGCACAACGTGCCGTTCACGTTCAAACGCTCGTCGCAGTTCCTGCTGATGGTGTTTTCGAATGCCCTGCCGATCCTGCTGTTCCTGGGCGTGCTCTGGTTCTTTTTCTCGCGCCAGATGCGCTCCATGGGGCAGGGCGCCATGAGTTTCGGCAAAAGCCGCGCGCGCCTGCTTTCGCAGGACACGAACAAGGTGACTTTCAAGGACGTGGCCGGAATCGACGAGGCCAAGGACGAGGTGGTGGAGATCATCGAGTTTCTGAAGGACCCCAAGAAGTTCCAGAAACTGGGCGGCCGGATTCCGAAGGGCGTGTTGATGATGGGGCCCCCCGGGACGGGGAAAACCCTGCTGGCCAAGGCGATCGCCGGCGAGGCCGGGGTGCCGTTTTTCAGCATCAGCGGCTCGGATTTCGTGGAAATGTTCGTGGGCGTGGGCGCGAGCCGCGTGCGTGACATGTTCGAGCAGGCCAAGCGGTCGGCGCCCTGCATTATTTTCATCGACGAGATCGACGCCGTGGGCCGCAGCCGCTTCAGCGGCATCGGCGGCGGGCACGACGAGCGCGAGCAGACGCTCAACGCCCTGCTGGTCGAGATGGACGGCGTCAACACGAACGAGGGCCTGATCGTCATGGCCGCCACCAACCGGCCGGACGTGCTCGATCCCGCCCTCCAGCGCCCCGGCCGCTTCGACCGCCAGATCGTGCTCGACCTTCCCACGCTGGAGGGGCGTGATGCCATTCTTAAAATTCACTCGAAGAAGGTGCCCCTGGCCCGCGATGTGGACCTGCGCCGCCTGGCGCGCGGCACGCCCGGTTTTTCGGGCGCCGACCTGGCCAACCTGATGAACGAGGCGGCCTTGCTGGCCGCCCGGAACGACAAGGAAGCGGTGTCGCTCTCGGACCTGGAGGAGGCCCGGGACAAGGTGCGTTGGGGGCGGGAACGGCGCAGCCGGATTCTGGACGACAAGGAGAAACGGATCACGGCCTATCATGAAGCCGGTCACTCCCTCGTGTCCCTCCTCGTCGAAGAAAGCGAGCCGCTGCACAAAATCACCATCATTCCCCGCGGCCGCGCGCTGGGCTCCACCATGCAGTTGCCGGAAAAGGACCGCTACCTGGACGGCCGCCGCAAACTCAAGTCCATGCTGATCCTTTTCATGGGCGGCCGCGTGGCGGAGGAACTGGTCATCGGCGACATCACCTCCGGCGCGGCGAGCGATCTCAAGGAAGCCACCCGCATCGCCCGCTTGATGGTGTGCAGTTGGGGGATGAGCGAGGCGTTGGGGCCTCAGACCTTCGGGGCGAACGAGGAACTGCTTTTCCTGGGCCGCGAAGTGTCGCGCCAGCAGGATTACAGCGAGGAAACGGCCCGGAAGATCGACGCCGAGGTCAGCGCGCTGCTGCAGGAAGGCCACGCCCAGGCCCGGGCGCTGCTGGAGCGGCACCGCGCCGCCCTGGACGCGGTCGCCCAGACCCTGCTGGAGCGGGAAACGCTGGACGGCGAGGACGTCAAGAAGATCCTGGCGGCCTCGAATCCGGCGCCGCGCACGGAGGGCTAAGCCGGTGAGAATCCCGTTCAAGCCCGTGATCTGGCGGTGCGGCAACCGGGAGTGGGCGATCCGGGAACGTCCGCTGGTCATGGGCATTCTGAACGTCACGCCCGACTCGTTTTCGGACGGCGGGCTGTACGACAATCCGGAGGCGGCCGTTGCCCGGGGGCTGGCGATCCGGGACGAAGGGGCGGATCTGGTGGATGTGGGCGGGGAGTCGACGCGGCCGGGCGCGGAACCGGTTCCGCCGGAGGTGGAACGGAAACGGGTGGTGCCGGTGATCCGGCGGCTGGCGGAAGCCGGCGCGGCGGTCTCGGTGGACACCCGGCATGCGGCGGTGGCCGCGGCGGCCGTGGAGGCCGGCGCGTGCGTCATCAACGACGTGACCGGCGGCGGGGATCCGGAGATGGCGTCGGTCGTCCGCCGGACCGGCGCGGGGCTGGTGGTGATGCACATGAAGGGCGACCCGCGCGTCATGCAGGGGCTGGCGTCCTACAAGGATGTGGTGGAGGAGGTGGCGGCCTGGCTGGAGGCGCGGGTGGCCGCGCTGACCGCGGCCGGCCTGGCGGCGGAAGCGCTGGCCGTGGATCCGGGGTTCGGCTTCGCCAAGACCCCCGCCCATAACGAGGCGTTGCTGGCGGGTCTGGAACGGCTCGGGCGCATCGGCCGGCCGGTTCTGGTCGGCCTGTCCCGCAAAAGCTGGCTCGGGTTGCTGACGGGCCGGCCGGCGGGAGAGCGGGGAGCGGCCAGCCTGGCCGCGCTCTGCGCGGGCGTGTGGAATGGCGCGCGAATCGTGCGGGTGCATGACGTGCGCGAGTCGGTGGACGCGGTCAAGGTGCTGGCCGCGCTGGCCGGAGGAACGGGAACATGACCTGGATGGAACGTCTGGCGCTGCCCGGTCCCGCGGGGCTGGTGGAGATTCTCATCCTCGCGTTCCTGTTTTATGGCGTGATCCGCTTTTTCCGAGGCACCCCCGGCGCGCATGTCCTGTTCGGCCTGATCAGCCTGATCACCGCGCTGATCGTCCTGACCCGCGTGGCCCATCTGGAGGCCCTCAACTGGATGCTCCGCCAGATGTCCGTCTACGTCGCCCTGGCCCTGCTGGTCATTTTTCAGCCCGAAGTCCGGCGCGCCCTCGCGGAACTGGGCCGCCGTCATTTCGTGGGCCCGGAATCCGATGCCGAGGACCTGTGCAATCAGGTGGCGCGAGCGGTGGACGAAATGGCCCGCCAGCGGATTGGAGCCCTGATCGCGATCGAGCGGGACATCGGCACCCGCGCCATTCAGGAGACCGGCGTGCCGGTCAACGCCCGCGTCTCGGCCGAATTGCTGGTGACCGTGTTTACCCCCCGGACTCCGCTCCATGACGGGGGCGTCATCATCGCCAATTCACGCCTGCTGGCCGCCGGTTGCATGTTTCCCTTGAGCCAGCGGCTGGACATCGGACACGACCTGGGCACCCGCCACCGCGCGGCCATCGGGTTGTCCGAGGAAACCGACGCCGTATGCGTGATCGTTTCCGAAACCACCGGCGCCGTTTCCGTGGCGGTCCGGGGCCGCCTGACCACGCGCCTGGATGGGGAGCGATTGCGCAAAACCCTGCTGGACGTGCTGCCCCGGCGGCAACGGATGGAAAACCGGCTGATGCAGATGTTTCGCTTCGTAAAGCGAAACCCGGACGACGCGGCCGGAGACGCCAACGCGAGGAAGGAGTCGGAAGCGTGAGCTTCGCGGAATCGGGCAAACTGGGGTCGCTGCTGATGAGCAAGCCGGGCCTGAAATTCCTGGCCCTGTTGCTCGGGGTCATGGCCTGGTATCTGATTCAGGATGCCATCCGGATCGAATCCGTGCAGCTCCAGGCCAGTCTCGATTCCAAGCCGGTTAAGGCTTCCCCCGTCTCGGTGCTGCGACTGGACCGGCTGCCCGTCTCGGTGCTGGCTCCGCCAGGCGCCTGGGAATGCCAGGTGTCCCCGGCGTTTGCCTCCGTTTGGCTGGAAGGCGCCACGGCGGAGCTGGATCGGATCGAAAAAAGCGGTCTTCGCCTGTTCGTGGATGGCGTCGTCATCGCGCACGCCGGCGAATCGGTCATGTTGCCGGTCAAGGCGCATCTGCCCGCGGAGGTGCGGGTCAAGGCCCAGGTGGAACCCATGCTGGTCGAAGTGTCGGTCAAGCCGTCGCTGAAAGGCGGACCATGAAAACGGGAGGCGCCATGAAACGGATCGGGGCGGCGGCGTTGCTGGCGGCGGCGGGTTCTCTGGCGTACGCCCGGGGGGAGCCGGCCCCGGCCGCGCCGGCCGCTCCCGGCGAACCGGTCAAGGCGATCCGGGCCCTGTTTGCCCAGGGACGATGGGCCGAGGCGGTCCAGGCGCTGGAGCGCGAATCGGCCCGACAGCCCGACCAGGAGGATCTGCTCTTTCTCCGTGCCATGGTGGCGATGGACACGGGCGATTATACCGGGTCGGCGCGGCTCTATCGGCAATTGCTGGAGCGGTATCCGGACAATCCGGGATTGAAAAACAATATGGCGTGGCTGCGGATCAAATCGACCGATCCGGAGATTCGGGATTTGGATCGGGCCTTGCGGGAAGCGCAGGAGGCGGTCATGACCGCGCCGCAGGACTACAATGTGTGGAACACGCTGGGCGAGGTCCATCTGGCGCGCGGCGATGCCATGCGCGCGATGCGGATGGCCGTGCTCGCCCGGGATCTGGCCGCCCTGGCGGGGGAGCGGGATTTGAGACAGTTTCAGGACCTGGTGCGGCGGTGCGAGGCCGCTCCGGAAAAAGCCAAATAGGAGCGGGGACCGGTGGGTATGGCCAAACGAGAGACGGGCAACGCGCAAACAATCCGGAGCGGACATCGGGAAGTGTGGGGCATCGCCCTGTTCGCGGCCTGTGTGCTGTTGTTTCTGAGTCTTTTTTCCTATGATTGGAAAGACATCGGGTATCTCATGCAACCCCCCAACGATCCGCCGGCCAACTATATCGGGCCGGCCGGGGCGTGGACCGCGTATGCGCTCTTTTTCATGGTCGGCATCCTCGCCTACGGCATTCCGGTCATGGCGTTGGCGTTCGGCGTCATGCTGCTGATGAAGCGGGAGGTTTTCCTCCGGTTCCGTTTTTTCTGGTCGCTCATGATGTTGCTGGCCCTGATTGTGCTGGTGGAACTGACGCCGAATGCATGGCTGTGGCTGACGCAGGGGGATCGGTTGAACATTCCCCATGCGCCGGGCGGCGTGCCGGGCCACTATTTCACCCAGCGGGTGTTGGTCCATTTCCTGGGCGCCCTGGGCACGCTGATCCTTGCGTTCGCCGTGCTCGGCATCGCGTCGGTGCTCGTGTTCGGGCGCGAGCGGATCGTCGCCGCGCTGGCCTGTTGCGGCACGGCTCTGGCCGGCGCCTGGCAACGGTTGACGGATCGGAAGGCCGCCTTGCGAAGCGCGTCGATGGAGGCCGAGGCGCCGTCCGTGAAGCCGCGGTATGGCAATGGCCTGCTCCCGCCCGAACCCAAGGTCCGCACCCGCATGCCGGATCGGACGGAAAAAACAGAGGAGAAGGCCGAGAAGGCGGAGAAGCCTCCCCGGTCCGGCGCGGAGGAGAACCCGCCGCCGGCTCCCCCGGAAACCGCATCCCCTGCGGCGGGCTCGGCAACGCCCCCGCCGGATACGGCGCTTGCCCAGAATCCGCCGGCCCGAGAGCGCAAAGCTCCCAGGACCCGGGATCTGCCCGCTTCGCCGGAGGCGCCCCCGACCCTTGCGCCGGTGGTCAGCAACCTGTATCCGAATTACAAACTGCCGCCCGTGGATTTGCTTCAGCACGCGGCGCCCGGCGCGTCCCAGACACTCGAGTCGGATGAGAACGTGACGGGCAAGGTGATCGTCGAGACGCTGGCCGATTTCGGCATCGAGGTGCAGGTGACGAATGTCGAGCGCGGTCCCGTGGTGACCTGTTACGAACTGCTGCCGGCGCCGGGCGTGAAGGTGGAGAAGATCGCCGGTCTGAGCAACAACCTGGCGCTCTCCCTCAAGGCCAAGAGCGTGCGCGTGCAGGCTCCCATTCCCGGCAAGGGCGTGGTGGGCGTGGAGGTGCCCAACACCACCGCCAGCGTCGTCAACCTGCGCGACATGCTGGAGGGGGATGCCTGGCGAAGCAGCCGGGCGCAGCTCCCGCTTGTGCTGGGCAAGGATGTGGGGGGCAACGACCTGATCGCGGACCTGGCCACGATGCCGCATCTGCTGATCGCCGGCACCACGGGGTCGGGCAAGACGGTGTGCATGAACTCGATCCTGGCCGGCCTGCTCGTGTCCCGCACGCCGGATCAACTCCACCTGATGCTCGTGGATCCCAAGATCGTCGAATTCACCGCCTACCGGCATCTGCCGCACCTGGAGGGCAACCGCAAGGAGGTCATCACCGACCCGAAGAAGGTGGCCGGCGCGCTGCGATGGGCGCTCACCGAGATGGAGCGGCGCTACAAGTTGTTCGCCAAGGCGGGCGTGCGCAACATTCAGGGGTACAACAGCCGGCCGAAGGCCCTGCAGCCCGATTTGTTCGGGGGCGACAAGGCCGCCGAGGCGCGGCCGGACGGCCATCTGCCGTATCTGGTCATCGTGGTGGACGAGCTGGCCGACCTGATGATGACGGCGGCGGCCGAGGTGGAGGGCTACATCACCCGCCTGGCTCAGCTCTCCCGCGCGACCGGCATCCACATGATCCTCGCCACGCAGCGCCCGTCGGTCAACGTGATCACCGGCACGATCAAGGCCAATTTCCCCGCCCGGATCGCCTTCCAGGTGGCGCAGAAGGTGGACAGCAAAACCATTCTCGACGCCATGGGCGCGGACAAGCTGCTGGGCCGCGGCGACATGCTGTTCATGCCGCCGGGCGCCAGCAAGATGATCCGTGCCCAGGGCTGCATGACCGGCGACGAGGATATCCGGATCATCACGGATTTCATCAAGAAGCAGTGCCCCATGCCCGAGCTGGACGAGGAAAACGCGCTGGTCCGGCCCGTGCGGACGGGCATGCCACCGCCCTCGCTTCCCGCGCCGGAGGACGGGACGGCCCTTCAATCGGCACCCTCACCAGAAGCGGGCGCCCCGGAGGGGGCCGGCCGGCCGCGTCCGGCGCCGGCCGCAGGCCAGGCCTCGTTCGAGGACATGATGGAAACCGGCGGCGGCGGAGCCGACGAGAATCTCGTCGAGCAGGCCATGCAGGTCATCCGCGAAACCCGCCGCGCCTCCACCTCGGCCCTGCAGCGCCGGCTCAAGATCGGGTATACCCGCGCGGCCCGCATCATGGACCTCCTGGAGGAGCGGGGGATCGTGGGGCCGACGCGCGGCTCCGAGGCCCGTGAGATCCTGATGGATCTGGACGGCGACATGGTCAACGGGAGCGATAGCGGAGAGGAACCGGAGGGGTAATCCATGCAAACGGTGGGACAGATATTGCGCGAAGCCCGGGAGAAAAAGGGACTGACCGTGGCCCAGGCGGTGGACGGCACCCGCTCGAAAAGCCAGGTGATCCACGCTCTGGAGCAGGACGATTTCAGCCGCTTTCCCGCGCCGATCTACACGCGGGGCTTCATCAAGCTCTACGCCGAGTTTCTGGGGCTCGATCCCGCCGAACTCATCGCCTTGTACCAGGCGCGAAATCCGGGCACGGATAAGATTCACCGTCCCGCGTCGGTGCTCCGCCCTTCCGGGTCGCCGCCCGTGCCGCCGCCTTCATTGGAGACGCCGGAATTCAATCTGGCGGCACGGGAAGCCCCGCCGGCCGCCGCCCCGCCGGCGCCGGCCCCAACGCCGTCCGAGCCGATTCCCGCCGATCTGACGCCGGAACTGCCGTTCGATAAAACCGGTTCCGACTCCGCGCCACCTCCCCCCGTTCTATCCCCCGTGTTGCCCCCGCCCCCCGCGCCGCCGGTTTCGGCGCCGTCCCGCCGGCGATACCAAGCGCCGATGCCGCCGGCCGATCCGGCCACCGGCGACGAGTTCGCGTTGGAAGTCAAAAAAGAGATGCCGTCTCCCACCGCGCGCGATCGGACGCTCTCGCTTCTGGCCGCGGCTCGATCCGGCGCGGGCCGGCTGCCCTGGTTGAAAAGCCTCCGGTGGATTGGAATGGCGCTGGGCCTGTGCCTGGTCCTGTGGCTGGCGCTCACGGTGATCCGGGGTTGCGTCAACCGCCGGGGAGTCGCGCCGGCGCCCGTTCCCGAATCCGTGTTTCAACTTCCACCCGCGCCGGAACCGCCGCCCCTGTATCTGCCGGGAACGCCGCCCCGTTCATGAAGCCAACCGCCCGGACAGCGACGCCCCTCGCGGGGGTGATCAGTCTTGGCTGCGCCAAGAACCTGGTGGATTCCGAACACCTGATCGCCTCGTTGATCCGGGCGGGGATCGGCATCACCTCCGATCCGGACGACGCCGACCTGATGCTGGTCAACACCTGCGCCTTCATTCACGACGCCCGCGAGGAGGCGGTGGACGCCATCCTGGAGGCGTGCGCCCGGAAGGGGAAGGGCCGGTGCCGGGGCGTGATCGTGACCGGCTGCCTGCCCCAGCGGTATCGCGCGCAACTGGCGCGCGCCCTGCCGGAGGCGGACGCGTTTCTGGGGCTCGATGCGCTTGACCGGGTAGGGGAAATTGCCTGGCGTCTGTTGCGCGGCGAGGGGCCCATCCGGGACATTCCCGCCGAGGCGGTGCGGCTCTTCGAGCCGGCCGCGCCCCGCGTGCTGCTCAGCGGGAGCACGTTCGCCTACATCAAGATCGCCGAGGGGTGCGATCATCGCTGCGGCTTTTGCGCCATCCCCGGGATTCGGGGCCGGCACCGGTCCCGCCCCATCGACCGGATCGTGGCCGAAGCGGAGGGCCTGCTCGGGCGGGGTATCCGGGAACTGAACCTGATTTCCCAGGACACCGCTTTTTATGGCCGCGATCGGCCGGACGGTTCCGATCTGGTCGGGCTGCTCAACGCGCTTGGCCGGTTGGGCGGCCGGTTCTGGATTCGGGTGTTATACGGATATCCCACGGGGGTCACCGACCGGTTGCTGGACGCCATGGGGGAGATTCCCCAGGTATGCCGGTATCTGGATGTGCCCGTTCAGCATAGCCATCCGGAGGTGCTGCGGGCCATGCGGCGCGGGGCCACGATCCGCGACGTGGCCCGGTTGCCGGCGCGCATCCGCGCCCGCCTGCCCGGCGCCGTGTTGCGCACCACGTGCCTGGTCGGGCACCCGGGCGAGACGGAGGCCGCCTTCCGGAACCTGTTGGCCTATGTGGAAGGGGCCGCGTTCGATCACCTGGGCGTATTCACGTTTTCACCGGAGGAGGGGACACCCTCCGCCCGGAGTCGCGCCAGGCCCCGTCTCCTCACGGCCCTGCGCCGCAAGGAAGCGTTGCTGGATCTCCAGCAGACGGTGCTGGACCGGCAGGCGCGAACTCTAGCTGGCACGGCGGGCGAATTTCTGATAGAACAATCCGCCACCGGGAAAACAGGCAGGGCCGTCGGCCGCACACGGCGGCAGGCGCCCGAGGTGGACGGTTGCACCCGGGTGTCGGGGTTGCCGCCCCGGCTTGGGCCGGGGAACTGGGCCGCGATCCGGTACACGGCGCGGCGCGGCGTCGATTGGCTGGCGACGGCGGAAACGATCGGACACGAACGATGATACAGGAATGGGACATCAAACCGCTGGCCAAAGCCTGCACGGGCTGTGAAAAGGCGTTCGAGGACCGGCAGGAATATCACACCCGGCTTTCGGATCAGGACGGGCATTACCTGCGCGCCGACTTTTGTTCCGGCTGCTGGAGCCGGGTCGAGCCCGTGGAACCGGGCTACAGCAATTGGAACGGCGTGTTCCGCGTACCGCCGGCCGAACCGGACCGGAAGGTGAAAAAGGAAACCACGGAAAGCGTGTTGCGCCAGTTGATGGAGGAGGGGAATCCCGCGCGGGCGGAAATCATCTACATCCTGGCCGTCCTGCTCGAACGGCAGCGCGTGTTCGTGGAACACAAGGTGGAGGACCGGCCCGACGGGGCGCGCCGCGTGATCTACACCCACCGCAAAACGGGCGAAACGTTTTTGATTCCCGATCCGGGCATCGGCCCGGAACGGCTGGAAACCGTGCAGGAAGACGTCATGGCGTTGCTGGCGCCGGACGCCAAACCCAGGCCGGGGGTGGCGCCGGGTTCTGAAGAGCCGGTCGAATCATCCGAACCGATTAATCCCGAGGAGTTGTCCCGTGGAACTGGATCTTAAAATCGAAGGCGGCCTGGTAACCGATGGAACGGGCGCGCCGCCGGCGCCCGCCGATGTGGGCATCCGGGGAGGCGCGATTACCGCCGTCGGGGCGCTGTCGGCTGTTCCGGCCCGGCGCACGATCGCCGCCGCCGGCCGCCTGGTCTGTCCCGGATTTATTGACGCCCATTCCCATTCCGACTCCAGTCTGCTTGAGGATCCTTCCGCGCCCAGCAAGATTTACCAGGGCGTGACCACGGAGGTGATCGGCAATTGCGGGGCCTCGGCGGCGCCGTTGCTGGGCAAGGCCCAGGCGCCGGCTGGTTGGGAGAAGAAACCCGAGTTGGAGCGGTGGCGCACGATGGCGGAGTACCGGACTCGACTGGAGGCGACGCGGCCGATGGTGAATGTGGTTCCCCTGGCGGGGCACGGCAAGCTGCGCGCCGCGGTGATGGGCTACGAGGGGCGGCCCGCCTCGCCGGACGAGATCCAGAGGATGGCCGCGCTTCTGGAGCAGGCCATGGACGAGGGCGCCCGGGGGTTCAGCACGGGCCTGATTTATGCGCCGGGCATGTTTGCCGAGCCTCCGGAAATCACGGCTCTGGGCCGCGTGGCGGCGGCGCGGGGGGGCCTCTATACCACCCATATGCGGAGCGAGGGATCGAAGTTGCTTGAGGCGTTGGACGAGACGCTGGCCGTGGCCCGCGACACGGGCGTGCGCGTGCAGGTCTCCCACCTCAAGACCTCGGGCCGCGGAAATTGGGGTTTGATTGACGCCGCGCTGGACAAGCTGAACGCGGCGCGCGCGGAAGGCCTGGAAGTGAGCGCGGACCGGTATCCCTACACGGCGTCGAGCACGGACCTGGACGTCATTCTGCCGCAGTGGGCGTCGGAAGGCGGACGCGAGGCGGTGCTGGCGCGGTTGCGCGAGCCGGCCACACGCGCGCGGATTCGCGATGAACTGCAGGCCAATCGGCCCGAAATGTATTGGGGCACCATCGTGGTCGGCTCCACCGCGCATCCGGATCATGCCGCCTTTCAGGGCCAGAATCTGGGCGAGGTGGCGAAGCGGATGAACCTCGAGCCGCTGGACGCCGCCCTGACGTTGATCGATAAGGACAACCTGAATACGAGCGCCTTTTTCTTCGGCATGTGCGAAGAGAATATGGGACGCATTTACGCGGAGCCGTGGGTCATGGTTGGAAGCGATTCGGGGGTGCGGTCGCCCACCGGCGTGTTGAGCCAATGTTATCCGCATCCCCGGACCTACGGGACCTTTCCCCGCTTTTTGAGGGCCGCGCTGGATGGAAAGACGATGCCGGTGGGGGAAGCGATCCGCAAGATGACCTCGCTTCCGGCCGATCAGTTCCGTCTCGGCAACCGCGGCGTGGTGAAGCCGGGCGCGGCCGCGGATCTCGTGATGATCGACACGGCCCGGTTGCGCGATACATCCACCTTTGCGGCGCCGCACCAACTGGCGGAGGGCGTGGACCTGGTGGTGGTGAATGGCGCCGTCACCCTGGAGGGAAGGACGTTGACCGGCGCGCGCGGCGGGCGTGTGCTGGCAAACAAGGATTCCTAAGTCCGCCGTCGCCGCCGGTCCTCGGCCGAACTAGTTGATTTCGAGGGAGCGAATACGGTATCCTATGAGCTATGTTGAACATTCTGCATCTGCTCAGCAACTGGAAGTGGACCGAGCGGGCCGAGCCCGCGGCCGACCTGGCGTTGGGGCAGATTCGGCTGGGCGCGCGGGCCGTCTTTGCCTGTGGCCAGCCTCCGTATGACGTGCCGGATGCCGTCGGACAACGAGCCCGGAAAAAAGGGCTCGACCCCCTGATCTTGAATCTCCCGAAGCATCTGGACGCGTTGGCCGTCTGCCAGGCGTGGCCCCAGTTGTCCCGCGTGTTGAAAGAGCGGCGGTTCGACATCATCCACGCCCACATGCGCAACGCGCATCTGCTGGGGGGCGTCGCCGCCCGGCGTGTGCTGCCGCGCGCCCGCGTGGTGTGCACGGTCTATGAGCCGGACGGGCCCAAACCCGGCCTTCGCGAGAGGCTGCTGCTGAGCCGCTTCACCGACGGTGTCGTGGTCATTGCCGCCGCCGCGCGGGAATGCCTGGCGCGAACGTACCGTTTTCCGGAGGACCGCATCGCGCTCATCGAGCCGGGGCTCGACCTGGCCCGCTACCAGTCGTCTCGGTCCCGCGCCGCCGTGCGCGCCGATTTCGGACTGAAGCCTTCCGACCAGGTGGTGGGCATGGTGACGCGCATTCGCGCGGCGCGCCGGCTGGACCTGGTGGCGCGGGCGATCGCCATTCTGGCCCCACGCCATCCGGACTTGAAACTGATGATCGTGGGCCGCGGCGGCGAGGGGGCCGTGGAGAACGTGGTTGAAAAACCGGCCGTAGCGCTGGGCATCCGGGAGCGGATTGTTCTGGCCGGATATTGCCGTGACGAAGCCCTGGCCGCCGCCTATAAGGCCATGGACATGCTGGCCTATCCCTGTCCCGGAACCGATCCTTCCTGCCGGACGGTGCGCGAAGCGCTGGCCGCCGGGCTTCCCGTGGCGGCCTGCGCAACCGGGTTTCTGCCGGATTTGATCACGGATGGCGAAACGGGTTTTTTGACCGCTTCGACGCCGGAGGCGATGGCCGTGGCGCTGGAACGGATGCTGGCCGATCCCGTCCGACGCGAGGCGATGGCCGAGCGGGCGGCGAAGGCCGCGCGGGCGCGTTTTTCCATTGTCCATCAGGCTGAACAGTGCCTCGCGTTTTACGACAAGCTGGGATCGCGGCGATGAGCACGGACTGGATCGCCGTGCGTTACGGGGGGTTGCGATGGCGTGTCCGGCCCGGCGTGGAGGGTTGGCTGCGAGCGCAGGAGTGGCGGTCGCCCGAGGCGGATGCCCCGGGCGTGCGGGTGGTGCAGCGCTGGGGCAGCCGGGTGAGCGCCTTGTTGGAGGGCATCGCGCCGGGCGGCGGCGACCTGTTCGTTAAATGGTATGGGGTTCGCCATGCGGGAGAAGCGATCCGGTTTTCCGTTCTGCCCAGCCGGGCGGCGAAGGAATGGCGGATGAACGAGCGGCTTGCCGCGGCGGGCATGCCGGTGGCGGAATGCCTGGCGGTGGGCGAGCGGCGGACGGCGGGCTTGTGGCGGGGCGGCGTGCTGGTGTTGCGGGCGCTGGCGCCTGTTCAAACGCTGGCCGGCCGGTTGCGGGAGGCGTCCGAATCAGAAGCCCGGCGGTGGGTCGATGCGACCGCGGCGCTGGTGGCGCGGCTCCACGACCGCGGATTCTGCCACCATGATCTGCACGGCGACAATCTGTTGCTCGATCGCGAAAGCGGGCGCGTGGTGCTGACGGATCTGCATGAGACGACCTGCCGGCGGGTGTTGCCGGAACGGGACTGGGTGGGGGAGCTGGCCCGGTTGAACGGGTATACGCCGGGCAGCCGTCGCTGGAGACTTCGGTTTTGGGCGCGCTATGCGCGGGCGCGTAAACTGGATCGAAGCCTGGACCGCGACCGGGTTCGGGCGATCGATCGGGAAACGAAACGGTTATGGGAACGGCATTTTCTAAAACGAGGGACACACATTGAACGGTACTGAGTCCACGCCCCTTCTTTTCCTGGAAAAGGTATTTTTGGAGCCGTGCCGCGCCGAGCCGCGGGGGGTGGAAATATTCAATCTCAACCTGTTGCGCGAACTGGCCCGGCAGGGCCGGCCTGTGGCGGTGGTGGCCCATCCCGACTGGGGCCGCATCCTGCGCGACCGGCTCGGCGACGCCGCGCCCGAGGTGTTGTCTTTCCCCGCCTGGACGCATGGCGTTCCGGGCTCGCTGATCGCCCTGTTCCGCGCCCGGCGGCGCCGGTTCTCGTGGCTGATCACGGGAAACGTGGGAGATCGGTTGATTCCCTCCCTGAACCTGATCCGCCATTCCGGCATGGCGCTCCGGGCCGTGTTGCTGGCCCATCGGGAACCCACCCGTCGATTCGTGAACGCGCATGGCGCGATTCCCACCGCGGTGGCGGCGGTCAACCGCAAAATCGCCGCCCATTTCGAGGGTGGCCATTACGGCCGGGTGGACGTGTATTACGGCATCACGCAGGCGGACCGGTTCCTCGCGCCCCGTCCGCCCAAGGCGGAGTCGGAGCCCGTGGATTTTTGCGTGGTCGGCGATCTCAATTCCGCGTGGAAAGGGGCCGACACGGCGGTGGAAGCCTTTCGGTTGATGGACCCGGCGATCGCGGCCCGGTGCCGGCTGCATCTGGCCTCGTTCCGGGAAGAGCGCTCCAGCGGCGACCCGCGCATCCTTTGTTACCAGTGGATGCCGTTCGAGGAGATGCCGGCCTTTTTGAGCCGCATGGATGTGATGCTGGTTCCCTCGCGCGACGAGGATGTGATGCGCGAAACCTTCAGCCAGGCCGCCGTGCAGGGCATGCTGTCCGGGCTTCCGCTGATCGTGAACGATATTCCCGTCCTGACCGAGAAGGTCGATGAAGGCGGGGGGTTGACCGTCAGTTCGCGGGAGGAACTGGCCGCGGCGATGATGCGGATGGCCCGGGATCCCGCGTTGCGGCGGAAGATGGGCCAGGCATCCCGCGCCACGGCCCAGGCGCGATACATCTGGCGCACGGAAGAATTTATCGCGCGATTTCTGAAGGACGCGCACGCGTCGTGAAAGGACGGCGGCGATGAATGCGGGGGCGTGGGGAATCGGGTTCCTCGTTTTATGCGCGGTTCCTTTTCGCGCCGCCGCCGCCGATCTGGCCCTGGCCCGCGCCCTGTTCGAGGAGGGGGACTGGCCGGCCTGCCGGGTCGAATGCCGGCGGATGGAAGCGGCCCACCCCGGCCACGAGGAGGCGGTTCGGTTGCGCGCCCGCGCCGAGGCGCAAGCGCGGGGAATCCCGTCCGGTGGCGCGTGGTGGAATCGGCTCGGCGCCTGGCCGGTCAGGGGATTGGTGGGCTTTTATCGGGCGGTCGTGGCTTCCGCGATCGGCAATCGCTGCGTGCTGGAACCGAGCTGTTCCCGATACAGCCTGCAGGCGGCCCGGGAGCGGGGGTGGCTGGGGCTGCCCATGACGGCGGACCGGCTGATCCGGGAACCGTCCGTGGTGGAAGCCGCGGAAAAGCCGGTCACGGATTCGCGCGGTTTCATCCGGTATGCGGACCCGGTGTCGGATCATGTGGGCGGAAAGCGGGACGCGGAGACACGGGGATGCGGCGAAAAGGAGACGCGGCGATGATCAGCCCAAGGGCGTTCTGGAGTGGCGCGATCGTGTTCATACTGGCGGCGCGGATTCACGCCGGACCGGCTCCGGGCCTGGAACTGGCGCGCCAACTGGCGGACGCGGGCGATCATGCCCAGGCGGCCATCGAATACCGGCGGTTGGCGATGGAGGCGGACGGAGCCTCCGAACGGGGGGCCTGGTTTTGGATGGCGGGCTACGAATACGCCCGGGCTTCCCGGTACGACCAGGCCGATCGGATGGCCGGCCAGGCGGGGGAGGCTGATCCGAAACTGGAAACGGAAACACACCTGTTGCGAAGCGAAAACGCGCGCGGAAGAAACCGGCTCCGGGAGGCGGTCTTTTACCTGGAAAGCCTGGCCGCGCCGGAGCGTCCGGAAGCGGTCCGTCTCCTGGCGGCGAAACGGCTGTCCGCCATCCGGACGCAACTCCGGGATTTTGAAGGGGCGCGCCGGGCCTGGCAGGCCGTTCCCGGTCCGCGCGAGGAGGGACTGGCCGCCATCGCGGCGTACGAAAAGGGGCGGGACAAGAGTCCGGCCGTCGGCGGCTTGCTGGGGCTTGTTCCGGGGCTGGGTTATGCCTACTCGGGCGAATATGCCAACGCCACGCGCTCCCTGCTGTTGAACGCCTTGTGCATCTGGGGTATCGCGGAGTTTGCCGAAGAGGAGCAGTGGGCGGGGGTGGCGGTCGTCGGATTCGCGGAAATCACCTTCTACACGGGCAGCATCTATGGCGGGACGGACGCCGCGAGCCGCTATAACGAAAGACGGCTGGGGGCTTGCACCCGCGTCATGGAGGGGAACACGGGGTTCAAACCCGATTCCGCCGCCCTGCCGGTGCTGTCGCTGCGATACGAATTTTAAGAGGAATGGGATTCCAATGCCAATGGGCGACGCGTTGATGCGCGAGGCGATGGCCTGCCGGATGCGTGCGGGGGAAGGCGTATTCTGGTGGCTGGGCCAGCACGGGTTCATTCTGAAACTGGGCGAAACCACGGTCTTGATCGATCCGTTCCTCTCGCCCCTGCCGGGCCGGCGGGTGGCGCCCCTGCTCAAGCCGGAGCAGGCGGCTGGCGTCCGCCTGGTGCTGGGAAGCCACGATCATGCCGATCATATCGACCGGCCGGCCTGGCCGGCGTTGGCCCAGGCCAGCCCAGCGGCGCTGTTCGTGGCTCCGGCTCCGGTTGTGCCCGGCTTGCGCGCCGCGCTGGGCTTTGACGAAGCCCGCTTGCGGGGTCTTCGGGACGGCGACTCGCTGAGTCACGGCGGAGTGACGGTATCCGCGATTCCCGCGGCGCACGAACGGCTGGAGCGGGATCCGGCGTCGGGCGCCTCGATTCACCTGGGATTCCTGCTCCAGGGAAACGGCGTGACGGTGTATCATGCGGGCGACACGTGCCTGTATGAGGGGATCCACAGCCAACTGCGCGCGCACCGGCCGGACGCGATGCTGCTGCCGATCAACGGGCGGGATGCGGCGCGGCTGCGGCGCGGCTGCATCGGCAACATGACCTACCAGGAGGCGGCGGACCTGGCCGGAGCGCTGGAGCCGGCCCTGACGGTCCCGGCGCATTTCGAGATGTTTGCGGGGAACACGGAAAATCCGGCGTTGTTTGCAGATTACATGGCGGTCAAATATCCGCGGCTCCGCACGGTCGTTCCGGAACATGGGGTTGCCATACGGGTTTCCGTGTGAAGGAGAGCCGGGCATGAGCGAGCTGGATTATACGGTTGAACCGCAGATCGTTCGCAGCGGGTACGACCGCAAAACCTGCTGGGTGCAGGCTCGGGGCGGTGTGATCCCGCCCCACACGGCGGTGATCACGACCCAGAAGCTGCGTCTTTCCGGAAGCGATATTTTTTACGGCATCCACGATTTGCGGAGCGACGATTTCGGGCGCACCTGGACGGCGCCCCACCCGCAGGCCGGGCTGACGCGGCGGCGGAATCCGGACGGCACGGAGGATTGTCCCTGCGACGGCACGCCCATGTGGCATGCGAAGAGCGGCACGCTGCTGCTGACCGGGCACCTGGCCCGATACCGGGATGACGAGCTGGTGGAAGACGTGCGGCCGCGCTCCAGCTACTTCAGCGTCTACGACGACAAAAGCCGGCTCTGGTCCGAGTGGCAGGCGCTGAAGATGCCCGAGCCGGATCCGGCAACTCTTTTTCCCTGTATTCGGCCTTCCGGCTTGTGCTAGAATCCGCGCATGCGCTACCTGTTGCGAACATGCCGCGCCCTGACCGTGCAAACGGCGGTGGAGATTGTCCGCCAGCCGCTGCCGGTGCTGGTGACGACGCTGGCGGCGACCATGGCCGCGCTGTTTCCGTTGTTTCTGGCCTTCCAGTTCGGGGAAGAGGGGCGCCTGGTCCGCGACGGCATCCTGGCCCTTCATTTCAGCCTCGGGGTCTATCTGGCCTCCGTGGCGGCCTCCTCCACGCTGGGCCGGGAGCTGAATGCGGGCTCGGGCGCGCTGGTGTTGAGCAAGGCGGTCAGCCGCGAGCTGTTCTATGTGTCCAAATTCCTGGGGGTGCTTCTGGTGCTGGGGCTGTTCACCCTGTGCGTGGGGCTGGCAGCCGTGCTGAGCGCGCGCGTGGGCGCGGCCAACTATATCGTGGACTCCCGCGCCGGCGCCCTGATCGGAGGCGCCATTTGCACGGCCTTTGCCGTGGCCGGGCTGCTGAATTATTGGAAGGGCCGTCCGTTTTCCTCCACGGCTCAACTGTTGCTCGTGGCCGCTCTGGCGTCCGCGGTCGCCCTGGTTTCGATCGGCCCTGGCGGAGGGGACGGCCGCGCCACGTTTGCCGCCACGGCCCTGCATCTCGCGCCCGCCCTGATACTCATCTTTCTGGCCCTGTCCGTGATGGCCGCGATTGTCCTGGCCCTTTCCGTGCGACTGCCGGCCGCGCCGGTGGTGGCGGTCGGGGGGCTGGTGTTTGTGCTGGGGCTTGTCAACGGCCCCCTGTTCGGGCAAGCCGCGGCGGGCGGGAACGCGGCCGCGGCGGCCGCCGCCGCGCTGCTGCCCGACTGGCAGCATTTCTGGGTCGTGGACGCCCTTTCCGGGAACGGGCGGATTCCCCTGAGCTATGTGGGGTGGGCGGGCCTGTATGCCGCCCTCTATGCGGCTGGCGCCCTGCTGGCGGGGCTGGCCTTGTTCCGCGACCGGGAAGTGTGAACAATCGGGCGCGGCCGTCCGCCGCGCCCTCATGAACGGGATGAGCGATGAACGCCATGATTGAAGCGGTCGGGTTGGAGAAAGTGTTCCGCGACTTCTGGCGGCGGCCGCGCGTACGGGCGGTGAAAGACCTGACCTTTGCCGTCCCGGACGGAGAGGTGTTCGGGTTGCTCGGCCCGAACGGCTCCGGCAAAAGCACCACCATGAAGATGCTGCTGGGGCTCCTGCGCCCCACGGGCGGCTCGCTGACCGTGCTGGGCGCGCCCCCCCGCGACGTGCGGGTCAAGAGCCGCATCGGGTACATGCCCGAAGAGTCGTCCCTCTATCCGTTTCTGACCGCCGAAGAGACGCTCGACTTTTTCGGCCGCCTCTTTCCCCTGAGCGCCCGGGAGCGCCGCGTGCGCGTGGACGAGTTGCTGGAGATGGCCGGCTTGACCCACGCCCGCGGCCGGCTGGTGGGCGAGTTCTCCAAGGGCATGGCGCGGCGGATCTGCCTGGCCCAGGCGCTGATCAACGATCCCGACCTGATCCTGCTCGACGAGCCGACGGCGGGACTGGATCCCATCGGCTGCCGGCAGGTCAAGGACTGCATCCTGGCCCTGGCCCGGCGCGGGAAAACCATCGTGCTTTCGTCCCACCTGCTGGCGGATGTGGAGGACGTCTGCGGCCGGATCGCCATTCTATACAACGGCGTGCTGTGCGCGCTGGGAGGGGTGCGCGATCTGCTGGAGGAGCCGGACCAGATGCGGATCTTCATGCCCGCCCTTCCCGAAGCGAAACGGATCGCGGCGCTGGCCTGGTTGCGCGAGCAGACGGGCGCCGAGCCGCGCTGGGATCATCCCCGCCGGAATCTCGAGCAGTTTTTCCTGGACACCGTCCGCGAGGCCCGGGATCGCGCGCCGGATCCGACGGGGGTCCAGGTGGCGGAAGAGATCCGTCTGGCCCCGTTCCTGGCCGACCGGGCGGAGGCGCGTTGAATCCATGCGGAGCGTGGGTGCCATTTTTGTTCTCACCCTGCGCGCGCTGTTGCGCTCGCGCTTCCTGTTGAGCGTGGTCAGCCTGGCCGCGTTCGTGGTGGTCGTGCTGCCGCTGACGCTGCAAGATGACGGCACGGCGAGCGGGCGCGCGCAGGTGCTGATCCGGTATACGCTGGGCGCGGTGACGTTTCTGCTCTCCGTCGGCACGCTGGGCGCGGCGCCGGGCCTGGTGGCGGGGGAGTTGGAGAGCCGCCGGCTCCAGCAGGCGCTGGTCAAGCCGGTCCGGTTTGGCCAGGTCTGGCTCGGGAAATGGCTGGCCCTGGCCGCGGTCAACGCGGCGGCGCTGGCCGGCGCCGTGCTGCTGGCCGACGGGCTGATGCGATGGACGATGCGGGAGAGCCGGTTAGGTCCCGGCCAGGCGGACGAATTGAACCGCAAGGTCCGGGTGGCGCGGACGGTGCTGGCGCCGGTGGAGACCCGGTTCACGCAGGACGAACTCGATGCCAGGGCCGGGGAGATGCGCCGGCGCGGAGAATTCGACGTGTCCGAGTCCGCCGAACGCGGCCGGCTTCTGGCGGCGCGGAAGATTCTCAATGAACGGAGCGCCGTTCCGCCCGGCGGCACGGGGCGGTGGACCTTCAACCTGCCCCGCGGATTGAAACCGGGCGTGCCGCTCACCCTGCGGGTGCGCTTCCTGTCCTCCGCCGGCATGGAGCGCCCCGAGACGGAAGGCGAGTGGACGGTCGGCGAGAAAGGCCGGGCGCCCGTGTTTCGCGCGAGCGCGCGGTTGCGCGCCTCCGTGCCGCAGGAGGTGATCGTGCCGCCGCTGGCCGCGACTCCGCCCGGACCGTTGGAAGTATGTTTCTATAACGGGGAAAAAGGCGTTCCCGCGACCGTGCTCTTTCATCCCCTGGAAGGGGTGCAGTTGCTGGTCCCCGCGGGTTCCTACGGGCCCAATCTGCTCCGGGCGTTTTTGCTGATCCTCTTCAAACTGGTCTTGCTCGCGGCGGTGGGCGTGACGATGGGCGCGTTGCTCTCCTCGCCGGTGGCGGCGCTGACCTCGTTTTTTGCGCTGGTCGTGTTCGGCTTCAGCGGATACATTGGCTGGGTCGCGGAACGAGGCGTTTTTTACGAGCCGCACCAACACGGGCCGGACTGCCGGCACGAGGAAGAGAAGTCGGCCGGGTTCGCGGTTCGGGCTCTGGACGCGGGCTTAAAGGCGGCCTATCGGGGCGTCAACCGGATTCTGGCGCCGGTCCGCGAACTGGAGCCCATGAGCCGGGTGGCGGAAGGAGAACGGGTGCCCTGGTCGGATGTGGGACGCGGCCTGTTTTCCCTGGTTGGCGTGGGTTGCGGATTTTGGGCGGCGCTGGCCATGGCGTTATTCGGCCGGCGGGAGACGGGATAGGAAGCCGCGCGGGCGCGGCAAACGAGGAGCGCGCGATCGATGAATCTGCTGGGAATCGACATCGGGGGCACCAAGACGGCCGTGAGCCTGGGCGACGAAACCGGGGCCATCCGCCATTCCAAACGGATGCCCACGCTGCGCGAAGTCGAGCCGTATCGGGCGGCCCTGATCGCCCTTTGCCGGGATGTGGTGAAGGAGGGCGGGCTGACGCTGAGCGACGTGCGGGCCGCGGGCATCGCCGCGCCGGGCCCGCTGTCCGTTCCCCTCGGCCTGCTCCTGGCCCCGCCCAACAATCCCGGCTTCACGGACATGCCGATTGTCCAGATGGTCCAGGACGGGCTGGGGGTCCCCGTTCATTTCAACAACGATGCCAATGCCGCCGCGCTGGCGGAATGGTATTTTGGAACCTATCGCGGCACGCCCAACCTGATCTACCTGACGTTCAGCACCGGGATGGGCGGCGGCGTGATCGTCAACGGCCGCCTGCTCCAGGGAAACGCGGACGGGGCCGGCGAATTTGGGCACATGGTCGTGGACGTGAACGGGCCGCCCGCCGAGTTCGGCATGCGGGGCACGTGGGAATCGTATGTGGGCGGCCGCGCGGTGGCGGAGCGGACGCAGGCCCGGATTCGGGCCGAGCGCATCCAGACCCTGATCGTGGAGAAGGCGGGCGGAAAAATCGAGGCCATCGGCATGCGCGCCATTACGGACGCCTACCGGGCGGGAGACGCCTTTGCCCGCGAGGTGTGGGAGGAGGTGCTGGAGCGGCTGGCCCAGGGGCTGGGCATCGTGATCATGGCCTTCAACCCCGACGTGATCCTGCTCGGCACGATGGCGATCCGCGAGGGCGATATTGTGATGCCGGAGCTCGAAAAACGGCTGCCCCGCTATTGCTGGTCCACCTCGCGCGAAGGCTGCCGCATTGTTCCCAGTTCGCTGGGGGACCGGATCGGAGAAATGGCCGGCCTGGCCGTGGCCGTGTGCGGCGAGCGGGGCGTGTGAGCGCGGAACGGAACGCATGCGCTTGACCATCCAGGATACCCGGTTGCGGGAGGCGGCCGACACGGTCTGCCGGGTTGTTCATGAACGGGGCGGTCGCGCCCGATGGGTGGGCGGTTGCGTGCGCGACGCCCTGCTGGGCCTTCCCGTGACGGATGTGGATCTGGAAGTGACGGGCATCGCCCCGGACGCGTTGCCGGTTGTGCTTGGCGCCCATTTCCGACTCGATCTGGTGGGCAAGGCGTTCGGGGTCATCAAACTGCATGGGGTGGCCGTGGATGTGGCCATTCCGCGCCGGGAGTCCAAGGCCGGACTGGGCCACAAGGGCTTCGCGGTGCTCTCCGATCCCGGAATGTCCCCGGAGGAGGCGGCGCGGCGCCGGGATTTCACGATCAACGCCATGGCCTACGATCCGCTGGAGGGGGCGCTGATCGATCCGTTCGGCGGGGTGCGCGATCTGGAGGCGCGGGTGTTGCGGCACGTGTCGGGGCAGTTTGCCGAGGACCCCCTGCGCGTGCTGCGGGGCATGCAGTTCGTGGCGCGCTTCGGGCTGGCGGCGTATCCGGAGACGGTGGCCGTGTGCCGGAGCATGACGCCGGAGGGATTGCCGGGAGAACGGGTGTTCGAGGAGTGGCGCAAGCTGCTGCTCAAGGGGACGGCTATCCGGGCCGGGCTGGAGTTTTTGCGGGAGACCGGCTGGGTCCGTCACACACCGGAGCTCGCGGCGCTCATCGGCTGCGAGCAGGAGCCGGAGTGGCATCCGGAAGGGGACGTGTGGGCGCACACGGGGCATTGCCTGGACGCCTTTGCGCGGGAACGGCTGGGGGATGCCGCGGAGGATTTGATCGTGGGGTTCGGCGTCTTGTGCCATGATTTCGGCAAGCCGCTGACTACGGAAAGGGCGGGGGAGCGGATCCGCTCCAAAGGGCATTGCGACGCGGGCGCGGCACCGACCCGGCATTTTCTGGAACGGATGAGGGCGCCCCCCGATCTGGTGGAGGCGGTGTTGCCGCTGGTGACGGAACATTTGCGGCCGCGGATGTTGTTCACGGGCGCCGCCGGGGATGGCGCGATCCGGCGGCTGGCGGTGCGGGTGGGGCGCATCGACCGGCTGGTGCGGGTGGCGCGGGCGGATCATCTGGGCCGGCCGCCCTATCCGGCGGATGGTTTTCCGGAGGGGGATTGGCTGATGGAACGCGCGCGCGAGCTGGATGTGCGGAATCGCGCGCCGAAGCCGCTGGTCATGGGCCGACACCTGATCGCGATGGGGTTGAAACCGGGCCCCGCGTTCAAGGCCATTCTGGACCGGTGCTACCAGGCGCAATTGGATGGCGCATTTGCCGACGAGGCGGGCGGCCTGGCCTTTTGCCGGGGCATGCTGAAAAAACGGCCGCGCGGGACGGGCGAAATTGGCTTGAAGAGGATTGGCGGCCGGGGGACAATAAACGAATGAAAGCAAAAGTAGCCATTCTGA
>CAZSUH010000023.1:24338-33469 GCA_964609905.1 uncultured Verrucomicrobiota bacterium
TGAAGACCGGCCCGGCCACGGTGCTGGCGGATTATCACCGGCTGATGAATCTGGCCGGCTACCAGGACGCCCTGCCCAAAAACCGGGACACGGCCCTCAAGATCAACATCAGTTGGCATTTCTTCTATCCCGGCGCCTCCACCACGCCCTGGCAGCTCGAAGGGGTGATCCGCGCGCTGAAACGGGACGGCTACGACCCCACGCTGATCCATGCCTGCCACAACCGGACGGTGGTCATCGACGCGCACCTCGGGGAGCGCGAGAACAAGCAGTTCAACGTGGTCCAGGCCCATGGCCTGCGCAATGTCCACCTGTATGAGGGCGAGGAGTGGATTCACGTGCGCGAGGCCGTGGGCGACCTGGCCGACAAGTTCATCTGCCTGAACCAGGTCTATCCCGACGGCTTCATGATCCCGAAGCGGTTCATCGGCGAGAACATCATCCACCTGCCCACGGTCAAGACCCACATCTTCACCACCACCACGGGGGCGATGAAGAACGCCTTCGGCGGGCTGTTGAACGAGCACCGGCATTGGACCCATCCGGTGATCCACGAAACGCTTGTGGATCTGCTCATGATCCAGAAGAAGATCCATTCGGGGTTGTTTGCCGTGATGGACGGCACCTTCGCGGGCGACGGTCCGGGCCCGCGGTGCATGGTCCCCCAGATCAAGAACGTGCTGCTGGCCTCGTCCGATCAGGTGGCGATCGACGCCGTGGCGGCCAAGCTGATGGGCTTCGATCCGATGCGCGACATCAAGTTCGTGCGGTTGGCGCACGAGAAGGGGCTGGGTTGCGGCGATCCGCGCGACATCGAAATTGTCGGCGATGCGGACGCGGCCAAGGAGAACTGGCATTTCGTCGGTCCGTTCCAGAAGATGACCTTTGCCAGCCGGATGCAGCACAAGATCTACTGGGGTCCTCTGAAGAAGCCGATCGAGTGGTCGCTCAAGACCGTGCTGGCGCCCTGGTCCTATATTGCCAGCGTGCTGTACCACGACCTGTTCTGGTATCCGACCCATCAGGACCGCGTGCATGCGATCCTGCACAGCGACTGGGGCCGTTTGTTCCATAATTGGGAAAAGGTGGCCCTGCCGCCCGATGACCTGGCGATTCCGGGCTGGGCGAACGTGGGGGAAGATCCCGCGGCGCTCCACAAGGAGACGGCCCGGCTGATCGGCAACGGCATGCGGGTGCTGGGCACGTGCGTGAAAGAGGCGCCCGAATTCGACGCCAAACGCCGCCGCAAAGTACCACGGTGATCACGCCCTCCATCCGCTGGCAGCCCTTCGCGTCAGTGGCGAAGCCCGACCGGCCGCTTCCCATGACCCGCGCGGAGATGGAGGCGCGGGGGTGGGACCAGTGTGACGTGATCCTGGTCACGGGCGATGCCTACATCGATCATCCCTCTTTTGGAGCCGGCTTGATCGGGCGCTTTCTCGAATGGCTGGGCTGCCGGGTCGGCGTGATCGCCCAGCCGCGGCCGGACACGGTCGACGACTTCGCCAAACTGGGCGCGCCGAAACTGTTCTGGGGCGTGACGGCGGGGAATGTGGACAGTCAGTTGTCCAACCTGACCGTCATGCGTAAAAAACGGCGGGACGATGCCTATACCCCCGGCGGCGCGGCGGGCGCGCGGCCGCCCAACGCGTCGATCGTCTACACCGCGCGGGTCCGGCAGGCGGCCAAGGGCGTGCCGGTGGTGCTGGGCGGCATCGAGGCATCGTTGCGGCGGTTCGCTTATTACGATTACTGGACCGACCAGGTGCGGCGGTCCCTGCTGATCGACGCGAAGGCGGACATCCTGGTCTACGGCATGGGGGAGGATGCGCTGGCGTGGCTGGTGGCGCGGGCGCGGGCGGGGGAGCCCCTGGGCGGCGGACCCGGCATGGCGACGGTCATCAAAGACATTTCCGCGTTGGAGGGCGAGCGTCCTCGCGAGCCGCATGAGCACGATACGACGGCTCGTGGGGACACTCGCCCTCCGGTCCGGTTGCCGGACTACGAAACGGTGTCCCGAAAGACCGACGAGGGGCGGCAGGCCTTCGCGGAAATGACCCGGCTCATCTATACGCACACCGATCCGTTCCGGCTCCGCGTGCTGGCGCAGGCGCACGGGGATCGCTGGGTGGTGGCGCAACCGCCGGCGCTGCCGCTGACCACGGCCGAGATGGACCTGCTGTACGGGCTGCCGTTCACGAACCGGCCGCATCCGGCCTATCGGGGGCAGCGCATTCCCGCGTTCGACATGATCCGGCATTCGATCACCACGCACCGGGGTTGTTATGGGGCGTGCAGTTTCTGCGCGATCGCCATGCACCAGGGCAGGGCCATCAGTTCCCGAAGTCCGGAGAGCATCCTGGAATCGGTGCGCAAGCTGGCCGCGGATCCCGAGTTCACGGGAACGGTCACCGACCTGGGCGGGCCGTCCGCGAACATGTGGCAAACGGGCTGCGGGCGGGACGAGGCGGGCTGCGCGCGCCAGGGGCGTTGCCTGCATCCGGAGATCTGTCCCAATCTCAAGGACGATCACGGCACGTTGATCGCGCTGTTGCGCGCGGCGCGGCGGAAGCCGGGCGTGAAGCATGTGTTTGTGACCAGCGGCATCCGGTTCGACCTGGCCCTGCACGGCGGCGGGGACGCCTATATCGACGAACTGGCGGCGCATCATGTGTGCGGAAGGCTGAAGATTGCGCCGGAACATTTGTCGGACCGGGTGCTGAAGCGGATGGGCAAGCCATCGGCGGGGGCGTACCGGGAATTTGCCAAACGGTTTAAACGGGCCTGCGAGCGGACGGGCAAGCGGCAGGAGCTGGTGGAGTATTTCATCAGCGGGCATCCGGGCTGCACGCTGGCGGACATGGTGGAACTGGCGCTGGCGCTGAAGAAGGCGGGGGTGGAGCCGGAGCAGGTGCAGGATTTTTATCCCGCGCCGCTGACCTTGTCGGCGGCGATGTTTTACACGGGGGTGGACCCGATGACAGGCGAGGCGGTGTACACGGCCCGGACGGACCGGGAGAAGCTGCTGCAACGGGCGCTGTTGCTGTGCCACAAACCGGAATTTCAGGAGAAAGCCCGCGAGGCGCTGCGGGAGGCGGGGCGGAGCGACCTGATCGGCCTCGGCCCGGGCTGCCTGGTGGCGGCTGGCCCTGGGGGCGTCCGTTTGCGACATTGATTGATTGACGGTTGACTTACTGACGGTTTGTCCTGATACTCGGGACATGGGAACGTCGTTAAACATGACCAGGCCTGGGTTCAAGACATCCGACGATATGACCGTACGGCGCGCCGTATCCAACCTAAGTCTAATATTGGGATATGCGAAAAAATGATATTATCCCCCTTAATTAAAGAAAATTTGATGACGCTGGCAGAAACGCGTTATCGGATGCATGGTTATCGAGGATGGGAAAAGGAACAAGGAATATTCGTTGTGGGTTGTGAGGAAGACAACGATTCTATTTTAGAAGGGATCGTATCGCTTCAGGGTGTCGATTGCGCGGCTCTTTTCGTGCGGGATGAAGGGAACGGCGGATTTGAAATGGTTGCGCACTATGGCTTGTCCAGCCATTTCGTGGAAGCGTACCGTCGATTCGACAGGGACTCCGACTTTGCTTTGAAAAATCATGGTGGAAGCATATGGGCGCGCGATTTCGTCTCGCTCATGCAGGAATTCGGCAACGATCGCGTATTAATGGAAGGGATCCGCGCGATCCTGACCGTGCCGGTACTCGAGGCCGGCTGTGTGATCGGTTCGATCCACGTGGCGTCCCGCACCCATTCGGCGATTCCCCCTCAGACCGTGAGCGCCGTCGAGCAGTATGCGGCTCGATTTGTGTCGGCCGTCCGACTTTTGCGTCCGGAGTGAACAGCCAAGGAGGTTTTCATGGGGCGCGGCGTTCAATTGGGGAATAGCAGCGGGTTTGTGTTTGCGACGGTGCTGCGGGAAGAGTGGTGCCGAGCTTCGGCGTCCTGGCTCGCGCCCCTGGGCTATGCGGTCATGGAGGTGAAAAACCGATCTCTGGAGGCTTTCGTCCATGCCGACGACTGGCCGAACCTGAAGCATTTCATCGAACGGTGCGCCGAAACGGGAGAAGCCAAAACCGAAATCGAGTATCGGATTCGGCACAAGGACGGAGGCTGGCGATGTTTTGTAACGGCGCTGGTTCCTTCAGAGGAGGGAATAGGCGAACCCGGAACCTTGCTGTTCGTATCCCGCGATGTCACAGCGCTAAAAAGCCTGGAAGCCGAAAAGGTCCAGGACCAGGCGTTCATGAAGACCGTTCTGGATTTCTTGCCGGCGATCATTTGCGTCAGGGACAGGAACGGACGCTACCTGCTGGCAAATAGGCGGGCGGAGGATTTCTTTGGGCTGACCGCCGCTTCGATAATCGGCAAGCAGGCCGAAACGATCAGCCACAACAAAGATCAAGTGGGTGACTTTCTCGCCTATGATCGCGAGGTAATCGAGACCGGGATACAGAAACATTTCCCCGAACAAATCGTGAAGGATCACGCCGGCCACACCGTCGTGTTCGAGGTCTTGATGTTGCCGATCGACGCGCGAAACGATCGCGCCGTCCTGTTCGTGGCGCGGGACAATACGGATCGGTACGAGATGGAAGGCGAGATGCTCCAGCTTCGTGAGAATCTGCTTCATGCGGATCGCATTGGCCGGGGCGGGGAAATCGTCTTTTCGCTGGCGCACGAGCTCAACCAGCCGCTGGCCGCCATCATGAGCAACGCCCAGGCGGCGCAATTGATGTTGGCCGGCGGCAAGCCGGACTTGAAGGAAATCGAGAACATCCTCGCTGATATTGTGAAGGACGACAAGCGCGCCGAGAACGTGATTCGCCATCTGCGCTCGTTCCTGAAAAAGCGAACGCCCATGCGGGACAAGATCGACGTCAATGAGACGGTCATGGAAATTCTCAAATTGATTCGGACCGATTCCGCGTTGAAAGGCATCTCGATGACGACGGCGTTTTCCCACAACCTTCCCGAAATATTCGCGGATCGCGTCCAGGTTCAGCAAGTCGTCCTCAACCTGGTCCTGAATGCCGAGGAAGCCATGATGGCGCAACCGGAGGAAGCACGAAACGTGACGGTGAAGACGTTCAGGGGGAACTCGGAAACGGTGATCGTGTCGGTGTGCGACACGGGGCCGGGGATTGCCCCGAAGAACCTGGATCGGTTGTTCCAGGCGCAATTCACGACGAAGCGGGACGGCATGGGCATGGGGCTTGCGATTTGCCGCTCGATTATGGAGTCGCACGGCGGGCGGATATGGGCGGTGAACAATCCGGAGGGCGGCGCCACGTTCAGTTTTTCGCTGCCGTGCGCGAAAGATGCCGGACCGAACGAGAACCGGAAAGGGGGACGTGTTCCGTGAAGCCGATTGATTTTGTTTCCGAAACAGCTTCCGACGGACCCCGATCCACGATATTTCTGGTCGACGACGACCCCTCGGTCCGCAAGGCGCTGGCGCGACTGTTTCGGGTCGCGGGCTATGAGGTGGAATCGTTCGACTCGGCCAGTGCCTATTTGCATCGGCCGCGGTTCGAGGGAAACGGATGCCTGGTGCTCGACATTCAGATGCCGGGCATGAACGGCCTGGACCTTCAGGATGTTTTGGCCAAGGGCGATTCGGACCTTCCCGTGATCTTCATAACCGGCTATGGGGATGTTCCCATGAGCGTGCGGGCGATGAAGCGGGGCGCCGTGGATTTCCTGGCCAAACCGGTCGATCAGCGGGAACTCTTGCAGGCGGTTCGAACGGCGATCGACAAGCATCGAGACCAGTGCCGATTACACCGCGAGAGACAACAGGTGCTCGCGCGCATCGACGCCTTGACTCCGCGCGAGCGTGAGGTGATGGACCTGGTCGTGGCGGGCAGAATGAACAAACAGATCGCCCAGGAACTGGCGATTGCCGAAGCGACCGTTAAAGCGCACCGAGGCCGTGTGATGAAGAAAATGCAGGCCGAATCCGTGTCCGAGCTGGTCCGGTTTTCCATGCTGGGAAGGCCAAGCGCGTAGCGTTGCGGTCATCGTCTGGCTTACGACCCATGTCACATAGACAGGATGATGCTGCGGCGGCAAAGTTCGAAAAAACAAGACTGGAATTGGACCGTTGAAAAGAGGAACGGCCAGGAGCCGGTTAACCCGGCTGGATGTCCGGTTCCGTGTGCGGCACGAGTCCCCATTTTTTTGCATAGGCGATCAATTCGCGGTCGCTGTGGATGTTCAGTTTTTTCCGGATGTTCCGGCGGTGCGTGATCACCGTGTTGACGGCGATGCCCTGCCGCGCCGCGATTTCCGAATCGTTGAATCCCGCCATCACGAGCACGATAATCTCCATTTCCGGGTCGGAGAGGATTTTATGGAACGAATCGGGCAGGGCCAGCCAGCCTTCCCGGATGGCGTAGAACACATCCGAAAACGCGGTTTTTCCCTCGGCCAGGCGGCGCAGGGCGGCATCCAGTTTATCGAGCGAGCTGTGTTTTTCCAGGTAGCCATGGACGCCGATGCGAAGCGCCTGGTGAATCAGCAGGGGCTCGAAATGGCCGGAGAGGATGAGAATGCGCGTGTCGGGCGATTCCGTTCTTACCTGGCGGGCGACATCGAGGCCGGAGAGGTCCGGAATCGCCACGTCCAACAGGGCGATATCGGGGCGGAGCCGCCGGCACAGGGCGATGCCGTCGCGCCCCGTGTGGGCGGTTCCCGCGACCCGCACCCACGGCCGATTGCCCAGCCAGGCTTCGAGCAGGGACACGAGCAGTGCCTCGTCATCGATGATTACGATTCGCAGGGGAATGGGCGGGGCGGATGACAAGCGATTCTGGACCATGGGAACGGACTCCTGAGCGAGCGCTCTC
Organism: uncultured Verrucomicrobiota bacterium; assembly: GCA_964609905.1. GTDB lineage: Bacteria > Verrucomicrobiota > Kiritimatiellia > CAIKKV01 > CAIKKV01 > CAZSUH01. The sequence continues at coordinate 31,217 of CAZSUH010000023.1, forward strand.
TTCATCAGGCCTCTATCATGCGAAAAGACGCGGCTTACTTCAAGAACGAGATGGCGATCTTGCCATACCATTTAAATGGTAAAATAAACCCTTCGGTCGTTTCCGGCCGATGGTAGAGTGTGCGCACCTTAGGTATACCGCAAGAGGGCATGCCATGAGCGAGACGGTCGGCGAAATAAAAGGGTTTTTCGAGGTTGCACTCGACCTGCTGTGCATTGCCGATCTGGACGGGACGTTCCGGAAGTTGAACCCCCAGTGGGGGAAGACCCTGGGGTATCCGGCCCGCGCCATGATCGGGAAGAACATGCTGGCGTTCACGCATCCCGAGGATGTGAACGAGACGCGAAGCTTTCTCAAACGGCTTCGCGGCCAGCGGCCGGCGGTACAGTTTGTCAACCGGCTGCGTTGCGCGGACGGGACGTATCGGGACATCGAGTGGCGCAGTTTCGCCTCGAGTGGCGTCGTATACGCATCCGCCCGGGACATCACAGAGCGGTTGCGGATCGAGCGCGAACTGGTGGAGGAACGCCGCGTGTTGGAGGCACGGGTTCGCGAGCGGACCCGCGACCTGATGGCGAGCCAGGCGCAATTTGCCCATCTGCTTCAGACGATGAAGCAGGGCGTGGTTTATGTCGATGCAGCCGGCCGCATCACCTCGTTGAACGGCGCGGCGCAGGCGTTGCTCGGGGCGCCGGCCGAGTGTGTGGTCGGCAAGACGCTGGCCGAGAGCATGACGTCCATGTTCCGGGAAGACGGCGCGCCGTTCCCGCCCGAGGCGATGCCTGACGCCGTCGCGTTGCGCACCGGCTTGATCGTGCGCGGCAAGGTGGCGGGTATCACCCAGCCGGACACCACGGCGCTCAAGTGGGTGATGATCGATGCCGTTCCCATGGAGGACAATGGGGGGGGCTCGGGTGGCGGCGTGTTCGTCACCCTGACGGACATCACGGAACGGAAGGAACTGGATCGGTCCCTGTTTCAAGCGCAGAAAATGGAGAGTGTGGGGCGCCTGACGAGCGGCGTGGCCCACGACTTCAACAACTGTTTGTTCTGCATGTTGGGGTGGTGCGACATGGCGCTCGAGAAAATACCGGCCGGTGCGCCTGTGCGGGAACTCATCGAGCAGATTCGACAGGCCGCCAACCAGGCGGCGGGCGTGACGCGGCAACTACTGGCGTTCACCCGCAAACAGGCGCCCCGGCCGAAACCGACGGATTTGAACCAATTGATCCGCGATCAGCGGACGATGCTGGCGCGATTGCTGGGCGAGGATATCCGCGTGAACATCGTGTGCGAGGAGGCGTCGGCCGTGGCAGACGTGGACGCCACCCAGTTCGTGCAGGTGTTGTTGAACCTGTGCATCAACGCCCGCGACGCCATACCGCGGGGGGGGACGTTGTCGCTGGAAACGAGTTCCTGCGCAAGGGGGGTGTGTGTGCCGCCGGGGCAGGCGGCGCAGACGGAACGGTATATCCGGGTCCGGGTGGCCGACACGGGCGTCGGGATGTCGGCGGACGCGAAGAAGCATCTGTTCGATCCCTATTTCACGACGAAGGAGCAAGGCAAGGGGACGGGGCTGGGCCTGTCCGTCGTGTACGGGATCGTGACGCAGCACGGCGGCTGGATTGCCGTGGACAGCCAGGAGGGGAAAGGGACGCGATTCGACGTCTATTTCCCCGCATCGAGCGGGAGCGTTGGGCCGGCGGTGACGGAAACGCTCCCACCGGTCGGTTTTACCGGCGCCGGCCGGGTGGCGCTTTTGGTGGAAGACGCGGAATTGGTCCGGGCGGTCGAGGCCGTCCTGCTTCGCGATCTGGGCTATCGGGTGATCGAGGCGGGAAGCGTGGAAGAGGCCCGGCGGGCGTTCCACGCGGAAGGGTCGCGGGCGGGCTTGTTGTTGAGCGATGTGGTGTTGCCGGATGGGAACGGGATTGATCTGGCCGAGGAACTCCTGCGGGTTTGCGGCGGCATGACGATCGTCATGTGCAGCGGCTATGGGGATGAAAATGGGCGGTATCGGAAGATCCGCGAACGCGGGTGGAGTTTCATCGAAAAACCGTTTTCCAAGCAGGGGCTCGCGGCGCTTCTCGGCCGACTGGCCAAACCGGCTCCGGTTTCGTTTCCCCTATTGTGACCGCGCGCCAGGCTGTTATATGTTCGTTTTCTTTTCGGCCGGCTTGACAACGGGCGGAGAAGCGGGGACACTTTCTGAAATTGCACCTGTAGCGCAATTGGACAGAGCATCAGACTTCG
>CAZSUH010000024.1:0-31715 GCA_964609905.1 uncultured Verrucomicrobiota bacterium
GCATTTTCGAGATGCACCAGATGGTGCTGGAGGACGGCCTGTTCATCGACCGGGTCATCAAGAAAATCCGGGAGGCGCACCAGAACGCCGAGCCCTCGGTGAAGGAAGCGGCGGAGGACTATTCAAAAGCGCTTTCGGCCGTGCAGGATCGTTATCTGCGGGAACGGGTGGCCGACATTCGGGATGTGGCGCGGCGCATCATCCGGAATCTTCAGGGCAAGCAGGGGCCAAGCCTCTCGGACCTGAACGCCAAGTCCATCGTGGTGGCCTGGGATCTGGGGCCTAGCGAAACCGCCATGCTGCGCAAGGATCACGTGCTTGCGTTCGTGACCGAGGGAGGGAGTTCCCTCTCGCACACGGCCATCCTGGCGCGGGCCATGGAGATTCCGTCGGTGGTCGGGCTGCATGAGGCCACGGAGCGGATTGCCTCGGGCGACGAGTTGCTGGTAGACGGCGACAAGGGCCTGGTGATCGTGAATCCCACCCTGGCGCACATGCAGGAATTCGGGAAGCTGGTCGAGGTGCGCCAGAAGATGCGCCGCGAACTGGCCGGGAAGATTCACGGCCGCAAATCGGTCACCCTTGACGGTCGCGCGGTCGCCGTCGAGGCGAACATCGAACTGGCGGAGGAGGCGGAAGAGGCGCGTCGGCAGGGCGCGGAGGGCGTCGGGCTGATGAGGTCCGAATTTCTGTTCATGACCCAGGGCCAGCTTCCCGACGAAGAGAGCCAGGTCAAGGCCTACACGGCGGTCGCCCGGGCCATGGCGCCGGCGCCGGTGATCATCCGGACGCTGGACAGCGGCGGCGATAAGGTGTTGCCTTCGTTCCGGCTTCCCCCGGAAGACAACCCCTTTCTGGGCTTCCGGGCGATCCGGTTCTGTCTGGCCTATCCGGATATTTTCAAAACCCAGCTCCGGGCGATTCTGCGCGCAAGCGCGGGCGGCAATGTTCGCATCATGTACCCCATGATCACCGATGTGGACGAACTGATTCGGGCCAACATCCTGTTGGAGGAGGCGAAGGGGGAATTGGACAAAAAAGGCGTTCCTTTTGACAAGACCATCGAGGCGGGCGCCATGATTGAAACCCCTTCGGCGGCCGTTTCCGCCCACATCCTGGCCAGGCATGTCCGATTTTTCAGCATCGGCACCAATGATCTGATCCAATATACCATGGCGGTCGACCGGGTGAACGATCGGGTGGCTTATCTTTATGAGCCCACCCATCCCTCCGTGCTGAGGTTGATCAAGAGCACCGTGGAGGCGTCGCATGACCAGGGTATTGGGACCGGGCTTTGCGGGGAGATGGCAGGCGATCCGCTGATGACCCCCCTTCTCGTGGGGTTGGGCGTGGACACGCTCAGCATGACGCCGGCCAACATTCCCCTGGTCAAATCCTGCATTTTAAAGATGGCCTATGCGGACGCGCGCAACCTGGCCGAACAAGCCCTGAAACTGGAGAAGCCGAAGGAGATTCGCAACTTGTGTCGCGACCTGATCGGCCGGGTGGCTCCCAATGTGCTTGACTTGATCAGCCATGCTTAGTCATAATATCTGTTTACCCAGTCAAAGGAGTGCCGTATGAGTCGTTTCCTGTTTACTTCCGAATCCGTGACCGAAGGCCATCCCGACAAAGTGGCCGACTGCATTTCGGACGCCATTCTGGATGCCCACCTGGCCGAGGACAAGCATAGCCGGGTGGCTTGTGAAACGCTGGTCAAGACGGGGGTTGTGGTGGTGGCCGGCGAAATCACCAGCACGGCGCTGGTCAATTACGGCGACGTGGCCCGCGCGCAGATTCGGCGCATCGGTTACACCGATCCGGCGATGGGCTTTTCCGATGAAACGGTCGCGGTCATGTCGGCCATAGAACGCCAGTCGCCCGACATCTCGCAAGGGGTTACCGTGGGGCAGGGCCTTTTCAAGGAGCAGGGGGCGGGCGACCAGGGAATGATGTTCGGCTATGCGTGCGACGAAACCCCGGAACTGATGCCCATGCCGATCGCGTTCGCGCACAAGCTGACCCGCGGATTGGCCAAGGCGCGCCGGGAGGGCGTGTTGCCGTTCCTGCGGCCGGATGGGAAATCCCAGGTGACGGTGGTGTATGAGAACGGGAAACCGGTGTCGGTGGACACCGTGGTCATATCCACCCAGCATACGCCCGAGGCGTCGCATGCCAAAATCGAACGCGGCGTCATCGCGGAGGTGATCCGCCGGGAGATTCCGGCGAAATACCTGTCGCGCCGAACCCGTTTTCTGATCAATCCGACCGGCCGGTTTGTCGTGGGCGGGCCCAAGGGGGATTGCGGGTTGACCGGCCGCAAGATCATCGTGGACACCTACGGCGGCATGGGACGTCATGGCGGCGGCGCGTTCTCGGGCAAGGACCCTTCCAAGGTGGATCGCAGCGCGGCCTATATGGCGCGATATATGGCCAAAAACGTGGTGGCCGCGAAACTGGCTTCCCGTTGTGAAATCCAGGTGGCGTATGCCATCGGCTATCCGCTTCCCGTGTCCGTTCTGGTCAACACGTTCGGGACGGGCAAGGTGGACGACACGCGAATCGAAAAAGCGGTTCAGGCGGTTTTTCCGCTGAAGCCGGCGGACATCATCAAGACGCTGAAACTGTTGCGGCCGATTTACGTGAACACCACGGCGTACGGTCATTTCGGACGGAAGTCCAATCTGGACGTGTTCACCTGGGAGAAGACCGATCGAATCGCGGCCCTTCAGGCGGCGGTCTAAACGGCCGGGCCGCCCCCGAAGAAAGGACGATGAACATGCGCAAAAACGGCAATGTTACGGCTTCCGCGGATCGGGTTGTGAAGGACATCTCCCTGGCGGCCTGGGGCCGGCGGGAACTGGAGTGGGCGGAGGTGGAGATGCCCGGCCTGATGCAGCTTCGCGAGCGGTTCGGGAAGTCGAAGCCGTTGACCGGCGCGCGGATCACTGGCTCGCTCCACATGACCATTCAGACCGGGGTGTTGATCGAAACACTGATCGCGCTCGGCGCCCGGGTTCGGTGGGCCAGTTGCAATATTTTTTCGACCCAGGATCATGCGGCCGCGGCGATTGCCGCCGCGGGCGTACCCGTTTTCGCTTACAAGGGCGAAAGCCTCGAGGAATACTGGGCCTTCACCGACCGGTCACTCGACTGGGGCCGGGGATCCGGACCCAACATGCTGGTGGATGACGGCGGCGATGCCACGCTCTTCATTCATCTCGGGGTGAAAGCCGAGCAGGATCCGGCCGTGCTCCGCCGCAAGGCGGGGAGCGAGGACGAGGAACTGCTCATCCGGCAGGTGAAACGCTCGATCCGCCGCGATCCGACCCGGTTCCGCCGGCTGGCCAAAGCGGTCATCGGCGTATCGGAAGAGACGACCACCGGCGTCCATCGGCTTTACCAGATGAAGGATTCCGGCGAGTTGCTGTTCCCGGCATTTAATGTGAACGATTCGGTGACCAAGTCCAAGTTCGACAATCTGTATGGCTGCCGCCACTCGTTGATCGACGGCATATGCCGCGCCACGGACGTCATGATCGGCGGAAAGGTGGCGGTGGTGGCCGGGTATGGCGATGTGGGCAAAGGGTGTTGCGCCTCGCTCAAGGGACAGGGTGCCCGCGTCATCGTGACCGAGGTGGATCCGATTTGCGCCCTGCAGGCGTCCATGGAGGGGTATGACGTGATGCCCATGGACAAGGCGTGCGCGCTGGGCGATATTTTCGTCACTGCCACGGGGTGCTGTGACGTGCTCACCGAGGCGCACATGCGCCGGATGAAGCACATGGCGATCGTGTGCAATATCGGGCATTTCGACAGCGAAATCGCGGTGGCCAAACTGCAGAAGTACCGCTGGGAGGAGATCAAGCCGCAGGTGGACAAGATCACGTTCCCCAGCGGGCGGAGCATCGTGCTGCTGGCGCGCGGGCGGCTCGTGAACCTCGGTTGCGCAACCGGCCATCCCAGCTTTGTGATGTCCAACAGCTTTACCAACCAGGTGCTGGCCCAGATCGAACTGTTTACCCGCCGTGGCCATTACAAGCCCGGCGTGTATGTGCTGCCCAAGAAGTTGGACGAAGAGGTGGCCCGGCTTCACCTTGCCAAACTCGGCGTGACGCTGGAGCGCTTGACGCGCCGGCAAGCCGCCTACCTCGGCATTCGTCCGGAAGGGCCGTATAAATCGGAGCATTACCGGTACTGACGGGAGTGCGGAAACGCCCGGCGGCGACGCCGGGCGTTTCTGTTTTTGACATGCGCACGCTGAACCAGTATATCGGCCGTTCGTTCGCGAGCTCCTTTGTTCTGGCCGCGGTCGTGCTGACGTTCGTCATGTCGCTGGTGAGCCTGTTTCAGATCACCGATTTGCTGGCCCGGGGCGTTCCCCTGGGGCTGATCCTGAGTTTCTTTCTCTGGTCCATGCCGGCCCTGCTGGTGTTCACGATTCCCGTGAGCGTGCTCACCTCGGCGCTGCTGCTCTTTGGCCGGCTGTCACACGAGGGCGAATTGACCGCCATGCGGGCGTGCGGCATCAGCCTTTGGCAGGCCGCGCGCCGGCCGATTTTGTATTCCCTGCTGTTGACCGCCGTTTGCCTGGCCGTGAACTTCGAGCTCACCCCTCGTATCGAGCGGCGCCAGCGGGCATTCCGCGACCGCATGCGTTCCGAATTCGCGCTCACCCTGTTGGAGGAGGGCCAGTTTGTCGAAATCGCGAACCATCGGTCCGTCTATGTCTGGCGTAAAAAAGGCAATGCGCTCAAGAAAATCGTCGTGGCGGACAGGTCCGAGGGTTTCCTGCGGCGCATCGAGGCGGAAACAGGTGTCGTACAGGTCAGCCCGGACCGCCTTTTTCTGGAACTCGACCTGCGCAGCGTCCGGATATCCCCGTTCATCGACGGCAAGTCGGCCAGCGGTTTTTGCGAGCGCTGGCCGATCCGCATTCCGCTTACGAAGGACGGGGGGAAAGCGCCGAGCACTCCCCCCTCGGCCCTGACGCTGAAGGAACTCATGGCGGCGGTGGGGGAGCACAATCCGGTGACGGGCCGCACTCCGAATCCGGTGGAACGCCTGCGGCTGGTGGTGGAGGTCAACATACGGGTGGTCATGGCGCTGGCGTGTCTCGCGTTCGTGCTTCTCGGAATCCCCCTGGGGGTTCGAAATCCGCGGCGTGAATCCGCCGTGAGCGTGGGGATCAGCCTTCTGCTGGCTTTCATTTTTTACCTGTTTATCGTTGCCGCCGAGACCCTGGGACGCCGGCCGGAGATGGTTCCCCATCTTTTTGTCTGGTTCCCCATCCCCGTTTCGTTTATTTTGGGAAGTTGGCTGTTTCGACGATTGAACTAACCCCGGCCGCTCGGGCCGAGAAAGGAAGCCATGTCTGAAAGCTCCGTCCAGGAACTCATGCGTTTGCTGCCCCACCGCTTTCCCATGTTGCTGGTCGACCGGGTGGTGGAGTGCGACGACCGATCGCGCATCGTGGCGATCAAGAACGTGACCATCAACGAACCGTTTTTCCAGGGCCATTTCCCCGGGAATCCGATCATGCCGGGTGTGCTGCAAATCGAGGCCATGGCCCAGACCGGCGGCTTGCTGTTCATGCGGATGTGCCCGTCCGAGGGGAACCGCACCCCGGTTTTCATGGCCATCGACAAGGCTCGTTTCCGGAGGCTTGTGGGGCCCGGCGACCAGTTGCGGATCGAGGTGACGCTGCTCCAGCTTCGCGGGAAAATCGTGAAATTCAGCGGCAAGGCCTATGTCGGCGAGGCGCTGGCCTCCGAAGCCGAGTTGACCTGCATGTTGAGCGATCAGGAGAAGCGCGCGTGAGCGGCATTCATCCCACCGCGATCGTGGCGGTTGGCGCCCAACTCGGCGCGGATGTGGAGATTGGCCCATACAGCGTGGTGGGGCCGGACGTCCAGGTGGGCGATCACGCCGTGATCAAGGCGCATGTGGTGATTGAGGGGCATACCCGGCTCGGCGCGGGGTGCACGATCTTTCCCTTCGCCAGCCTGGGGCAGCAGACCCAGGATCTCAAATACAAGGGAGGCACCACCTATGTCTCCATCGGGGCGCAGACCACGATTCGCGAATATGTGACGGTCCATTCGGGCACCGTGGACGGCGAGTGCACCCAGGTCGGGGCCGGTTGTCTGATCATGGCCTACTGTCATGTGGCGCATGGCTGCGAGGTTGGAGATGGGGTCATCATGTCCAACGGCGCCTCCCTGGCGGGGAATGTCAGGGTGGATCCGATGGCCGTGCTCGGGGGCCTTTCCGGCGTGCATCAGTTCTGCCGGATCGGTTCCATGGCGATGGTGGGCGCCATGACCAAGGTCACCCAGGATGTGCCGCCTTATGTGATCGCCGACGGCAATCCGGCGGTTGTGCATGGGCTCAACAAGGTGGCGTTTCAACGCCGCGGCATGAGCGACGCTTCCCAGAAAGCGCTCAAAGAAGCGTTCAAAATCCTGTATCGCTCCGGTTTTATAACGGCGGAGGCGATCGACCGGATCGAGGCCGAGGTGGAGGCCGTTCCCGAGGTGGCACGGCTGGTCGAGTTCGTTAAAACCGCCGAGCGCGGAATTCTCAAATAACGCGGGAGCATGGCATGAATCGGCATCCCCGAATGTGGATGGCCGCGCTGATGGCGGCCCTGGCGCTGGCCCGTTATGCCGGATCGGCTGAAGACGGGTATGTCGATTTCCGGTTCGATCGCGTGGATGTGCGCGCGTTTGTCAAGGTGATGGGGGAACTGACCGGAAAGCGGTTTGTCGTGGACGAAAATGTCAGGGGACAGATCACGGTGGAGGCCCCGCGTATTGCCGCGGCGGACGCCTATCCGCTGGCGGTGGCCATCCTTGAGTCCGCCGGCTGCACGGCGGTGGAGGGGGGCGCGGTGGTGAAGATTGTGCCGCTGGCCTCCGGGGCAACGCCCATTGGCGCGGTCCAGGGACCGGACACGCCTTCGGGCGGCGTGGGCTTCCTGACTCGGGTGATCCGCCTGCGGCAGGTGGCGGCGAGCGAGGTCAAAACCATGTTGACCGAAGTGCTGGGTTCCGACAAACGGGGCTTGGTGTCCGCGTTGCCGACCGCGAATTTGATCGTCGTGAGCGGGACCGCCGACTTGGTGCGCCGCGTGGAGGTCATGGTGGAGGCGATCGACAAACCGGGGCTGGCGCGGGTGACGGAGGTGCTGCCCCTGCGCTATGCGTCGGCCGAAGAGATTGCCAGGCAGTTGAACGACGCCCTGGCGGCCGCGGAGACCGAGGTGGACCGGATCCGGCAGCAGGTGTCGTCCGGGGGGCGGCCCTCCGGGTTGAAGGCGGTGGCTTCGCCCCAAGCCAACAGCCTCATCCTGGTGGGCCCCAAGGCCGGCCTGGACGAACTCAAGGGGCTGATCGCCAAACTGGACGTGGAATCGCCTTCGGGCCGGGGGCGGTTGCGCGCGATTTTTCTCAAATACCTGACTGCCGAGGACGCGGCCAAAAGCCTCAAGGCGCTGCTGGCCCTTCCCGGCGCGACGGCCGGAAAAACGGCCTCTCAGAGCGGAACCATTGCCATCGAGCCGATTGCCGCCAACAACGCGCTGCTGGTGGACGCGGCGCCACGGGATTTTGAGGTGGTGGAGCAACTGGTTCGGGAACTCGATTGCGTGCCGGGTCAGGTCATGATCGAGGTGTTGATCGCCGAGGTTTCGCTCAGCGAGGGCTTGGACATCGGCGTGGAGTTGGCGGCGCTCGATATGCCGGGAAACGTCGGCGATTCAGCCGTTCAGGGCAGTTCCACGCTGAACGACAACACCAAAAACTTGTCGCAGGCCATGGAAGACGGCCTGTTCCCGCGGGGACTGAGCCTGGGCATCGCCCAGGGCACGCGTGTGGCGGCGGACGGCACCCTTCAAACCGCCTTTCCGATGCTGTTCAACCTCAATGCCGTGAAGAAAAACGGGAACGTGAAGATTCTGTCCAACGTGCCCCTGCTGGCCCAGAACAACCAGGAAGCCAGCGTGAGCGTGGTGAACAACATCCCGATCCTGAAATCCACGATCCAGGGCGGTTCCGGAGCCTCGCGGGATGTGATTCAGAATATCGACCGGCAGGATGTGGGCATCAAGCTCAAGTTGACGCCTCAGATCAATCCCGACGGGGAGGTGAAGATGAAGTTGAATCCCAGCATCGAGGCGATCATCGACCCCGGCACCGACGGCGCCTATACGCCCACGATCGCCAAGCGGGAGGTCTCCACCACGGTCACGGTTCCGGACGGCCAGATCATTGTCTTAAGCGGCCTGATCCGGGAAGACCAGACACGGGTGGTGCGCAAAATTCCCCTGTTGGGATCCCTGCCCCTGATCGGCTGGCTGTTTCGCCGCACAACCGAGCAGATGGAGCGGACGAATCTGATGATTTTCGTACGCCCCAATCTGGTCAAACCGGGACGCGAAGCGGCGACGACGTCCGAGTGGGAGGAGCGTTCCGGGATCAGCCACACGAATCAACCCGTGCGGCTGTCCCCGGCCGAAGCGAATCTGTAATCGGAGACCGGGATGAACGAGAGCGCGGATAAGCGGAGCGAACGGGTTCGGACCGAGCGGGAATCCGCCCGCGCGCTCGCGGCGCGCTATGATCTCGATTTTTTGCCCGAGGTGTCCCCGGACTGCCTGGATCCAGCCTTGATTGCCAAGATTCCCGTGGATTGGGCGCGCGCCCATGGCGTGATCCCCGTGCGGCATGGGGGCCGGATCGGGGTGCTGACCGCCGATCCGTCCCGGGTCGGGTTGCTGGATGATGTCGCACGCCTGCTGGACGCGGATGTGTTTCCCGTGGTCGCGCCGCCAAGCGTGGTCACCGCCTGCATCGAGCGTTGCTACTCGCACAAGACGGGGACGTCCGGAGCGTTGTTGGACGATCTTCGCGACGCGGCGGGCGAGTTGCCCCCGACCGAGGCGGGCGCGGAGGATCTGTTGCAGGCATCGGCTCATGCGCCCATCACCCGCCTGGCCAATGCGATCCTGCTGGAAGCGGCGCGCGCGCGCGCTTCGGACATCCATTTTGAGCCCTATGAAAGCCGGATGCGGGTGCGGTTTCGCGTGGACGGCGTGCTGTTCGACCAGACGACGGTTCCCAAAAGCATGGAGCAGGCGCTGGTCTCCCGCCTCAAGGTGATGGGTCGCATGGACATCTCCGAGCGTCGGCTGCCGCAGGACGGCATGGCGCGGGCCAAGGTGGGGGACCGGAAAATCGACATCCGCATGTCCACGATTCCGGTGGCGGAAGGCGAACGGGTGGTCTTGAGGCTTCTGGACCGCGATTCCTCGCTGATTCCCCTTTCCGAGTTGGGCATGCCGCCGGACGTGCAAGCCGGCTTCGATTCCATGCTGGGCGAGGCGCACGGCCTGCTGATCTGTTCCGGCCCTACCGGCAGCGGCAAAACGACCACGCTGTATGCCGCGCTTCACAAGCTGGATACCGCGCGGATGAACATCATGACGATCGAAGATCCGATTGAATACCGGATCCCGGAAATCAGCCAGATGCAGGTGAAGCCCAAGATCGACCTGACCTTTGCCACGGGCCTTCGGCACCTGCTGCGCCAGGATCCCGACGTGGTGCTGGTGGGCGAAACCCGAGACCTGGAAACCGCGGAGATCGCCGTGCGCGCCTCGCTGACCGGCCATCTGGTGTTCACGACCCTGCACACGAACGACGCCCCCGGTTCCGTGCTGCGGCTGATGGACATGGGCGTGGAGCCCTTCCTGGTGGCTTCCGCGCTGCGGGGGGTGCTGGCGCAACGGCTGGTGCGGGTGTTGTGCCCCGCCTGCAAACGGGAGGCGGCCGCGGATCCGCGCGCGCTCGCGGAGGCGGCCGGCCCGGAGGCCGAGGCTCTCCGCGCCCGCCGCGCGCTGCCGGCTCCCGGCGGGTGTTCCGAATGTAGGGACGGATTCAAGGGGCGCATGGGCGTGTTCGAGCTCATGGAGATCCGGGGCGGACTGGAGGCGGAGATCCGGAGCGGGGGCGGGGATGCGGCGCGGCTGCGCACCCTGGCCGAGGCGAACGGCATGCGCTCCCTGTTGCGGGACGGGTTGACCAAGGTGTTGGAAGGCCGGACCACCCTGGACGAAGTGTGGCGTTCGGTGGGGCATTGGTCCTGAGGGGGCGCCGGTGAAAACCTTCCGATACAGCGGATACGATCGCGAGGGGCGGAGTCGGAACGGGCTGGTGGAGGCCGTCGATCCCAAAGATGCGCGCGTGCGGCTGGCGGCCTCGAGCATTTTTCCGGACCAGCTTTCTGATGTTGGACGATCGGACGACGTGAAAAACTCGCGCGGGCTGAGCCTGGAAAACCGCGCCATCTTTTACCGGGAGCTGTCCACGCTGGTCAAGGCGGGGGTGCCGCTGCTCAGCGCGGTGCAGGCGCTCGGACAGATGCCCGAATTCCAGCGCGCCCAACTCCGCCTGGCCTCGGTTCGCGACCGGATTCGGGAAGGCGCGGGCCTTGGCGACGCGCTGGACCGGGCGGCGCTGGGGCTGCAACCGTTCGAACGCGCCGCGATCGACGCGGGTATCCGGGCGGGACAACTGGAGCAAAGCCTGGACCGCATGGCCGATTATTTGCTGGAACAGCAGGAGTTGCGCGCCCGCATCGGTTCGGCCCTGACCTATCCCGTGGTGGTCCTGATTTTTGCCCTGATCACGGCCGTGGTGATGCTCGGATTCGTGCTGCCCCATGCGCTGGCCATGATCCGGCGTTCCGGCGTGGATGCCGAACTGCCCGCCGTGACACGGTTCATGCTGAATATTCGCCGCATCGGCCTGTGGGCGGCGCCGCTCGCGCTCGGATTGGGCGTCTTAGCCGGCTCGATGGCGCGGCGCCGGATTCGGACCAACGCGGATTTTCGCCTGGCCTGGGACCGATTCCGATTTCGCCTGCCGGTGACGGGACACGGCTATCGGCTGCTGGTAAATCTGCGATTTGCCCGGACCTTTTCCATGGTTTTACGGGGAGGCGTGGCGGCCGAAGACGGCTTGGTGCTGGCGGGCCGGGCGTGCGGCTCCGCCTGGGTTGAACTGCGAAGTGTGGAGGAGAGCGATAGGGTCCGCCACGGCAGCAATCTGGCCGACGCCGTGAGCCGGATTCCGCCGCTGGAACCCCATTTGCCGTCCTGGATTCAGACCGGCGAGAGCTCGGGCGCCGTGGCGGAAATGCTGGATCATGCGGCGAACCGGATTCAGCAGCAATGGAACCGCTACATGACCCGGCTGCTGAGCCTGTTGGAGCCCGGCCTGATCGCGCTGGTCGGCGGGCTGGTTTTCGCGGTGGTGATATCGATTGTCCTGCCCCTGATCCGCATGAACGAGGGGCTGTTGGAGTGAGGAAATAGGCCCCATAAAATCGATAGCGCCTATAATTCTGCCGGCATCGCCTTGCGCCCCCGGAACCGCATATACTGGGTATATCCGGCCTCGCGGGCCAGTTGCACGGCAGCCTCGAAGGCGTGGCCGACTTCGGAAGGCCGGTGCGCATCGGAGCCGAAGAGGATGGGGATGTCGCGGGCGCGCATGAGTTTTAAGATGGAGAGGGCCGGGTAGATTTCCCCAACCGGTTTGCGAAGGCCGCTGGTGTTGAGTTCGATCGGCAGACCGGCGTCGGCAATGACATCCAGCACGGGACTCACCAGGCTTGCCATGTCCCGCTCGGGGAGACGATGCCCGAATTTTTTGGGCAGGTCGAAGTGGGAAAGGGCATCGAACGATTTCAGGGCGACCAGGCCGCGAATCAGGTCCATGTAGCGCGTCCAGACGGTTTGGATATCCATTTCGCGCCAGCGGTGAAGGCTGGCGGAGTTGTCGAAACCCCAATCGCCGATGAAGTGGACGGACCCGAGTACCAGGTCGAAGGGCGCGGAATCGAGCACGCGGTGAAGGCAGGTCTCGCAACCGGGATAGTAATCGGCCTCGAGGCCGAGCCGGACGCGATCGGGGAAGGCGCGGGCCGCTGTTGCCACGGATTCCAGGTAGGCGGGAAAGGCCTGGATCGGCATGCGGCTGGCGGCATCGTAGCCGTCTGGCGCGGGAATGTGGTCGGTGACGGTGATTTCGGGAATGCCCCGTTCGACCGCGGCTTTGGCGTAATCGAGCGGCATGCCCTCCGCATGTTGGCAGAGAGCGGTATGGATGTGGGTGTCGGCAGGCAGGGAGGATGGCGTATTCATGGGGCAACACTCTACTGGGCCAGTCCGACAAAGCCAATCCGAAATTGCCATCCGAAATTGCCGCTTCCCGTCTTGCATTAAGGAGGGGAGATGAGTGATAATCAGCCGGATGAGCGGAAAAATCTTATTGCCAGGGTTGACCCCGGACGACTTGAAGGCGGCGTTCAAGGAGCGCGGGTTGCCCGGTTACCGGGCCGACCAAGTGTGGCGCTGGGTGCAGGTTCAGTTTGCGGACGACTGGGCGCGCATGACCAATCTGCCCGCCGCGCTGCGCGCGCAACTGGCCGAGTCGTTTGAACTGAATCCCACGACCGTGGCGGAGACGCGCCAGGATCCGACGGGCACAACCAAGCTCCTGTTGAAACTGAGGGACGGCGAGGCGATCGAGACGGTGCTGATACCCGCGGAGAACCGGAAGACGGTCTGCGTCTCCTCTCAGGCAGGCTGCCGCTTCAAGTGCGCCTTCTGCGCCAGCGGCACGGGCGGATTCCGGCGCAACCTGGAACCGGGCGAAATCGTCGACCAGGTGCGGCAGGCGGCCCGCCATTGGGGGGAGCGGGTCACGCATGTGGTATTCATGGGGATCGGCGAACCGTTTGACAACTATGACGCCGTGCTCAAGACGGTGCGGATATTAAACGATCCCAGCGCGATGCCCATCGGAGCGCGCCGGATGACCATCAGCACCTCCGGCGTGATCCCGGGCATCCGGCGTTTCGCGGGCGAGGGGCTTCAGGTGGAGTTGTCGGTGTCGCTCCATGCGCCGGACGACCCCCTGCGTTCCCGGCTGATGCCGGTGAATCGCAAATACCCGCTTGCGGACCTGATGACGGCCTGCGCCGATTACACGCGGGAGACGAACCGCATCATCACCTTCGAATACACGTTGATCCGGGGGGTGAACGATTCGCACGAGCAGGCCCAGGCCCTGGCGCGGCTGTTGAAGCCGTTCCCCTGCCGGGTCAACCTCATTCCGCTGAGCCCGGTGCCCGAGTATCCGCACGAGGCGTCCCTGCCGGAGACGATGGACCTGTTCCTCGACGTGCTGACTCGGGCGGGCATCAACTCGACCATGCGGTTTTCGCGCGGCAAGGGCGTCCATGCGGCCTGTGGCCAGCTTCGGTTGGCCACGCTGCGGGAAGGCGAACCGTCATGAAAGGTGAAACGCGAACCCGGGCGGCGGGCGTGATCCAGGAATGGATCGAGGAGGGCGCGTTTCCGGACCATCGGCTGGCCGATGAGCGGCGGGACCGGGCTTTCCTGATGGAGGTGGTCTATGGCGCCGTCAAATGGAAACGGAGGCTCGAATGGCTGCTGGCGCGGCTTACCGAGCGCGAACCCGACACGGTGGTCCAGGCGCATCTGCTGGCCGCGCTATACCAGGTTTTTCACATGGACACGGTGGAGCCTTATGCACTGGTGGACGAAACGGTGGAGGCCGTCAAACGCGTGCGCGGCAAGGGCGGTGCGGGTTTTGTGAACGCTGTGCTTCGCCGGGCGCTGCGGGAAAAAGAGGCGCTGACCGCGGCGTTGGAACGCGACGCGCCCCTGGCCGTGCGGTTGTCCCATCCGGACGCGCTGGCGGAGCGATGGGTGAAGCGATACGGGACGGCGCAGGCCGAGGCCATGATGGCGTGGAACAATGCGCGGCCGGCCGTGACGGTGCGGGTGCAGCGCAGCCGGATCGGCCTGGAGGAACTGAAGGCGCGCTGGACAAAAGAGGGCATTGCCTACACCCCGCATCCGGCGTTTCCGGAGCGGTGCCTGACGCTGGGCAAGGGAATGGATCCGACGCGCCTGCCGGGCTGGGCGGAGGGCGTGGTGGCGGTGCAGGATCCCTCCACGCTGGTGGCGGTGGATCTGGCGGATCCCAAGGCGGGGGAGCGGATTCTGGACGCCTGCGCGGCGCCGGGGGGCAAACTGGCGGACCTGGCTGACCGGGCGGGCGGCGCGGGGCTGACGGCCCTGGATGCCAGCCAGGCGCGCCTGGAAATGGTCAAAGAAAACCTGGCGCGGCTGAAGGTGTCGGGCGTGACGGTCATGCAGGGCGATTTGGCGAAACCGGCGGTGCGGGTGGCGCTTGAAAAGGAAGGGCTGTTTGACTGTGTGCTGGTGGATGCGCCCTGCACGAACACGGGGGTGTTTCGGAGGCGTCCGGATGCGCGCTGGCGGTTCAAGCCGGACTCGGCGGCGGAGTTGGCCCGGGCGCAACGGAATCTGTTGGAGGCGGCGTCGGGCCTGGTGAAACCGGGCGGCCGGCTGGTCTACAGCACCTGCAGCATCGAGCCGGAGGAGGACGGCGACCTGGTTCGGGCATGGGTGGGGGCCAACCCGGCCTGGCGGCTTGGCGGGGAGCGGCTTTGGCTGCCGGGCGAGCATGAGACGGACGGAGCGTATGCGGCGGTGTTGAACAAGGCATGACGGATTCGGCGGCATGCCCGAATCGTCGAAACGCCGTTGACAGCGATGGGTGGGCAGGCCTACACTAACCCCAGAAAAACAGGTTTGGCTACAGGAGTTGCCCATGACTTTCCGCAACGGTTTCTGGTGGTTGAGCGCGCTTGTAGCCGGCATGGCCGGTGCTTTTCTGGCGGGTTGCGAAGTGACATCCGAGCGCAGCACCGTCACCCTCTCGCAGAGCGGGGGCGGGATTCGAAAAGGGGAATCCATCTCGCTGACCGCCCGGGGGGGTGACAACTATGTCTGGACACTGGAACACGACTTCATGGGTTTTTTGAATACCCGACAGGGTGATACGGTTGTTTACACCAGTCGTTTTACGCCCGATCGCGGCGAGGATTCCGTGCAAATCGTGACGGTGACCGCGGGCGGCGGTTCCGGCACCAATGCGGCCATTTCGTCTCGGACGGCCCAGGCGTTCATCAATCATTTGCGGTAGCCCTCGCGCCCATCGTGTTTGTCCGTTTTGACGGTCCGTTTTCGGCTTGAAAATGATTGTCAGGGCTTGGACGGTATGATATGTATTCTCGTTCACGTAACTGGTACTCCGGGTTTACTCCGATGAACGCTTAGCGATAAGGAACACAGGATGAAGGATATCGCCGTTGCCGACGTCAGAACAGTCGTTTTACTGGGGCATAACGGAAGCGGAAAGACCACCCTGGTCGATTCGATTCTGTATAAAACGGGCGTGAACGACCGACTGGGTTCCGTGGCCGCGAAGACAAGCATGGCCGACTATTCCGATGAGGAAAAAGAGCGGGGGTTTACGATTCACGTCAAGCCCTTCAACACGGTTTTCAAGACTCAGGCCGGCCGGAAAACGCAACTGGTTTTCGTGGACACGCCCGGCTTTCCCGATTTTCTCGGCCAGGTGATCATGGGCTCGAGCGTCGTGGAGGCGGGGCTGATTCTCGTGGATGGCCTGGCGGGCATTCAGGTGGGGTCTGCCCGAGCCTGGAAGCGGTGCGAGGAGCGCGGTCTGCCGCGCGGGATCGTGGTCACGGGCCTGGATCGGGAGAACGCGTCGTTCGCCAAAACAGTCGAGGCGATCCAGGCGGCGTGGGGCGCCAAGTGTGTGCCGGTGACGATACCGGGCGAGGGCAACGGCGGCATCGTGGACGTGCTGGCCGGCAATCCGCCGGCGTCGCTGGCCGCCCAGGTCGAGACCATCAAACTGGGGTTGATGGAGGCGGTTGCGGAAGCGGACGACGCGTTGCTTGAGAAGTATCTGGGCGGTGAAACGCTGACACCCGACGAAATCTCCAAGGGGATAACCAAAGCCGTGTTGGGGGGGAAACTGGTGCCCGTTTTCGCCTGCAGTCCGCTCAAGGATTCGGGCGTCAACGAACTGCTGGAAGGCATCGCCCGCATGTTCCCGTCGCCGCTGGACCGGCCGATGCGGGACGCGGACGGCAAGCCGATCGATCCGAACGGCCCGTTCAGCGCCTTCGTGTGGCGGACGGTGAACGATCCGTTCATCGGGCAGTTGACGTTCATGCGGGTGGCGTCGGGGCGCATATCGGCGGACACCGACCTGTTCAATCTGACCAAGGGCGAAAAGGAGCGGGTCAGCGGTTTTATTGAAGTGAACGGCAAAAAACAGAACACCTGGACAGAATGTTCCGCGGGCGACATTGTGGCCGTGGCGAAGTTGAAGAAGACGGGGTTGTGCGACGTTCTCGCGACGGAGGGACAGACGCTGAAGTTTCCGCCGTATGTGTTTCCAAGTCCGGTCTATTCGATGGCGGTGCGGGGCAAATCGCAGGGCGACGAGGATAAAATCGGCACGGCGCTGCATCGGGTGGCGGAGGAGGACCCCACCATTCATGTCGAGCGCAACCCGGACACGCACGAGACGGTCATGTCGGGATTGGGTGACATGCACCTGGCCGTGGCGGTGGACCGCATGAAGCGGCGGAGCAACGTGGAGGTGGCGTCGAGTATTCCCAAGGTGCCCTACAAGGAAACGGTCACGGGGCGCGGGGAAGGCCATTACAAGCACAAGAAGCAGACCGGCGGCCGGGGGCAGTATGGTGAGGTGTATCTGCGTGTCGAACGCATGCCTGAAGGCGAAACCGAGTGGTTCGAAGATGCGGTGGTGGGCGGCGTGATTCCCGGCAACTTCATGCCGGCGATTCAGAAGGGGCTGCTGGAAGGCATGTTGCGCGGGTCGGTGGCGGGCTATCCTGTGACCGGCGTTAAAACGACTGTGTATGACGGCTCGTACCACGATGTGGACTCCTCCGAAATCGCCTTTAAAATCGCGGCTTCCCGCGCCTTCCGCGACGGCATGAGCAAGGCGAAGCCGGTGTTGCTGGAACCCATCATGGAGGTCAAAGTCGAGATTCCAGACCATTACATGGGGGACGTGACGGGGGATTTGAACCACCGGCGCGGCCGCATCCTGGGCATGAGTGTGGAAGACGGCATGCAGGTGATGACGGCGGAGGTGCCGATGGCCGAGTTGTTCATGTACAGCGCCGAGTTGCGCAGCATGACGGGCGGCCGGGGGTCGTTCTCGATGACGTTTTCGCGATACGAGGCGGTGCCGGGCAATGTGGCGCAGAAAATTATTGCCAGCGCCGAAAAGGTTAAAGAAGAAGAAGAATAATGCGGCGGCATACGCCGTCAAGCCGGCAATCGAACATAAGGAGCGAGCATGAGCGGGCATAGTAAGTGGGCAACCATCAAGCATAAGAAGGGCGCGGCAGACGCCAAGCGCGGCCAGGTTTTCAGCAAATTGGCCAAGGAATTGATGATGGTGGCGAAGACCGGCGGCGGCAATCCCGAAATGAATGCCGCGTTGCGCGCCTTGGTCACGCGGTGCAAGTCGGTATCCATGCCCAACGACAATATTGACCGGGCCATCAAGAAAGGCACCGGTGAATTGGGCGGCGTGGTCATGGAGGAGATCATGTACGAGGGCTACGCCGCGGGCGGCGTGTGCCTGATCGTCAAAGTACTGACCGACAACAAGAACCGGGCGGCGGCCGAGGTGCGGCACACCTTCAACCGGCACGGTTCCGATTTCGCGGCCCAGGGCTCGGTGTTGCGCAGTTTCAAGCGGCGCGGCCAGATCCTGGTTCCGTCGGCGGGGGTGGACGAAGGCGCCCTGATGGACATCGTGCTGAACGCCGGAGCCGAGGATCTCCAGCAGGACGGCGAGCAGTTCGAAATTCTGACCGATCCCAAGGCCCTGGCGGCCGTGCAAGTGGCGATCGAAAAGGCCGGCATCAAGATCGACGAGTGTGGAACACGCATGATCCCGGATCTGTATGTGACGATTCAGGATAAATCCACGGCCAAATCGGTGTTGAACTTCGTCGAGGCCTTGGAAGAGAATGACGACGTCCAGGACGTCTATCACAATATGGACGTGCCTGATGAGTTGATGGCGGAACTGGCGAAAGAGTAACGGCGCCGGCGCCGGCAGGGGAACCCGCATGGCCGTGGACACGCTTCGAGTTCTAGGAATCGACACCTCGTTGCGGTCCTCGGGGGTGGGTGTGGTGGAATCGCGCGGGGGACGGCTGTCGGCCGTCGAGTTCGGGCACATTCCGTTTTCCGCAGCGCTTCCGCATTCGGCCTGCCTGGTGGGTATTTACAACGCGATCAACGAATTGGTGCGCAAGACCGCTCCGCAGGCGGCGGCGATCGAAGGCGTTTTTTTCAGCCGCAACCTGAAGACGACGCTGATTCTGGGAGAAGCGCGAGGCGCGGCGATCGCAGCCTGCGCGGGGGCGGGAATCCCCGTTTACGAATATCCGTCCCGCAGCGTCAAGCAGGCTCTGGCAGGATTTGGGGGCGCGCAAAAGGAGCAGGTCCACCGCATGGTGGCGGCGTTGCTGGGAGTCGACCGGGAGATTCAGGAGGATGCGGGCGACGCGCTGGCCCTGGCCATCTGCCACCTGCACCGCCAGAAGGGACATCCGGCGCTGGCCCAGGAAAGCATTTGAGGAAGGCATGATTGTTTTTATCGAAGGTGTGCTGGACATGAAGGAACCCACGATGGCCGTGGTTCAGACCGGCGGCGTGGGGTACGAGGTGTTCATTCCACTGAGCTGTTTCGACCGGCTGCCGGCCGAGGGCCAGCGGATTCGGCTGCACATCTACGATCATGTGCGGGAAGACGACCATCTGCTGTATGGGTTTACCACGCAGGACGAACGCCGCACGTTCGTGCTGTTGCTGGGAGTGACGGGGATCGGCCCCAGGCTGGCTTTGAGCCTGCTCAGCGGGCTGGCTCCGCGGGAACTCAAGGCGGCGGTGGCCGCCGGGGACGTCAAGCGCCTGAGCCAGGTTCAGGGAATCGGGAAGAAAACGGCTGAGCGGATTGTTCTTGAGTTGCGGGACAAGGTTGGCCCCGCGGAATTGACGGGGGCCGATTCCGCGCCCCTTCCGATGGACCCGGCATCGATTATCATGCGTGATGCGGCGCTGGCATTGGTGGCGCTGGGATATAAGCGAGGGGAAGCGGAAACGCTGATCCGCAAAGCGGTCGAGGGCGCGGATGGGGCCGCGACAGACGTGGAGTTGCTCATTCGAAAGGCGTTGGCGCGATGACCATGCCTTCACCAGCCGAGGAACTGAAAAAGCCCGAACGCGAGTTGGACATCAAGTTGCGCCCTGGCCGGTTCACGGATTTTGTCGGGCAGGGAAAGGTGCGCGAGCGGCTCGAGCTGTTTGTCGAAGCGGCCCGCAAGCGGGGCGATGTGCTGGAGCACGTGCTGCTCTCCGGTCCGCCGGGCTTGGGCAAGACCACGCTGGCCAACATCCTGGCGGATGCCATGGGCGCCACGATCCGGGTCACCCAGGGCCCGGTGATCGACAAGCCGGCGGACCTGGCAGGCTTGCTGACCGGGCTGGAACGCGGGGATGTGCTGTTTATCGACGAAATTCACCGCATGCAAAAAACGGTGGAGGAGTATCTCTATGCGGCGATGGAGGATTTCGTCATCGACATCATGATCGACCAGGGCGCCAACGCCCGGTCGGTGCGGCTGAACCTGCCCCCGTTTACCCTCATTGGGGCGACCACCCGCAGCGGATTGATTTCATCCCCGTTGCGGTCCCGGTTCGGACTGGCCTGCCGGCTGGACTATTATCCGGCCGAGGAACTGCAAACGATCGTGGCCCGGTCCGCCCGGATTCTGGACGTGGATCTGGAGCCGGAGGGCGGACTTGAAATCGCGAAGCGCTCACGGGGCACGCCGCGTATTGCCAACAACCTGTTGCGGCGGGTGCGGGATTATGCCCAGATCCGGGCTGACGGCCGGGTCACCCGGGAGGTGGCGGACCAGGCCTTGCGTCTGCTGGACATCGACGAGCAAGGATTGGACGAGATGGACAAGCGGATACTCGAAACGGTGCTGTTCCGGTTCGGCGGAGGTCCGGTGGGCCTCCATTCCCTCGCGGTTTCGGTGGGCGAGGAAGCGGACACCATTGAAGAGGTGTACGAGCCGTTCCTGATTCAAGAAGGGCTGATGAAGCGGACGCCCCAGGGGCGCGTGGTCACCGAGCGGTGTTGCGCACGGTTCGGGGTCAATCCGGGCGATCGGCAGAAAACCTTATTTTAAAAAACGAAAGCGAGGACATGCATGAAAACGACGGCGTTGCGGATTTACGGCAAACAGGATCTCCGGCTTGAAACATTCGAACTGCCCGAGATGGGCGCGGACGAAATTGTGGCCGAAGTGGTCACGAATTCCATCTGCATGTCCTGCCACAAGGCGGCGCTGCAAGGGCCTGATCATAAGCGGATACCCAAGGACGTGGCGAGCCACCCGACGATTATCGGGCATGAATTCGCGGGACGGCTGCTCCAGGTTGGAAAGAGATGGGCGGACCAGTTCAAGCCCGGGGATATGTTCAGCATCCAGCCGTCGCTGGGTTACAAGGGATCGATGGATGCGCCGGGCTATTCGTTCCGCTGGATTGGCGGGAACGCGACTCATGTGCTGATTCCCTCCTGCGTGATGGAAATGAATTGCCTGCTGCCCTATCGAGGCGAAGGCTTTTTCAAAGCCTCGCTGAGTGAGCCGATGTCGTGCATCGTGGGCGCTGCTCATGCCCAGTATCATACCCAAATCGGCAGTTATCGCCACGAGATGGGCATTGTGAAAGGGGGCGCCTGCGCGATCCTGGCGGGTGCAGGGCCCATGGGCCTGGGTTGCGTCGATTACCTGATCAACGGGCCGCGCCAACCTCGGTTGCTGGTGGTGACCGACATCGACGATGCGCGTCTGAAACGGGCATCGGAGCTGATGTCGCCGGCGAAGGCCAAGGCCAGAGGCGTTGCGCTGGTCTACGTCAACACCAAAACGACTCCGGAACCGCTGGCGGTTTTGAAAGAAATGGCGGGCGGCGGGTTTGACGATGTGTTCGTGTTTGCGCCGGTCGCGCCCGTGGTGGAGCAGGGCGATGCCATTCTGAGACGGAACGGATGCCTGAATTTCTTTGCCGGGCCGACCGACCCGACATTCAGCGCCAGGTTCAACTTCTACAACGTGCATTACGCCGAAACCCATCTGGTGGGCACCTCGGGCGGAAACACGGATGATATGCGCGAATCGCTGGAGTTAATGTCGGCGGGTAAGATCAATCCCGCCGCCATGATCACCCATATCGGCGGTCTCACCGCAGCGAAGGAGACCACCCTGAAACTCCCCACGATTCCCGGTGGAAAGAAGCTTGTTTACACCCATTTCGATTTCCCGTTGATTGCGCTCGCCGATTTGAAGGGGCATTCGGATCCGTTCTTCAAGACCCTGGGTTCAATCTGTGAGCGACATGACAACCTGTGGAATGTGGAGGCCGAGCGGTATCTCTTGGCAAACGCTCCTTGTTGCGCGACCTGATCCATTTTGTGCGCACTCGTCCTTTCAGCCCTTGTCGCACTGTGACATCATGGCTCAAAAAAGGTTGTGGTCAAAACGGCGTGGAAATGCCTGAAATGGCGTAACCTTAATATTTGTAACAGGTTGCGTTGTAGACGGGTTGATATCGTGTAAAGTTGGCACGACGATTGCTTTTTATTGGGAAGAGAAAAACTGACCTGATGAGACTATCTCGGCAGGAGGAATGAACTATGGCGAAAGTATTGGGAATTGACCTCGGCACGACGAATTCGTGCATGGCGGTAATGGAGGGGGGCGAGCCGACGGTTATTCCGAATGCCGAAGGGATGCGGACGACACCTTCTGTGGTCGGCTTTACAAAGAGCGGAGAGCGCCTGGTCGGCCAGGCGGCCAAACGCCAATCGATTACGAATCCGAAGCAGACCGTTTACTCGATCAAGCGGTTCATGGGACGCAAATACGAGGAAGTGGCGCGGGAAATGACGCTGGTTCCTTACGAAGTGGTTCGCGCGGCGAACGGCGACGCCCATGTGAAGATAGGCGACAAGACCTATTCCCCGCCCGAGATTTCGGCGATGATTCTGCAGAAAATGAAAGCGGACGCGGAGGCGTTTCTGGGGGAGAAGATCGCGCAGGCGGTCATTACGGTGCCGGCCTATTTCAACGACAGTCAGCGACAGGCCACGAAAGATGCCGGCCGAATTGCGGGGTTGGAAGTGTTGCGGATCATCAACGAACCCACCGCGGCGTCGCTCGCGTATGGCCTGAACAAGAAAAAAGACGAACGGGTGGCGGTTTACGATCTGGGCGGCGGCACATTCGACGTCTCCGTGCTGGATATCGGAGACGGCGTGTTTGAGGTGAAGTCCACCAACGGCGACACCCATTTGGGCGGCGACGATTTTGACCAGGCGATCATGACCTGGCTGAACGACGAGTTCAAGCGTGACCAGGGCGTGGACCTCTCCAAGGACACGATGGCGTTGCAACGGCTTAAGGAGGCGGCGGAGAAGGCCAAGTGTGAATTGTCCAGCGCGCAGAGCACGGACGTCAACCTGCCGTTTATCACGGCGGACGCCTCGGGACCGAAACATTTGACAATGACGCTCAGCCGCGCCAAGCTGGAACAACTGGTGGACGCGCTCATCGAGCGGACGGTTCAGCCGGTTCAGTCCTGCATGAAGGATTCGGCCCTGAAATCCGTGAATGAGGTGGTGCTGGTCGGCGGCATGACCCGCATGCCGAAGGTGCAGGAGAAGGCCCGCCAGTTGTTTGGCATCGAACCGCACAAGGGTGTGAACCCCGACGAGGTGGTAGCGGTGGGCGCGGCCATTCAGGCTGGCGTCCTGAAGGGGGATGTCAAGGATGTGCTGTTGCTGGATGTGACGCCGCTGTCGCTGGGCATCGAGACGCTGGGTGGAGTTTTCACGATTCTGATCGAGCGCAACACCACTATTCCAACCCGCAAAACGGAAATTTTCAGCACCGCGGCGGACAATCAGCCGTCCGTGGAGATCCACGTGTTGCAGGGCGAACGCAAGATGGCAACGGCGAACAAGTCGATCGGAAAATTCATGCTGGACGGCATTCCGCCGGCGCCCCGCGGCATGCCGCAGATCGAGGTGACGTTCGACATCGACGCGAACGGGATTCTGAAAGTGTCGGCCAAGGATCTGGGAACGGGCCGGGAGCAGAACATCACGATCCAGGCGTCGAGCGGATTGAACGAACGTGAAATCGACCAGATGGTCAAGGACGCGGAGCTTCACGCGGACGAGGACAAGCAGCTCCGGGAAAACGTGGAAGCCCTGAACATGGGCGAAAACCTGGCCTACCAGACCGAGAAACTGCTTAAAGAGCATGGCGACAAGGTGGCGGCCGACAAAAAGCAGAAGGTGGAATCGGCGATCGCGAAGCTCCGGGAAGCGTTAAAAAGCAAGGATACCGCGGCTGTGAAGGCCCAGATGGAGGCGCTGAACGGCGAGATGCAGGCGGTTTCGGCGGATCTGTATTCACACGCCAAAGGCTCGGGGCCGCAACAGGGGCCGGACGGCGCCAGACCCGGCGCCTCCGGAGGCGATTCCGAACCCGGACCCGGAAAGACTTCGGGGAAGGATGACGTGATCGATGCGGATTTCGAGATCAAGGACGAAAAAAAACGGAAATAACGGGGCGCGCGGGTTGCGT
This sequence comes from uncultured Verrucomicrobiota bacterium, assembly GCA_964609905.1. GTDB lineage: Bacteria > Verrucomicrobiota > Kiritimatiellia > CAIKKV01 > CAIKKV01 > CAZSUH01. The sequence continues at coordinate 23,716 of CAZSUH010000024.1, forward strand.
GCCAGGATGACGACGAGGTGCTGTTCCCTATCAACAAGGAGGTCGAGTGATGAAGGTGACTGTGAAACCGTTGGGTGATCGCGTGCTGGTCCAGCCGAAAAAGGACGCGGAAGTGAGCAAGGGCGGGATTATCATTCCCGACACGGCCAAGGAAAAACCCCAGGAGGGGAAGGTTATTGCCGTTGGCACGGGCAAGCGAGACGATAGCGGCAAACTCATTCCTTTCAACGTCAAGGCCGGCGACACGGTTTTGATGCCCAAGTACGGCGGGACTGAGATCAAGCTGAACGACGTGGATTATACCATCGTTCGCGAAGAGGACATCCTTGGCGTGATGGAATAATGACGGCAACTTGAAAACGAATCACTATTCGGAAATTAACATAAGGAGCTGATCGTATGGCGGACAAAGGCAAGCAACTGAAGTATGATACGGACGCGCGTCAGGCGCTTCTGCGCGGCGTGGAAAAATTAAGCCGCGCGGTGAAGACCACGCTCGGCCCGTGCGGGCGCAACGTGGTGCTGGACAAGAAGTTCGGCTCCCCCACCATTACCAAGGACGGCGTGTCGGTGGCCAAGGAAATCGATCTGCCGTGCCCCTTCGAAAACATGGGCGCCCAACTGGTCCGCGAAGTGGCCAGCAAGACGAGCGACACCGCCGGCGACGGCACGACGACCGCCACCCTGTTGGCGGAAGCCATTTATCGCCAGGGCCTGAAAAACGTGACGGCGGGCGCGGATCCGATGGCCCTGAAACGCGGCATCGAAAAGGCCGTGGTCAGGATCACGGAAGCGTTGGCCAAACAGGCGAAAAAGGTCAAGGATCACACCGAAATTGCCCAGGTGGCCACCATTTCGGCCAACGGCGACAACGTGATCGGCGAGATCATCGCGGACGCCATGGACAAGGTTGGCAAGGACGGCACCATCACGGTCGAAGAGGCCAAGACGCTCGAAACCACCTGCGACGTTGTGGAAGGCATGCAGTTCGACAAGGGCTATCTGTCGCCCTATTTCTCGACGAACGCCGAGACTATGGAATGCGTGTTGGAGGATTGCTACGTCCTGATCTACGAGAAGAAGATATCGAGTCTTCAGGACATGCTGCCCCTGCTGCAGAATGTGGCCAAGGGCGGAAAGCCCCTGCTCGTCATCGCCGAGGAAGTCGAGGGCGAAGCCCTGGCCACGTTGGTGGTGAACAAGCTGCGCGGAACTCTGCAGGTGTGCGCCGTCAAGGCGCCCGGCTTCGGCGATCGCCGGAAAGCCATGCTCGAGGACATCGCGATCCTGACGGGCGGCAAGTGCCTGACCGAGGATCTCGGCATCAAGCTCGAAAACGTGCAGATTGCCGACCTGGGACGCGCGAAACGCATCACGGTCGACAAGGAAAACACGACGATCGTGGAAGGCGCCGGGACCACCTCCGCCATCCAGGGCCGGGTTCAGCAGATCAAGCGTCAGATTGAGGAAACAACCTCGGATTATGACCGCGAAAAACTGCAGGAACGTCTGGCGAAACTCGCCGGCGGCGTAGCCGTGATCAATGTCGGCGCGGCGACCGAGACCGAGATGAAGGAGAAGAAGGCGCGCGTCGAGGACGCCCTGCACGCGACCCGCGCGGCGGTGGAAGAGGGTGTGGTGGCCGGCGGCGGCGTGGCCCTGTTGCGTTGCCAGGCGGCGCTGGACGAGATCAAGCTCGAAGGCGACGAGAAGATCGGCGCCATGATCATCCGCGACTCCGTTGAAGCCCCCCTGCGCCAGCTCGTGATGAACGCGGGCCTGGAAGGCTCGATCGTGGTTCAGGAAGTCAAGAAGTCCAAGAGCGCCAGCTATGGGTTCAACCTGGCCACCCGCGAATACACCGACCTGATCAAGGCGGGAATTCTCGATCCGGCCAAGGTGACCCGGACCGCCATGCAGAACGCCGCGAGCATCGCGGGACTGCTCCTCACCACGGAATGCATCGTGACCGAGATTCCGGAAGAGGAAAAGAAGATGCCCGCCGGCGGCGGCATGGGCGGCGGCATGGGCGGCATGGGCGGCATGGGCGGCGGCGACATGTACTGAAAATAATCCCCAGAAGGGGATTGACAAATCGGGACGGGGTACATATAGTGGTACCCCGTCCTTTTTTTCAGAACCGGAGGAAACGCTTGAATCCAGAACTACTGAAGAGTGCCAAGGCCCGAATGCCCAACGTGCCGTTGCTGATCAATGTCGTGGCCAAGCGCGTCCGGCAGTTGAACTCCGGGATGCCGCCCTACGTGCGTCCGAAAAGCCGGGAAGAGGAAATGGTGGATATCGCATTGCGCGAGATCGCGGGTGGCAAAATGACCGCGGAAATCGATTACGCCGCCGCCGCCAGCCGGGACGAGTAACCGGACGTCACCCGCATGGGATCCCCATCCAAAACGGGCGTCAAGCGGGTTGCTGAAAACCGAAAAGCTTTTCACGATTACGAGGTCATGGACCGCTTTGAGGCCGGCATTGCGCTGACAGGCACCGAGGCCAAAGCGGTCCGTTCCGGCCACATGAGCTTGGCGGGCGGATTTGTCCGTTTCGACCCGGGCGGTGCGCTTTTGTGTGATGTCCGCATCGCTCCCTACGAGTTCGGGAATCAATTCAATCACGAACCGACCCGTCCGCGGCGCCTGCTGTTGCACCGGCGTGAAATCAACCACCTGGCCGGCAAGTCGGCGCAGAAAGGGCTGGCAGTGATTCCCCTCAACGCCTATTACGCCAAAGGCCGGCTCAAGGTGGAAATCGCGCTGTGCCGGGGCCGACAGGATCCTGACAAGCGGGACAAGCTCCGCAAAAAGACGGAGGATCGCGAGGCGGCCCGGGCGATGCGAAACCGCTGATCGAAGCGAGGCGGGTTTAGAATGCGCCGGCCAGGGAGATGCCGATAATGTGGGTGTCGCCGTTTTTGAAGTCGGACGCGAAAACGCCTTCCAGGGGCCTGGCCTGAACGTCGTTGCGATCCTCGATCAGCAGGTAGGTATAGCCCAGGTCCAGCATGGTGGAGGCTCCCACTTTGAACCCGGCCCCGACGCCGAAAAGATGGCGGTCGTTGGAGGGGACGAGGTAATCGGCGCTTGAGTCGGGAACCGGATCCTCGTCGAAGGTGTAGCTGCACCGGAGTGTGACCGTGTCGTTCATGGCATATTCGGCTCCCACGGCATAGCGCCACACGTTGTTCCAATCCTTTTCTGTGACGCTTTCCGAGCGCCCGAGTACGGCCGGATTGGCGAATTCAACCTTCAATTCGTCGTAGGAACTCCATTCCGTGAAGGTGACGGCGGCGCCGAGTGTCAGGTCGCCCTTCTGGTAGTTCGCTCCTGCGACGGTAGAGGCCGGCAGGACCACGGTGCCCTCGGCGTCCGTGCCCATTTTCGTGCCCATGGCGGTCAGGACGGCGTCGCCCCGGACGGTTTCGGACACTTCGGAGCGGTACACGAGACCGAAGCCGAGCTTCTCGTTGGCCCGGAAGGAAATGGCCGCGTTGCCGCCGTATCCGACGCCGTCGCCGTCCAGTTCAAAATCGAAATCGGGCCCGCCCGCCACGAGCATGTTCGGGATCTTGCGTTTGAGCAGCAGATCGAACGAAACGATCTGAAGGCCGACGGCAACCGACAGCTTGTCGTTGAGTTTATAGGCGGCATTGGGGTTCATGTCCACCGATTCGATGATGGCCTTATAGGAGTTGTAACGGCCGATCCAGTCGCTCTCGAAGACGCTGCCGAGCCCGAAGGGGGAGTAGATGCCGATGCCGACCCAGGTTTTTTCGCTGACCGCCATGGACGCGTAAGCGTGGGGCGGAATCCACCATTGGGATTCGTTTTTAGTGTCGATGGCGGACATCCCCAGCGGGGAGGGGACGGTGGCCGAGACTTCGGTGCGGGGTCCGATGAAACTGGCGCCGGCCATCACCTGAACTCCCGCGGATTCGGTCATGTTGGCGGGGTTGAAATAGGTGGCCGAGGCATCGCCGGTGATGCCCACAAGGGAGCCGCCGAGGGCGTTGCCGCGCGCGCTCATCTCATATAGCGCGAAGCCGGCGCCCCGGGCGTCCGGGAGCGAACTGAGGGCCAGCGTGAGAGCGACTGCTGCGATTCGGAGCGACGATTCCTTCTGGCGCATACGTGGGACTCCTTTCATGGTTCGCCAAATCGTAAGCTCAAGTGTCGGAAAGGCAAGAATAAAAGGAATATTTGTGCGAACGGGAAGGGCCAGTAAAGGATTGTCAGCATCCGCCGGCATTGCTAGTTTACTGCAAAAGAAGAACGGGGAGTGTATCATGAGATTTGGCGTGGCGGACTATGGCGTGGGCGTATGGGACGGGGGCTCGTTCGACCTTGAAGAACGGTTATTGATGGTCCGGCGGATTGGCTATCACGGGATCGAAAGGCTGTCGGCCGTTTCCGAGGCGGATGCGCTTCAGAAAGCGCTTTCCTATCGCCGGCTGGGGATGGATTTCTCGACCTGCCGCGGACCGGACGTGGAAACGGGCATCAAATGGACCGCGGCCCTTGGCAAGCCCTATGTCTGGGTGCAGGTGGACGGGCGCGACTTCGAGACATTCTGCCGCCAGGCGAACGGTCAGGTCCGGATCGCGGCGAAATACGGGATCCGGGTCGGCCTCCACAATCATCTCGGCTCGCCGGTGGAGTCGCAGGCCCAGCTTGAAGCCTTTCTCGAAAAATGCCCCGACTGCGGGTTGATTCTCGACACCGGCCACCTGGAGGCGGCGGGCGGGAACAGCCTGCAAATCCTGGAGCGCTTTCATGACCGGCTGGTGGCCGTGCATGTCAAAGACTGGTTCGTCACGAACCCGGAAATCGGCCTGGGTACATGGTATCAGCGTGGCCGCTTCTGCGAGTTAGGCGCCGGGAACATCGGGCAGGATCAGGCCAGATTCCTGCGGGCGCTGGACGCCTGCGGGTATGCGGGATGGGTTTTTGTAGAGCATGACACCCATCTGCGTGATCCTGAGCGCGATCTCTTCACCAGTCGCGAATACATCCGCCGGGCGGGATTCTGACGGACAGCCGTCCCGTTCAGGCCTCCGGCTTTTCGCGCCACAGATTCATCGCCGGCCCCTGATCCTTCGAGAAGGGGCGCAGGCGGACGGAAAACGTGAATTCGTTCGGCTTGATTTCGTGTTCCGCCAGCGGCTGCGGTCCGCAGCTCCCGCTTCCCAACCCGCGCTGGCGCAGGTCCAGGTGCAGGACGATCTCGTCGCGCCGGACCAGTTCAAAGGGGTGTTTAGCCTGGGCGAAGTCGTCGGCCGTGTAATGATGGGCGCTGAAGTTGACCAGGGGCTGGCCGATGGCCAGCAACCCGAGGCCGCGGGTGTCGGTCAACGCCACCCAATGGGTGTCCTTGCGATTTCCGTTTTCCTGCGGTTTCATGTAGGAGGTCATCAGTTCGTCCACCGAGGCGTGCCAGACGCCGACGAGGGCGGCCTCCTGGCTGTCCGCATACGATTCGCCGGGTCCCCGGCCATACCAGGTGGCGCGTTCGAAGCCGGGTTGAAGCGCAAGGCCGAGCCCGATGCGGGGCAGGTTTTCGGGCCACTGGTCGGGCTTCGCCTGGTTGTCGAGCGGATTGATCGTCGGGATTCCCGTGACGGAGAGGAGCAGATCGCCCGACCCGAAAAGCTGGTACGTGTAGCGACACTGGAAGGCATGGCGGCCGTTGGGAGGCGCGATGCGGACCTCGGCGTCGATCGTCAGGCTGCGATTGCGGGCGCCGGCGGTCGCCATCACGTGTTCCGTGCGGTGCTGGAGCCGGTTCAGGGAGGCCGTGCGCCAACTGTTCGCGATGCCGGTCCAGCCGCCATCGTTGTCCGTGGGCGCCCGCCAGAAATCCAGGCGCGGCCCCGCTTGGATCAGTTCCGTTCCCTGGTATTGCCAGGACGCGATCCGGGCGCGGACGGTGTCGAACACCAGCCGGAACCCGGCCCCCTCCGCGAGGAGTGTGGTGGCGCTTTGCTTCCACTGCAGGGCGGGCATGTCGGAAGCCGCGCGGACGATCGGCGCCGGGGCTTTGAACGGCGCGTCGAACTGGGCGGCGCCGACCTCGTAGCCGGCCGGAGCCCAGCGGGTATCCTCCGCCAGGGTGAAGCGAACGGTGACGCGGCATTGCGCGCCGGGTTTCAGCGATTTGGGTTTGTCATACGGAAGTTGAATCTCGCGCGCCTTGTGCGGGGCAATGGCGGGGAGCGGGACGGTTCCGGAAGCCAGGATGTCGCAATCGGCCATAAGCGCCCAACTCATGCGGAAGGCGCTGGCGGGCAGGAAGTCCAGGCGGTTCACGATCCGGATTTTGCCGGCCAGCGGATCGACGGGTTCAACGGCGAGGGGACACAGGACGGCCTTGTATTCCGTCAGCCCGGGCGTGGGCGTGCGGTCGGGGAAGCAGAGCCCGTCCATGACGAAATTGCCGTCATGGGGATACTCTCCGAAATCGCCGCCATAGGCGAAATACGCGCGTCCGTCCGGAGTTTTGGACCGGATGCCGTGATCCATCCATTCCCAGATGCAACCGCCCATGAGGCGGGGATGGGCGTAGATGACGTCCCAGTAATCCTTCAGGTTGCCGGGACCGTTTCCCATGGCATGGGCGTATTCGCACATGAACGCCGGCTTGTCGCCCCACTGCTCCGCCGTCCACTTGCTCCAGCCGACCGGCTCGTGGGTGAGGGCGCCGCCGATTTTGCGCAGATCGTCGACATGGGGGTACATGCAACTGAAGAAATCGGCGACGACTCGGTGGATATCGCCTTCGTAATGGATGGGCCGGGTAGGATCAGCCTGTTTCGCCCACGCGGCCATGGCCTGGTGGTTCTCGCCGGTATGGCCCGACTCGTTGCCCAGGGACCAGACGATCACGCAGGGATGATTGCGATCGCGCATGACCATGCGTTCCATCCGGTCCAGGAACGCGTTTTTCCAGACCGGTTGCCGCGTGGGTTGAAGATCGATCTCGTAGCCGAACCCATGGGTTTCAAGGTCGCATTCGTCGATGATGTAGAGGCCGTATTGGTCGCACAGATCGTACCAGCGCGGGTCGTCCGGGTAGTGCGAGGTGCGGACGGCATTGATGTTGTGCCGCTTCATGAGCTCGATGTCATGGATCATGGCTTCCAGGGGAACGGCGCGGCCCAGGTCGGCGTGATGTTCGTGCCGGTTGACGCCCTTGATTTTGATCGGCCGGCCGTTGACGAGAAAGAGCGGTCCGCGAATTTCCACCTGGCGGATGCCGACCGCCTGGGAGATCGCCTCGAGCACGCCGCCTTTGTCGTCGAGGAGCGTCAGCACGAGCGAGTAAAGATGGGGTGTCTCGGCCGTCCACGTGAGGGCTTGGGGCACTTTCCATTTCAAGGCGACGCCGGCCTCCTGTCCCGCTTCCAGGCGGGAGGCGCCGGATGCGGCGGTGCGGATGACGGCCCCCGCGGGATCGCGAAGCTCGGTCTTCAGCGTTACCGACGCGGCGGATTTGCCGGAATTCGCCAGACGGGCGTCGAGGAAGACGACGGCATCCCGGCACGCGTCGTCGAGTTCGGTCCGGACCGCGTAGTCGGCCACATGGGCATGGGGACGGGCCAGCAGGTAGACATCGCGGAAAATGCCGCTCAGCCACCACATGTCCTGGTCTTCCAGGTAGGAGCCGTCCGACCACTTCAAGACGCGCACGGCGAGGGTGTTGACGCCGGGTCGCACCAGGGGGGTAATGTCGAATTCCGCGGGGAGGCGGCTTCCCTTGCTGAACCCGGCGTATCGGCCGTTGACCCAGGTTTCAAAAAAGGAGTCCACGCCCTCGAACCGGAGTGTCACGTCCATGCCTTTCCAGAAGTCGGGCAGCGTAAACTCGCGGCGATAGCAGCCGGTGGGATTTTCCGTGGGCACGCGGGGCGGATCGACGGGGAAGGGGTAAACGACATTCGTGTAGTGGGGCTTGTCGTAGCCGCGCATCTGCCAGCTCATGGGCACGGGAAT
>CAZSUH010000025.1:0-8900 GCA_964609905.1 uncultured Verrucomicrobiota bacterium
CTCCGGCTGAAAAAATCGCGCTTGCAATAAATCACTCTCTGATCAACACTCACGCGAACAACGGGTGGATGATTTTGATCCGCCCAGTGACATCGCAGGGAAACACACGCAGATGGAGCGCCAAAAAACGAGGACAATCCAATGCCCGTAAAATCTCTTGCATTGATTTTGATCACCTGGCTTTTGGCCGGCAACCTCCGGGCGGCGGACAACCCTGCCCCGAGTGTGCGGGACCGTCTGGAATCGGCCGCAAAATTGATTGCCGATAAAAAGTCCAATGAAGCTGAGAAGTCGCTCCTGGCCATCGAGGGGGAAGTCGGGTTGGCCGATGCGGAAAAGATAGATCTTTATCGGAAGTTCCTGGCGCTCTACACGGAACGGGACGCGATCAAGTGGAACGCGGCCGCCAGGAAGCTGCTGGCGCTGGCGGGCGACGACGTCAAGGTGAAGACGGAAGCACTGGACCACATAGCCAGGGCCAACAGCTTCAACCAGCGGTACGCGACTTACTACATCGACACCGGGATTTCTCCCGCGCTGAGGAGCAAAGAGGCCGTGGCGCAAATGGAAAAGGACCACCGCGCCGCCCTTGAGGATCTGGTCAAACTGAATCCGGATAACGCCGGCTATCGCCTCTCGCTGGGCAGCCAGTACCTGCTGGACAAGGCGGCGGATAAGGCCGCCGCGGCGTTCAAGAGCGGGCTCGAAATAAAGGGGATATCGCCGAGACAACAGAGCGAATGCCTGCTCGGGCTGGCGAACGCCGCCCAGCTCAAGGGCGACAAGGCCGCCGCGATTGGATACTGCAGGGATCTTGTCGGACGCAACCTGTCCCTGCCGCAGCAACGGAACATGACCCGGCCCACGGACGAGGCCAAATTCTTCCTGGCCTATGCCGAGGGCGACCTGGATTTCCTGAAACTGCCGGTCTACACGGGCGCAAAGGCCTTCCCGCCGGCCCAGCAGGCGACGTATCGGGAGGAATTCGTTCCGTTGACCTCGGTGAAGCTGGTTCTCGGGAAAAGCCTCAGGCAGGACGATGTGCGCATCAAGCTGCTGAAAACCAAATTCGGGCGGCTCGGAATCACATTCGCGGATAACGCGCCCTTCACGATCGATATCGCCGCGGGAACCGGGCCTAAAGCGCCGGACAAATCGGAAGGCTATGCCTTGACGGTCACGAAAACCGGCGCGGCGCTCAACTCGCACGATGCGCAGGGCACTCTGTGGGGCATCGTGTCGCTCATCCAGTTGGTGGACCATGAGCAGGCTCCCAGAATCCGACTGGCCGAAATCGTCGACTATCCCACGCTGCCGGTTCGCGGTTATCTCCAGTTCAGTTGGAAAAACGCCCTGGAGTTCATGCTGTTCTGCAAGCTGAACACGGTGGTGTCCCAGGCCGGGCCGCAGCTTTTCTACAACCATGCCGGCCTTCCCCTGACCCCCCTGCAACGGGAGATTTCCAAGGCGCAGTCCGAGGCGTTCACGGCATTCGGGCTGAGGCACTACCAGGGGATCATGACCTGGACCATGTGGTACATGCTGCCGCTCTCCAGCGAGCGCACATTCGATCTGCAGTTCGAAATTTGTTCCGAAATCGCCAGGCACGGCGGGCATGTCTACTACCCCTATGACGACATCCGGTTTCCCATGCATCCGGCGGATGTAGAGAAATTTGGAACGGCGGCGGCCATCGACGCCAAACATATCACCCGGCTGTTTCAGGCCGTCCGTCAACAATACCCCGGCTTTCAGATGGTGTTCTGTCCGCCTTTCTACTGGGGGCCGCATCCCAAGAACCCGTATGGCGAGCCGCGCGAAGCGTACCTCGAATCGGTGGGGAAACACCTCGATCCGGCGATTGACGTGTTCTGGACGGGGCCGCGCGTGAAAGGCTACCAGAAGACACCGGCGGATGTGGCCTGGATAACCGGCCTGATCAAGCGCAAGCCCATGATCTTCCAGAACGGGACCGGCCAGCATAACCTGCTGGCCTACCTCACCGACGATTACGGCGGGTGGAAAATCTGGCACTACCCGGGCTTCTTCGAGAACGATATCGCGGGATACCTGAAGAACTCGCATATGCCGGATGAAGCGTCGGCGGTCGCGACATTGGCGGACTTCCAGTGGAACATGAAAACCTACCATTTGGAGGATTCGATTCGGCGCGTCGTGCCGCTGCTGTGCGGCAAGGAGATGTTCGACATCTTGAACCCCGCCGGCGAGGCACTCTGGATTTTCGACAAGTACAAGTACGGCTCGTTCACGCCGGATGCCGTCAAGGAGCTGCCGGAACTGGAGAAAAATCTGGCCATCGCCGAAGCCGCATGGCAAAAGGCCGTGGCGTACAATGCATTTTCGCTGGGCATTTTCAACGGCAGCCTCGGAAGGGCCATCAAGGAATTCGCTAAGAACACGGTGGTTGCGGCAAGAAAGGCGGCGGCGGCAGCCCCGGCCGAAGGAAAACAATGAGGAGCCTCCTTCTGCTGGCTGTCGCGATCTCGGTTCCTCTTCGGGCACAAGAGAAGACCGCCATTACCCCAAAAACTCAGGAGAACACAATCACCATGGAAAAGGCAAAACTGGTCGGAGACGGCATTCATGACGACGCCCCGGGCATCCAGGCGCTGCTCGACAGCGGCATTTCCTGCGTGGCGCTTTCCGCGCCCGCGAAAAATTACGCGATCGGCAGGACCCTGCGCTTGCGCAGCGGGCAGACACTGCGCCTCGAGCCGACAACCGTCATCCGGCTGCTGCCGGGCAGCAGTTGCACCATGCTGGTGAACGATCCGGCCGAGACGAATGCCCACGACATCCGCCTGGTCGGCGGCATCTGGGACATGGACAACACGAACCAGGGCGCGAATCCCTTCCATCCGGAATACGCCTCGGACACGAAATACCCCTACAAGAAATACGGGGGCGACGGCTACAGCACCGAACGGTTCGAGACGCGTTACCATCTCGACACGTTCCTGGGCTGCGCCATACAGTTTTACGGGATCCGGCGGCTGGAGATCCGGGACGTGACGGTGCGCAATCCCGTGACGTACGGCATTCAATGCGGCGGCCTGACTTACTTCACCATCGAGAACATCCGGTTCGACTACGAGGGCCCCCGGCCGCACCGCATCAACATGGACGGCGTCCACCTGGACGGGCCCTGCAAGTTCGGCGTGGTCCGCAACCTGCAGGGCACGACCTACGACGACCTGCTGGCGTTCAACGCCGACGACATGGCATCCGGCCCCATCGAATCCGTGGCGGTGGACGGCATCTTCGCGACAGACTGCCTTCGCGCGGTCCGCCTGTTGTCCGCGGTGTCGCGCGTGAGCGATATAACCATCGCCAATGTGTTCGGCACCTACTATTCGAACCCGTTCGAATTCTCCCAGTATTACGCCACACCCAGGCGCGGAAATTTCGGCCGGATCGCCATCCGCAACGTTTTCGTCTCCTGCGGCGTGCATCCCGAGAATCCGGCATGGGAAGGGCGCCCCCTGTTCGTGCTGAACGACAAGATCGACATCGAGTACCTTGCGATAGACAACTTCCACCGTGACGAAACCCTCCACCCCACCCCATGCCTCCGGATAGGCCAGGACGTCCGCATCCGCACGCTGGCCCTTTCAAACGTCACGATACGCAACCGGACGGGCAGGGAGATGATCTTCCTGGAGCACCACGGCGCGATCGAGCGGCTGGTCGCGAACAACCTGGACGTGACCGTGGAGAAAACGGTGTCGGGCGCCGGGAAAGTCGAGTCTTTCATCACGGACGGCTCCTGCCCGGGGTTGGGATTCCCGTCTTCGCCCGGTGCCGGGGCCGCACGGGATGTTATCCGGACGTTTTCAATTGTCGCCGCCGATCCGGAAACCGGCGCGTGCGGAGCCGCGGTTGCCAGCAAGTATCCGGCGGTCGGCAAGGCGGTTCCGCATGCGCGCGCGGGGGTCGGCGCCTTCTGCACGCAATACTGGGGCGAACCCGGCTTGGGCGCCCAGGCGCTGGACCTGCTGGAGAAGGGAAAATTGCCCGAGGAGGCGCTGGCCGCGCTTTTGGCCAACGACCCCAACCGCGACAAGCGGCAACTGGCCATCATCGACATGCAGGGCCGGTGCGCGAATCGGAATCCGGACGGAGCCGATCCCGAAGACCGATATTGGGGCATGACGGGGCGGCATTACGCCTGCCAGGGCAACACGCTGGCCGGACGGTCGGTCATCACCGACATGGCGTCGGCATACGAGGACACGGCCGGTTCGTTCGCCGATCGCCTGGTGGCCGCGTTGCTGGCCGCGGATCGGGCGGGCGGCGACCGGCGTGGCCGCCTTGCGGCCGGCATCCGGATCGCTAAAAAAGGCGTGCCCGGTTATTGGCTGGAATTGGATGTGGACAACAGCAACCACGCAGTGGAGGAACTCGCCCGGAAATACAGCGAGCTGGAGCACGCGGCCAAAGGTAAATGGGGCCGCGAGGATCTGCCCCGGCTTCTGAGGCCCCGCTGAGCGGAGCGGGCGGGCCGGCGGCAATGTCGGACGGAATGACGTAACTGAAACGGAAACGGAAAAGGCAACGAGCCCGGAAGGCGGCTATGAATAAACAGATTGGCGGGTTGGTGGCAATGGCCGGCATGCTGGCGGGTTCCGTTTTGCACGGCGCGATCGACAGCGGGTACAAGCGGTATTCCGACTACTGGAACGCCTACTACATCGAGCTGCGTCCGGAAGCGGAATGCAGGCAGATGGAGACGGATTATCGAAAATATCTGGAGGAGGCGCACAAGGGCAAGAAGGATGATCCGGCCACCTGCATCGAGTACGCGATGTTTCTTGTGTATCTCGGCCGGAACGACCTGGCGATAAACGTGCTGAGTCCGTTTGCCGGGCAAACGAATCTCGTTCCGATGCAGCAGGCAAATGTTGGCGTGTGGCTTGCGGAGGCGTCTTTGAACAAGGGTGACAAGGCCGGCGCGATCCGGCGCCTGGAGGACCTGAACCAGCGCAACCTGAAGACGAATGCCCGCGGCGGGCCCGATCCGGCGGAGCTTGCCAGAGAAGTCCTCCCCTGGTTGAAGGGGCTGACGCTCGACGAGCTGAAACTGCCGGTGGAGACTGGCGCGAAAGCTTTTCCGAAGCCCCAGGAGGCCACATACACCGACGCCTTTGCGCCGCTGAAAAGCGTCAAACTTGCGCTCGGCAAGGACATCAAGTCGGACGACGCGCGGGTCACGCTGTTGAAAACCAAGTTCGCCCGGTTCGGAATCGTGGTGGAGGAGACGGCCCCGTTCACGATCTCGATCAATGAGGAAAAGATCGTCGCCCCCGCCAAGGAAGAGGGCTATGCTCTGAGCGTGAGCAAGGAAGGCGCGGTTTTGCAGGGGCACGACAAGATCGGAACCACCTGGGCGGTGGTGACGCTGATCCAGCTCGCGGACCAGGCGAACAAGTCCGTGCGGATCTGCGACATCCGCGACTGGCCGGAAACCCCGCGGCGCGGCCCCCTGATGTCGGATTATCGCAGTCTGGAAGTGGCGCTCTTCACCAAGAGCAGCATGATCGGCGATCAGGAGACGCTCACCCAGAACTGGGGCGAGACCCCGCTGCGCCTGTTCAGCGTGCTGGAGCCCTGCCGCCGCTGCGCCGAATTCGGGATCGCCTTCTACGCCGGGGATCGGTCCCTGACCATGTATCCGAAATATCCGCTGACCAGCGAGCGGACCTTCAAGCTGCATTGTGACGTCTTCTCGAAGATCGCGGAAGCGGGCGGGCATGTGCTCTTTTTATACGATGATGTGCGCTATCCGCTCCATCCGCAGGATGTCAAGATCAACAAGAACGGGGCCGGCCAGGACGCGAAATACCTGACGCGCCTCTTCCGCGAGATCAGAAAAAAGAACCCCGGCTTTCGCATGATCTATTGCCAGCCGTTTTACTGGGGGCCGTATTACGCCGGAATATTCAAGGCGATGGAGAAGGAAGGCAACGAATCATGGGCGGCGTACAATCGTTCCCTCATGGAATATCTGGATCCTGAGATAGACATGTTCTGGACCGGCATACGCCTGGTTTCCCATGATATAGCCAAAAGCGACACGGAATGGGCCAAGGCCGCCTATGGGCGCAAGCCGTTCTTCTGGCAGAATCGCCCTTTCCCGCACCTCTATCATTTCGGCGCCGTGGTCGACGCCATTCCGTGGGCCGGGATGCACACGGAGGGGATCGGCGCCGATTTGAATGGAGCCGCCTACAACCAGGTTTCGCCGGATTCAGCCATTCCCATCGCGGCCTGGAACGAAGCGTTATGGAACCAGAAGCAATTTGACGCGCGCGAAAGCGTGCGGCGCGCCGCCGAGCTGTTCTGCGGCAAGGGATTCTACGAAACGCTCGAACCCGGCAGCAAGACGTTCTACGAAATCGACGGCTATACGCGCGAGGGCCAGTTGACGCCTTACATGCTCAAGCACCTGGACCGGTTCGAGGCCGCTGTGAAGACCGCCCGCGCCGCCTACGACAAGGCCATCGCGGCGTTTCCACAATGCAAGATGTACGACTGCGGCGGTTACGGCTATGGAACGACCTTGGGTCACATGGAAAACATCTTGAAGGAAGCCAAGGCGGCGAAACCCGACTATTTCCAGACCCGGTTTGCCGCAAAAATCGCCGCGGGCCGGGAACTGGCGGCGAAGGAGGCCGGGTTCGATCCGGCGAAAGGCGACCTCTACAAGTCGTTGCCGGACATTCTGGGCGGCGAGATTGCGGACTATTACATCAAGCGGCCGAAAGAGCCCGCGTCCATTCTCCTGCGCGGCGTGCAACTCGATCAAGCGCGTGTGAACTGGCTCGAGATTCCGTTCGACACCACGACGCCCGGCAAGTATGAGCTGATCCTGGCCGGACAGGTTGAGGAGCACCGGAACGTTCCGATCACCTGGCGCATTCTCCTCAACGGCCAGGTTGTTCATGAGGGATTGACGGGCTTAAAGCAGGGAGAACGCGCGGTTGCCGCCTATGAACTCCCGGCGGACAAGGTTGCAGCGGGCAATGTGATTCGCATTGAGAGCCTGGCTCAGGGCGGAACCCCGTGGAACGGGCCCTGGATCATGATCGACTATGCCGTATTGAAAAAGAAATAAGCGCCACCGGGGCGAGCCCGCCCTGGAAAGGGGACGGGACCGGGAAAGGAGATAACCCGCATGAAAAGTCGTGCCGCCTGTTACGAGCCGCTGCGCGCCTATATCGAAACCGTGTCGCTGGTGGATTGCCACGATCATTCCGGCGACTGCGGCCCCCGCTATGCCGATCCTCTCCAGGTCGTGCGGGATGGCTATTTCGACAGCGACCTCGCCAGCGTGTCGTCGGACGAGACAATGGCCCGGATCAGGGACTCCGCCGCGCCGTGGGAGACGCGGTGGCCGCTTTACGAAGCGGCCTGGAAGCGCACCTGCCATACCGGTTACGCGCGGGTCATCCGTCTGGTCCTGGAGCATTTTTACGGCGAAAAGGAGATGTCTCTCGCGGCTATGAAACGGGTCGCCAAGCGCCTCCCCGACTACGCGGACCCAAAGGCCTACGAGGCCGTGCTGGAAGAAGCCCGTATCGCGGTCCGGATCGAAGACGTCTTCTGGAAGGATGTCGCCTCGATTCTCGACGGCTCCCTGGAACTGCCGCCGCGCAGCCGGCTCGCGATCGGGCTGCCGGCTTTTCACGCCGTCAGGGACTACGCCTCGGTCCAGGCGCAGGTTGCCCCCCTGAAGCGGTCAATCACCTCCCTGGACGAATATCTGGCCGCCTGCCGCGAGATTTTCTCGGGTCACAAGCGGTATGGCGCCGTGGCTTTCAAGGATAATTCCGCCTACCGGCGCCCTCTCGACTACGGCAATCCGACCCGCGCCGCGGCCGAGGCGGTCTTCAACGAATTCATGGAGGACCCCCGTCGCAGCGCCGCCTACCCCGAAGGGACCCGGCAGCTCGACGACTTCCTGTTCCACGAGTTCATGCGCATGGCACGCGAACTGGACCTACCGGTCCAGATTCACACGGGCCACATGGCCGGCATCCGCAACGACGTCATCAAGGCCAATGCGGCGGGGCTGACGCGCCTGATCGAGCTTCACCGGGATGTCCGGTTCGACCTGTTCCATGCGAACTGGCCGTTCAGCGGGGAAATTCTCTACCTGGCCAAGAACTTCCCAAATGTCCACATCGATTTCTGCTGGGCGCATATCATCGATCCGGTTTATTGCCAGCGGATGCTTCAGCAGGCGTTGTCCTGCGTGCCGCACGGCAAGATCCACGGCTACGGCTCCGATTTCGGCGGCCAGCCGGATCACGCCTGGGCACATGCCAGTATCGCCCGCGACAACATCGCAATCGCGCTCGCCGAGATGGTGGACATGGACTACCTGGGGCTGGACGAGGCGAAGGAGGTGGCCTGGGCATGGCTATTCGGAAATGCGAACGAGTTCTTCCGCCTGGATGCCGGGAAAACGGGAAAGACACCATGTAAGAAAAGGGGTAGGCCGCGGAAAACAACCTGATCCGCCCGGGTCCCGTTATTCACGAGGCTGCAAAAAGGAAGAGGGCGCCATGGCGACGATCAAGAGCGGCGCAGCGGCGGCGGTCATGCTGGCGGCGATTCTATCGGCCGGAACCGCGGCGGCGGGCGATCCGGTGGCCGGCGCCCAATCCCGGAAGCCGGCCGCGGAGGCGGAACTGCGGTACTGGCTTGAAAACATGGTATGGGGCTTTGGATTCGAACATGACGAAATCCGGGCCGCCACCGGCTTGACCGAGCAGGAAATCCAGGGGCGCCTGGCGAAGTTCGCGATCGCGCCGACCAACAAACCGGCCCGGGCGAAGGACGCGCCGTTGAACATGCTGCCCTGGCCGGGCGGCCGG
>CAZSUH010000025.1:8910-26261 GCA_964609905.1 uncultured Verrucomicrobiota bacterium
AGGAACGCCCGCGTGGAAGCGGCCCGGCAGCGCGACACCAAGGTGGGCGTCCTCGCGCCATGGGAGGATGGGGGCTACGTGGTGCTCGACATGCCCGAGGTCCTCTATGTGGCTCGCGAAGGCGACTCGGGGCGACAAATACTGTATGTGGCCCACTATCTCGGCGACTCGGTCTGGGAGCAGGATGAGCATCTCAAACTGGAGCCGATCGAATGGAGCCGGCCGGCGGCGAACATCCTCGAAACGGGCCGCGTGTTCCCCGGGGGGAAGCGGTATTCGTCGCAGTTCGCCTCAAAGTTCGTCGCGTTTCGCAATTCCGTGCGCATGAAGATCACCCTGACCAACGAATCGGACGGCCTCTTTCGCGGCCCGCAACAGGTGCAGAACTGCGTGTTCATGAAGAACCTGAAAGGCGGGGTTGGCGGTCCGGATTCCAGGGACGTCATCTCGCAAGGCTACCATGCGCGCAGCTCGGCGGACGGCAAGAAGTGGCTTATCATCGCCTGGGTGCCGCTCATGACGCCGCCGGCGTTTGGTTTCTGTCCCGCGGCCTGCTGGGGCAATCCCGAGATGCCCTGCTGCCATGCCGATCCGCAGTTCGAAGACATTCCGCCCGGCGAGTCGCGCACCGTCTACGGGTGGTTCTCCTTCTACGAGGGGGAGGACATCCAGAGGGAGTTCGACCGCATCGAGAAGACGGGCTGGAAGGATGACCAGTGGGTGGAGATGCCGCGGTGGAACGAGGCCGGCGTGGGGGACTTGGAGCGGATGGGAGTTGAACCCACGGCCTCTAGAGTGCGATTCTAGCGCTCTACCAACTGAGCTACCGCCCCATAAAAGCAAGGCGTATACAATAGCCGAACGGGCATCCCCTGTAAAGTCCGATATTCAACTATTTCCAGAGCGGCGAGGGGTAGGCACCCTTGGCGATCAGGTCCCGGATGGCGGCCATGACCACGGGTTTGTCGGCGGGGTAGGTGACGCCGAACCAGGTGTCCGGGGTTTCCAGCACGCGGGCCGAGGCGCGGCCCGCGTGGATCAGGGTGTCCACCACGGACGGGATGAAAAACTCCGCCTTCAGGTTGGCGGCGTTGGCTTTCAGAAATTCGGCGAACTGCTCCTGGAGGAAGGAGAAAAGGGTGGGCGTGAAGCCCCAGATGTTCATCGAGACCGGTTCGTCTCCCGTGAAGGCCAGCACGGAGCCGTCCTCCATGGTCATGCGGGCGCCGGCGCCGGCGCGTTCAACTTTCGTGCGTTCGGTCACACCGGTGAGGAAGCCCCGCGCGTCCGACCGGCAGACCCCACGGGCGACGGTTCCGTTATCGGACAGCGTGTTGCGGAGGGTGAAGGCGGCCATGGCGTAGGCGGGCGAGTGGGGTGGCGTGGCGCGAAGGAATTCCGCGATCCGGGCGTAGGAGGCGCGGCCGTAGAAGTCGTCGGCGTTGATGGCCGCAAAGTTCTCCCGTATGACGTTGCGGCAGGCGAGGATGGCATGGCCGGTGCCCCAGGGCTTCACGCGGCCGGCGGGGACGGCATACCCGGGGGGCAGGTCGTCGAGGGACTGGAAGACGTAGTCCACGGCGATCTGCTTTTCGATGCGGCGGCCGATGGCGGCGCGGAAATCGGCTTCGATATCGCGGCGGATGACGAAGACGACCTGGTCGAAACCGGCGCGGCGGGCATCATAGATGGAGTAATCCACCACGATTTCGCCGCCGGGCCCGACGGGGTCGATCTGTTTGAGACCGCCGTAGCGGCTGCCGATGCCGGCGGCGAGGATGGCGAGGGTCAGGCTCATGCGGGGCTCCTTGAAAAAGAGGTTTTATAGTGGCCCCGCCGGCGGGCGGGGTCAATGAAAAACTAACCGGCCAAAAGGCTTGTCACACCCGGGTATGCCTTCTATACTGCCAACGTGAATAGGGGTATTTGTATGGCTGATGGCGACAGCAATCAAAATACCGAAACACCGGAACCGGAAGACGAAGTCGCGTCCTTGATGTATGTCCGTTGTTCCGTCTGCGGCGAATGGATGGACGTGAAGCCCGGCAAGCTGAACTGGGTGTCGCACGGGCTGTGTCCGGCCTGTCACAAGAGCGAAATAGCCCGCATCGGCCTGATCCTGGAGGAGCGGCGCAAGCAGCGCGAGCGGAAGGATTGCGACATCGAGCGGAACGGCCCGAACGCGGCGCCGTCATCGGATCCGCCGGCGTAGCCGGGTTCAGGGCGGCGACACGAGCGTGCCCGCGGCGGGGCTCTTTTCGCCTTCCGTGACCTCGCAGGTGGAGAGCTTGGCGTCCACCTTGGTGACCTTGATCTTGCCGATCACCTCGCCCTCCTCCTTGCCCAGAATAGCGCCGGTATCGGGATCGGTGAGGGTTTCGCCCTCGGTTTTCATGACCAGTTCCTGGCCGGCCTCGACGCCGAACTCGGCGCCCCGGTTGATATAGACCTTGCCGCCGGAGGCCTTGACCACGCTGCCTTCGAAGGGGATTTCCTCCATTTTCTTGGCGATGAATTCCGCGGCCTTATTGATGCAGTCCTGGGCCGCCTGCCCGATCGGGGTTTTTTTGAATCCGCCCATGTCGGTGCTGACGCCGCCGACATCGAGGCCGACTTTGAGGCTCGTGCCGCCGGCCTTGCCGACAACTCGTTCCTTGGCCACGATTTCGCTGGTGGTCGTGTCGATCAGCTTCACGATCACCGTGACCTGGGCTTCGTTCTTGCCGCCGCCGAGGCGGATGCCCTTGAAACTGATGCCGGCGTCGCCGCCGGACTGATTGTGGGTCACTTCGGTCACGTCGCCGGAGGCGATGTAGCGGGCGGGCCGGATGAGGCCGGTCTTGGCGACCTTGGATTTGGCGGCGCGACCGCTGGCGGCGAGGTCCTGCTCGGCCATCACGTCTTTGAGCTTTTCGCGTTCCACGATGACGAAGCGGCCGGAGTCGAAGAGGGCGGACTCGAGCATGATGGTGAGATTATCGCCGATTTCCCAGGCGCCGTGCCAGCCGGCGGAGTTGCCGAACTCCTTGCAGCCGATGGCGTGCTTGAGCCCCTTGTAATCGCCGAGGTTCATTTTGGCGTTTCCGGATTCGGTACTGGTGGAGGCCTTGCCCCAGAGTGCGAACGCGGGAGACGCAGCGGTGAGGGCGAGGGCGGCGACGATCCAGGCGGTACGGGCACGGTTCATGAGGACCTCCTATGTGCGATCGGATTCGTTCACGGTTTTGCTCCTAGTCTAGGGATTTCGAAAAGGAGTGCAACAGGAAAATGGAACAGACAAATGAAAACATTCCTCAATCGAATTTATTTTTTAACTTTTTTAGTTTGTACAAACAAACTGGGCGGGGGGGAGAATGAGAAATAACAAGGGAAAACAGGCGTGTGTCCGGTATCGACCATCGATTCTCCGGCTTTGACCTTGACGCATGGGAGAACTTGGGAGATGATGAACCAGTTTCCCGAGGTTGTTTGACCGGAAAACCCATATTAGGTGGTTGACATCAAGCCGAGACACTATATATAGTGGTTTCCGGTTTGGTGGGGAAAACGGTTGACGATCGACACGTGGGGCAGTTTTTTCATTTTGGTTTGTTCTTAGGAGGAGTGTGACATGGCTCAGGAACAGGTGGCGTTTCACGGATTTCGGAAGCGGGATGGCCATGTAGTGGCGTTTCAGCGGGCGAAGATCGAAACCGCGATTCAGCGTGCGGCGGAAGAGGTGGCGCGCAAGGAGCAGGGAAGCTTCGATCACACCCTGCCGGGGCGGATTACCGACGAGGTGATCCGGCAGCTCGACACCCCGCAGAGCGAGTATTACGTGTATCCGGACGACGCGGGCAAGCGGATTCCCCAGATTGAGGATGTGCAGGACCTGGTGGAAATCGTGATGGCCGAGCTGGGCCAGACGTCGGTGGTGTCGGCCTACAAGCGGTATCGCAAGCAACGGGAAGTGGCCCGGCAGCGCATCCGCGTGCGGGATCCGCAGGCCATGAAGGAAAAGCCGCCCGTCGATGTGACGGACGCCAGCCTGTTGCTGGTGGAATCCACCTCCCGCAACGAAACGCTGCCGTGGGACCGCAACCGCATCGTGAAGCAGATCGTGGACAAGACCGACCTGTCGCTGGACGTGGCGGAGAGCATCGCCAAGGCGGTGGAGAACCGCATCATTTCCAGCCAGATAAAGACCATCAACACGGCGCTGATCCGGGCGATGGTGAACAACGAGCTGGAGGAGCGCGACCATCGCGCCCAGTTGCGGGACCTGTCGCTCTACGCGATTCCGAAGGACCTGGTCGAGAAGCTGATGTTCACCAAGTCCAACGAGAACAGCAACATCGTCAACAACAACCCCGAGGCGGTGAACCTGGGGATTGCCGAGCTGGTTCTGAAGCAATGGGCGCTGGACACGATTTTTTCGAGCGACGTCAAGCGCGCGCACGACACGGGGGCGATCCACCTGCATGACCTGGGCTATCCGCACCGCGTGTATTGCTCCTCTCATTCCGTGGAATATGTGAAGAAATATGGCCTGCGCGGCCTGGCGAACCTGAACACGGAATCCAAGCCCGCGCGGAGCGCCTCGGTGCTGACCGGCCACATCAACACGTTCCTCGCCTCCATGCAGGCCAACTACGCGGGCGCGCTGGGCCTGGCCTACATCAACATCATGTACGCGCCCTACCTGGAGGGCATGGGCCCCCGGGAAATCAAGCAGATCGCGCAGGAGCTGATCTTCAACGGCTCGCAGAACGCCTTCTCCCGCGGCGGCCAGACGCTGTTCCTGGATTTTAACATCCATTCCGGCGTGCCGGGCTATCTGAAGTCCGTGCCCGCCATCGGGCCGGGCGGCCACTACATGCTGCGCCGCGCCGACGGCAGCAAGGCCGAGCTGGAGGACGTTCTCCGCGACGACAAGGACGCCAACGGCAACCGGCTCATGGACCTGTTCGTTCGCGATGCCGACGGCACGCGCCGGCTGGTGCTGCGCGAACTGGCGGACAAGGACCAGGGGTTCGGCTACGATGCGGCCGTGCAGCAGGCGCTGGCGGAACGGGGCGAATCGATCGTCACCTACGGCAACTACGAGAAGGAGGCCCGGCAGTTCGCCGAGGCGCTGCTGGAGGTCTGGGGAGACGGCGACCGGCACGGCCGGGTGTTCGAGTTCCCGAAGTGCGATTTCCACGTGAGCGAGGAAACCTTCCAGGATCCCGACCAGCACGCCATCTTCATGAAGGCCTGCGCGCTGGCCAGCCGCAACGGCTCCACCTATTTCATCTTCGACCGCGACGAGGTGACCCTCTCGGCCTGCTGCCGCCTGCGCACGACCATCAGCGACAAGCGGATGCTCCGCCATCCCGAATCCCTGCGCTTCTGTGGTTTCCAGAACGTGACGATCAACATCCCGCAGGCGGCCTACCGGGCCGCCCGGTCCGGCCGCAAAACCGTCGAGGCGCTGTGCGAGGAGCTCGACGCCACCATGGATCTTTGCGTGCAGGCCCACCTCCAGAAGCAGGCCAAGGTCCGCCAGCTCATGAGCGGGCCCGGCTGGCCGCTCTACCAGATCGGCAAGGACGCCTGCGACGGCAAGCCCTATGTGGCGCTCGAGCAGTGCACCTACATCCTCGGGCTCATCGGCCTGAACGACGCGGTCAGGTTCCTCACCGGCGAGGAGATGCACGACAGCGAGGCGGCGCTCGACCTGGCGCTCCGCATCTGCTCCCACATGTACCTGAAGGCCAAGAAACTCTCCAAGAAGCACGGCATGAAACTCACGCTTGAGGAGTCCCCGGCCGAAAGCGCGGCCCGCCGCCTGGCCAAAGCGGACCTGACCTATTTTCACGAAGAGGCCAGGAACGTGGTCAAGGGCGAGAACGAGGATGTGGCCTATTACACGAACTCCATCCACCTGTCGGCCGACGCCCCGGTGGACCTGGTCGAACGCATCCGCACCCAGAGCCTGTTCCACAGCATCATCGAATCGGGCGCCATCATCCACGCCTTCGTGGGCGAGCAGCAACCCTGCCCGGATTCCGTGGCGGCCCTGATCACGGAGGTGTTTCACCGGACGCAGTCCGCGCAGGTGACGATCTCCCCCGAGTTCACCTATTGCAACACCTGTTTCAAGAGCGATCGGGGGCTGCAGGCCAAATGCCGCCACTGCGGTTCCGAGAACGTCGTGGGCGAAACCCGCGTGGTCGGCTACTTCAGCAAGATCCAGAACTGGAACAAGTCCAAACGCTACGGCGAGCTGGTGGCGCGCCAACGCGGCCAGTATGCCGTGGTGCGGGCCGATCAAGACGCCATGGAACAGGAAACGGCCGCCGCGGAAGCGCCCGCCAAGTCCGCGCGCCGGACCCGCGCCAACGCCCAATAACCCGGAGTTTCGACATGTCCGACAAGAAAATGAAAATCACGGTGTTCGGCAAGACGGGCTGCGACAAGTGCAAGGTGCTCCAGTCCCGCCTGGACGAGATGCTGGGCCGCCCCGAATGGGGCGCCCTCTACGAAAAGGACTATTGCGACGTGGAGACCGAGGAGGGCATTGTCGCCTTCTGCAAGGCCGAATGCGTCAACCCCCAGCGGATTCCCGCCTTCGTGGTTCAGCGCTGGGCGCCGGAGACGCAACGCTATGAACCGGTGCCCAATCCGGAGCCCGGCCGCCAGGATCCAGTCTGCCGGAACAGCCGCCTCTACCAGTTCATGGGCATCCAGACCGACTATAGCGAAGCCGGCAAGGGCGTCATCACCAAGCCGATGATCGAATCGGTTCTGGCCGGCGCCCGCGACCAGGTCTCATGACCGCCGGGGCGTCACCCGTCTTCGCGTACCTGCGCCATCCGACGATGGTGGACTTTCCCGGCCGCCTGGCCGCGGTTTTTTTCATTGCCGGATGTAATTTCCGGTGCGGCTTCTGCCATAACGCCTCGCTCATGGGGCACACCCGGCCGGGTCTGCCGTGGGACAAGCTGGAGGGGGCCGTCCGCAAGTTCAAGGCCGGTTGGGTCACTGGCGCCGCCATCACGGGCGGCGAGCCCACCTTGGAACCCGCGCTGGGCGACCTGATCCGTTTTTTCAAGGAACGCGGCTTGGCCGTCAAGTTCGACACGAACGGCACCCGGCCGGAGGTGTTGCGTGAACTGGCTCCCCTGGCGGATGGCGTGGCCATGGATGTCAAGGCGTCTCTTGCGGCTTATCCGGAGCTGACGGGCTGGACCGACACGGAGACGATCCGGGAATCGATCGGGATCGTCAAGGGGCTGGGGAAGAAGGGCGTGTTGCGCACGACGATCATCACGCCGTTCCACACGGATGCCATGATGCGGGAGATCGGGGCCATGATTGACGGCGCGACGACCTACCAGATGCAGGCGTTCGTGCCGCGCGACGATTTGCCCGGCCTGGAGTTCCGGACTCTGGCGCGGACCACAAACGAGCGGCTGGTGGCGCTTCGCGAACTCATGCGCCCCTTCGCGAAACAGATCGTGATCCGGGGGGGGTAAGTCGTGGAAAAAGCGTTCAGCCGCATTGTCTACCGCGAACCCGCCATCCGCGCGGCCATCCGCCGCACGGCCCGGCGCGTGGCGCGGGACTACGCCGGCCGCACGCCCGTGCTGGTCGGCATCCTGAAAGGCGGCGTGTTTTTCCTGGTCCGCCTGGCCCAGGAGTTGGAGATTCCCCTCGAGATCGAGTTCATCCAGGCCTCCAGCTACGGCCGGGCGTTCCGATCCTCGGGACACGTCCGGCGCGGGCCGGGCACGGCGTTCGAGCCGAAGGGCCGGCACATTCTGCTGGTGGACGACATCCTCGACACCGGCCGCACCCTGCGCCGGTTCCATCGCGAATTCGAACGCGCCGGCGCGGCGAGCGTGAAATCGGTCGTGCTGTTCGACAAAAAGGCGGCGCGGCAGGTCGACTACGAGGCCGATTATCCCGGCCTGCCTGTGCCCGACGTCTGGCTGACGGGCTTCGGCCTGGACAGCCGGGGGCTCTACCGGCAGTGCCGGTTCGCGGGCGTGTTGCGCAGCGCCCGGAATTCGTGATACGATCGTCCGGTATAGAACGCAAAGGAAGCGCGAGCATGAAACCGATTTTGGAAAGACTGGCGGCCGGTGAAATCCTGCTTTGCGACGGCGCCATGGGCACGTTTCTGCAGGCCAAAGGGCTGAAGCCGGGCGAATGCCCCGAGCAGTGGTGCCTCACGCATCCCGCCGCGGTCAAGGCGATCCACCAGAGCTACCGCGAAGCGGGCAGCGACATCGTGGAGTGCAACAGCTTTGGCGGCACGCGCTACAAGCTGGCCCATTACGGACTCGGCGACAAGGCGAAGGAGATCAACCGCGCGGCTGCGGCGCTCGCCCGCGAGGTGGCCGGCGACCGGCAGTATGTGCTCGGCAGCGCGGGGCCGACCGGCGCGTTCATGGAACCGCTGGGCGATGAGACCGAGGACGCCTTCTTCGAGGCATTCCGCGATCAGATGGTCGGCTTGGAGTCGGGCGGCGCGGATATGGTCGTCGTGGAGACCATGACCGGGGTGGAAGAGGCGTGCGTGGCGGTGAGGGCCGCGCGGGCGCATACGAAACTGGTCGTGGCGGCCAGCTTCACGTTCGATCCCCAGCCGAACGGCGGGTATGCCACCATGATGGGCGTCACGCCCGAGCGGGCGGCGCTGGAATCCCTGGCCGCCGGCGCGCACCTGGTGGGCGCGAATTGCGGAACAGGTCCGGACCATCTGATCCAGGTGATCGCCCGGATGAAGGCGGCGGCGCCGCAGGCGCTGATCATCGCCATGCCCAACGCGGGCATGCCGGTGCTGGAGGGCGGCCAGACGGTGTTCAAGGAGACGCCGGAGCAGATGGCGGCCAAGGCGCCGCTGCTGGTCCAGGCGGGAGCCAACATCGTCGGCGGCTGCTGCGGCACCGGACCCGACCATATCCGCGCCATGAAGCGCGCGATTCACGCCAGCCGCGTGTAACGTCATGTCTGTGTAAACGGAGGAGAAAGCCATGCCCTTCACCCTGAAAATCGGAGACGCGGCACCGGATTTCGCGCTGCCGGCCACGGACGGGAAAACCTATCGCCTGGCGGACTTCGCCACGGCCGAGGCGCTGGTCGTCTTTTTCACCTGCAACCATTGCCCCTATGTGCTCGGCTCGGACGAATCGACCCGGGCCACGGCCAACCGATTCAAGGCCAAGGGCGTGGCGTTCATCGGCATCAACGCGAACAGCGAACACACCTATGCCGAGGACGACTTCGCCCACATGGTGGAGCGGATGAAGGCGAACAAGTTCCCCTGGGTCTATGCGCGCGACCTGAGCCAGGATACGGCGCGGGCCTATGGCGCGCTGCGCACCCCCCATTTCTTCGTGTTCAACAAAGCCCGCAAACTGGTCTACACGGGCCGGGGCGTGGATAATCCCCGCGAGGCGGCCAAGAGCAAGAGCCACGACCTGGATCGCGCGCTGGAGGAACTGCTGTCCGGCAAGCCCGTCAGCATGCCGCTGACCAACCCCATCGGGTGCAATGTGAAGTGGGAAGGCCAAGACGCCCACTGGATGCCCCCGGATGCCTGCGATCTGGTGTGACGCCCGGGGTTAACGTTTTCCCCGCAACGGGCGCAACCACTGCTTGCAGCGGTGCTTCAGATCGTACAGCGCAAAAGGCCATTGCAGAGCCGGCGCAAAAGAACGGTTCAGGCGGGCGAGGTAGAGGCCCACGAAAACCTTCCGCTCCGGCCAGGAGAGCGGATGACAGATCCGCTTCAAATCCGCCATCCGCAATGACAGCGGCAGCGGGTGGGGGTAAAACCTGGCGCGACCTGTGTCGATGACCGAAAACTCGGCCCGGCTGCCGCACACCCGGACCAGCACGTTGCCCGCGGACAGGTCCCGATGGAACGCGCCCCGCTCATGCATCCGGCCGAGAAAGTCCGCCAGCGTCTTGTAGAATTCCGCCCTGTCCAGCCCCTCGAATGTCTTCGCTCCGTCCCTGAACGCGGTGAAGGCCGTTCGCACCGAATCCGTTCCCGGGAAGGCGCGACACAGGTAATAGCTGGGCGCCAGGGCGGGGTGGCGGACCGGTTGCTCGAAAAAGGCGATCGGTTCCGGCGTGGCGACGCCCCGCCGCAGCAGTTCGCAGGCGCAGTTCCAACTTCGCCGGGCCTTGGAGGGCCGGCCGAGCCCCAACAACCGCTTGTGCCAGGCTGTGGCGCAGGCGCGTTTGACCACCATCGTTTCGCCGGGGCGCAGCGGATCCGCCGTCTTCCAGACGCGGTTGCGCGCCTGGCGCAGCACCTGGCTGTCCGCCGCGCCCTCGAGCGCCATGGGAAAATAGGGCGCCAGCCGGCCGTCTGCCGGCCACGCGGCGTCGGGCAGCGCGACGAAGCCGGTCCAACCGTCAGCCGACACCGGTTCGAAACGGCGGCCGTGGGGGTGGGGCACGGTGAGGGAGGAGAGGATGGACGGAGCGGACGAAACGGACGGCATCGACGGGGAATCCCAGAAAAAGTAAACCGGGGATTCGGTCAAGACGGACGGAACGGATGAAACGGTGCGGCCATCGCGATCCAGGATACGACTGGGGGGTGGGGAGTCGGGCGCATAGGTCTGGCGCAGGTCCGCCGCTTTACCGTTCACGGTCCAGCCGGCGTGGACGAGGCCCCGCGGGGTTTGGAACTCCACCAGTTCCACGCCGGGCTGCGCGGCGAGGCGGCGCGACCAGGTGGAGCCGGGGAGGAAGCCCGCCAGCGCGCGCAGGGCGTGGAAGGCGGGCCGGAACCGGTAGCGGGCGGGGTTGCCGGGCGCGCGGCCATAGAAGGTCACGTGCGGCACGGGGTCCGGGTATTCCGCCGTGCCGTCGTCGATGAGTCCTTCGCGCTGGCCGATGAAGGGGCCCCAGTAGACGCGGCTCAAGGCGCCGGAGGCGGCCGCGAGCAACAGGTAGCGGGCCAGGTAGTCGGCCTGTTTCTGCTCGGCGTCGTCCAGCAGTCGACGGATGCGGCGGGCGCTCCAGGCGGTGTGGGTGCAGACGGTTTCGAGAATGCCGAAGCGGCGGGCGAGAGCGTCGAGGAGCCGGGCTTTTCGGATCAGGTTGAATCGTGCCACCCCCGCCAGGCGGGGCCCCAGGATTTTGGGGTCGAATCGCTCGGGTTCCGTGGCCCGTTCGGCGAACAGGTTGTCGCTGTGGATGGCGGGGAGGAGGCCGCGGCGTTTCAGGATTTCCAGGAGGCCGGCGTTATAAAAAGGCTCGAAGTCCGTGACGTTTACGCCGGCCAGCGTGACGCCGGCCGACCGCGCTTCGCGCCAGGCGATTTCCCAGGCGCGGAGGAAGGCATCGAGGCTGGAGTAACCGGTCCATTTACGCCGGTTCACGGTGGCGCCGACCTCGAACACCGCCACGCGGCCGCGATAGGTTTGAAAGAGGTCGCGCGTGAAGGCGGTCCAGCGGTCGACCGCCTCGGCCGCGGGCATGCGAGCCGCCTCGTCCCAGGGTTGCACCAGGTGGATCCAGACCCGGAAATCCGCGTCGAGCAGGCGGCGGAGCAGGCGGCCGGCCGGGCCGGAGTCGTGGGCGTAGGTGAGGTCGAGCCGCACGTTCCGGAGACCGGCCTGGCGCAGGGCATCGATCAGAAAATCGTCGCCCTCGGGCGCGTCGGAAGGCGCCACGCAGACACCGAGGAAATCGGCCTGTACCGGATGGGGGGACGCCGGCGGGACGGGAGACGAGGCGCGCCAGGCCGCGGGAAGCGCGGCGAGGCAGCCGGCGGCGAACGAGGAGGTGGAGAAAAGGGAATCAGGCTGGGGCATGGTCCACCACGGCGATGCGGGGACTGCGGATGGAGGTCAGCACCTCGTAGGAGATGGTGCCCGAGAGGCGGCCCAGTTCGTCGGCCCAGAGGGAATCGCCGCCCTGTTCGCCGAGCAGCACGGCTTCGTCGCCGGGCTGGGCCGGGGAATCGGGGCCCAGGTCGACCATGATCAGATTCATGGTCACGCGGCCGGCGATGGGCGCGCGGCGGCCGCGGATGAGCACGAAGGCGGTGTTGCTCCAGGCGCGGGAGTAGCCGTCGGAATAGCCGACAGGAAGGGTGCCGATGCGTGTGGCGCGGGGGGTGCGATAGGAGGAGTCGTAGCTGACCGGGAAGCCGGCGGGGACGGATTTGACCTGGACCAGGCGGGTTTTCCACTGGAGGAAGGGATGGGTGGCGGGCGCGTTCGGCTTTTTGGGGCCGTAGCCATAGAGGAGGATGCCGGGCCGGACCGCCTGAAAGTGCCAGTCGTGCGAGTGGCAGAAGGCGTCGCTGTTGGCGGCATGGCAGAAGGGGAGGGGCAGGCCGCGATCCCGGCAGGCTTGAAGGACTTGGTGAAAGCGGATGATTTGGAGGTCGGCGAAAGCGTGATCGGAGGCGCCGGCGGAAGCGAGGTGGGTGCCGGCGCCGTTGATGTGAAGACCAGCCAGTTTGGCAAGCGGAGGGAGTTCCGCGGCCGCGGTTTCCCAGGAAAAGCCGAGGCGTCCCATGCCGGTGTCGATTTTGGCGGCGACCGTCAGGACGGCATTTCGACGCGCGGCTTCGCGGGCGAGTCCGCTGGCCTGATCGGTCGAGACAATCAGGGGCTGGATGCGGAGTTCGAGCAGGTCGGCCACCTCGCGGGGATCGGCGACGCCGATTTGCAGGATCGCGGCCTGGGGGAGCAGGCGGCGGAGCCGCGCGGCTTCTTCGAGGTGGAAGACGGCGAAGCGGCGGACGCCGGCCTCCCAGGCCGCGGGACCGACGATGTCGATGCCGTGGCCATAGGCATCGGCTTTGAGCACGGCGATCAGTTCGGTGTGGGGAGTGAGCGAGCGCTGAATGGCCAGCAGGTTGGCCTGGAGAATGGGAAGGCAGATCTCGGTCCAGGAATCGTTCATGGCGGGGGGTGTCCGGGGCTGGCCGAGGCATCCTGGACCGGCAGGCCCCAGGCGCGCAGTTGTGTGGCGATGAAACGGACGATTTGATCGTGGGCCTGACGTCCCTCTTTCTGGGGGTCCACAGGGGGGCCGAATTGAAAGCGGACCGGGCGGGCCGGAACGATGCGCCCGAATTCTTTGACAACTCGGCCATTGCCGTGTAAATCGGTTTTTACAGCTACCGGAACGACTAAAACGCCGGCTTTAGCGGCAAGTTTTTCGCCGAGTGTGTTGAATTCCGAAGGAATGAAAATCCTGTCTCGGGTGGATTGCGGAAAAATAAGCACGGAAATGCCGTTGTTCAGGAATTTGACCCCTTCTTCCATGACGGTGCGAAAATCGGCGCGGGGGTTATCGCGGCTGACGGCGATGTGGTTGAGCGAACTCATGGCGCGGCCGAAAACGGGGTATTCGGTGAGTTCCTTTTTGAGCACGACGCAGACGGGCCGGAAAGGAATAAGCAGGCAGGGAAACATGAACGTTTCCAGGAGGCTCATGTGGTTGGCCACCACCACCACGGGGCTTTTCTGGGCGGCCAGATTTTCCAATCCCCGTATTTCAACAGTGCCGCCAATGGCCTCGACCAGTTTGATGGTTTTATGCGACTGATGGAAGGCGTCCTGATTCGTGAACCGGTTGCGGCGGGCAGCCCAACCGCACTGAACGGCGATCTTTAAAATGCCCGCGAGGTAACGCAACGGGGCAAACCAAACCCGCCGATGGGGCAAGGGCGACAGATACCACTTTTTTTGCAGCAGGCAGTCGACAAAAGGCTGATCGGGCCGGATGGGTGCGTTATTCATGGATGGCCTTTTTTTATCATTCACCCCCCTCCGAGCGCAAGCACGAAGGGACTCCCGGAGGCAAACCGCGCCGGATTTTCGTTTTTTTTCGTTTTACGTCTTGACGAATCGGTATTGAAATGTATAGTATTCAGCGTTTAGAAAAAGAGGGTTCGAGCCGAAAGTGGGTCCCCAAACCCACTTTTTTTATGGGGGAAGCCCCTGGCTGCCAAGCCCGGGTCGAGTGAACAACAGAGGAAGGAGAAGGGGCCATGGAAGAGATTCGCGCCTTTCTCGCTTATTGGGAAAAGGAACGCGGCATTGACCGCGAAACGGTCGTGCAGGCGCTGGAGGCGGCGTTGTTGCAAGCCTCCCGGAAAAGCGTCGGTCCCGCGAAAAACCTGAGGATCGAAATCGACCGCAAAACCTGCGCCATCAGGGCCATTGCCACGGTCTCGGTGGTGGAGCAGGCGACTCCGTCGCATGATGAGATCAGCCTGGCCAAAGCCCAGAAAATCAAACCCGACGCCAAACTTGGCGACGAGATCGATATCGACGTTACGCCCCGGGATTTCGGACGGATTGCGGCCCAGAACGCCCGGCAGGCGTTCACCCAGAAGCTGCGCCAGGCGGAACGGGCCGTGGTCAAGGAAGAATACAAGGACCAGATCGGCAAGATCGTCAGCGGCTCCGTGCGCCAGTTCGACCGGACCGACGTGATTGTGGATCTGGGCCGGGCCGAGGCGGTGCTGCCTAAAAACGAGCGCATCCAGGGGGAGGAGTATCAGCAGGGCGACCGCATCCGGGCCATGCTGCTGGAGGTTCAGGAGAACGCGCCCGGGCCGAGCCTGGTGCTGTCCCGCGCGCATCCGAATTTCGTGAAAGCGCTCTTCGAGCTGGAAGTCGCCGAGATTGCCGACGGCACCATCGAAATCAAGGGGATTGCCCGCGAACCCGGCCAGCGCACGAAGATCGCCGTGCATTCCCGCGAGGAGAAAGTGGACCCCGTGGGCGCTTGCGTGGGCATGCGCGGCATGCGGGTAAAAAACATCGTCAAGGAGCTCTCGGGCGAGAAGATCGATATCGTTCGCTGGAGCGACGACATCCGGACGTACGTGTCGAACGCGCTTTCCCCGGCCAAGCTTGCCCGCGTGGTGACGGATCCCGACAAGCCGAAGGTCATCCATGTCACGGCCGACACGGACCAGTTGTCGCTGGCCATCGGCAAGCGCGGTCAGAATGTGCGGCTGACGGCCAAGCTGACCGGCTGGAAAGTCGATATTCAGCGCGATGAAGGCGACATCAGCTTCGAGGAGAAGATGAGCCGCGCAATCGGACGCCTGGCGGACGTGCCGGGCATCGGCAAGGAGAATGCCGAGAAACTGGTGAAGGCCGGGTTCCTCGATGTCGTGGGCATTCTGGCCGCGGATGTGGAGACGATTCAGAGCGGAACGGATATGGACGCCGAGACCGCCAAAGCGGTGTATGAAGCGGCTGCTCTGTCTCAGGTGAACACGGAAGAGAGCGGGCAGAAACAGTCATGAGAGCGCACGAATTAGCCAAGGAACTGGGCGTTTCCAGCAAGGAGTTGCTGGAGAAACTGGCCCAGAACGGCATGGCGGTGAAAAGCAATTTCAGCGCCGTGGATGAAGCCGTAATCGTGGCGGCGCGCCGGCTTTACGCCCCTTCCGCCACCGTGGCGCCGGCGGCGCCGGTTGTTGCGCCTCCGCCTCCACCGCCTCCGCCTCCACCGCCTCCGCCTCCACCCGCGCCGGCCGCGCCTCCTCCTCCCGTTGAAGCGCCCGCGAAGCCCAAATATGTCATTATTCCGCTTCCTCCGCGCGCGCCGATTCGCCCCAAAGCCGCGGCGCCGGCGCGCCCGGTGACGCCGCCCAAACTCGCGCGCCATCCCCAGGCCTCGTCGGCGCCGGGCGCGCGTCCGCCCACTCCGCCGTCGGCAAAACCGCCCTGGCGCCATCCCCAGGCCTCGTCGGCGCCGGGCGCGCGTCCGCCTGCTCCGACGGCGTCGAAGCCGCCGGCCGCGCCGCCCTCCACGGCGAAACCGCCCGTGGAAGCCCAGCCCCGGCCCCCGGCGGCCCCGGCCGCGCCTTCCGTTCCTCCGGCGCCGGCTGCAACGGGCAAGACGATCACGCTCAAGTCCGTCATCTCCGTCAAGGAACTGGCCGATCTGCTGGGGCTCAAACCGAACCTGCTGATCGCCTCGTTGATGAAGATGAACATCCTGGCTTCCATCAACGAGCGGCTGGACGCCAAGGTGGCGCAACAGGTGGCCGAGAAGCACGGCTTCGCGGTCGAGCGGGAAAAGAAACCCGAGCATACGCAGGTGCCGTTGCATAAACCCGAGATGGCGGAGGACGAGGACACGCCGGCGGACCTGAAGCCGCGACCGCCCGTCGTCACCGTGCTCGGGCACGTGGACCACGGCAAAACCTCGTTGCTCGACCGGGTTCGCAAGTCCGCGGTGGCCAAGGGCGAGGACGGCGGCATCACGCAGCACATTGGCGCCTCCACCGTGACGGTGAAGGATCAGTCGATCACGTTTCTCGACACCCCGGGCCATGCGGCCTTCACGGCCATGCGCGCGCGGGGCGCCACCCTGACCGACGTTGCGGTGATCGTGGTGGCGGCGGATGACGGCATCATGCCGCAGACCAGGGAGGCCATCCAGCACGTTCAGGCGGCCAAGGTGCCGATGATCGTGGCGATCAACAAAGTGGATCTCCCCACCGCCAACCCGGAACAGGTCAAGCAACAACTGGCGGCCATGGGCCTGACCCCGGAAGACTGGGGCGGGGAAACGGTGTGCTGCCCGGTCAGCGCCGTCACCGGAGCGGGCATCGATCACCTGCTCGAGATGATCCTGCTGGTGGCGGAGATGCGGGAACTCAAGGCCAATCCGAAACGGCGCGCCAAGGGCGTGGTCATCGAGGCGCAACTGGAGCAGGGCATGGGCCCCACGGCCAACCTGCTGGTGCTGGCCGGCACGCTGCGCCTGGGCGACGCCCTGCTGTGCGGCGCCCACTGGGGGCGCGTCCGCGCTCTGATCAACGACCGCGGCGAACGCGTCAAATCCGCCGGGCCGTCCACCCCGGTCAAGTGCCTGGGGCTTTCCGGCGTGCCCGAGGCGGGCGCCGAATTTCTCGTCTGTCAGGACGATAAGTTCGCCCGCGATCGCGCCGCGGAACACGCCATGAAGATTAAAGAAGAGCAGATGAACGCGCCCAAGAAGGTTTCGCTGGAATCGCTCTACGAGTCGCTCAAGGAGCTGGGCCGCCTGGAGCTCAAGCTGATTCTGAAGGCCGACGTGCAGGGCTCGGTGGAGGCAATCCTCCACGGGCTCGAGGGGATCAAGAGCGACAAGGTGCAACTCAACTTCATCCTGTGCGGCGCGGGAAACGTCACGACCAACGACGTGCTGCTCGCCAAGGCTTCCAACGCCATCATCCTCCAGTTTCGCGTGGGCAAAGAGGTCGACGTGGCCCGGTTGGCCAAGCATGAAGGCATCGAGATCCGGCCCTACGAGATCATTTACTCGCTCATCGACGACGTGCGCGACGCCATGGCGGGCCTGTTGCCGCCGGAGTTGGTGGAACACGTGCGCGG